>DCIJ01000055.1:109508-144790 GCA_002315945.1 Lachnospiraceae bacterium UBA1729 | reverse complement strand
GCGGTTTTCCTTACGTTAGCATTTATTTCTGACTACCTGAAAAGTGAGAATCTTATTCTGTCGTATAAGTATATATGCTTTGAATGTTATTCTACGGCAGCTTTTCTTATGATTTTTTATGATAATGGAATAAGAAGGGGCGGCAGATGGTTGAAATGGGCTGGATATATTTTCTATCCACTTCATTTATTCTTACTGTATGTAATAGGGCGTCTTGTGTTATAATCTGGGTACATACCATCACAAAGGAGCACATATGAATACTAGAGTTAATATAGCTGGAATTGAACTGAAAAATCCTGTAATGACTGCTTCGGGAACCTTTGGGTCAGGAATGGAGTATTCTGAATTTGTCGATTTGAACAGACTGGGAGCTGTAGTTACAAAGGGTGTGGCCAGTGTTCCATGGCCAGGAAATCCAACTCCAAGAGTGGCTGAAGTATATGGCGGTATGCTCAATGCAATCGGCCTTCAGAACCCGGGCATAGACGTATTTGTAGAAAGAGATCTGGCTTTTTTAAAGAACTATGACACCAAAGTAATAGTTAACGTGTGTGGCAAGAGCGTAGAAGAGTACCTGGCCGTGGTGGAACGTCTGGGAGATGAAAAAATAGTTGCAGGTCTTGAGATAAATGTATCCTGTCCTAATGTAAAGGAAGGTGCAATTGCCTTTGGACAGAAGGCAGATGCTCTGTACAACATTACCAGTGAGATAAAAAAGATTGCCAAGCAGCCTGTAATTATGAAGCTCAGTCCTAATGTAACGGATATTACAGAGATGGCAAAAGCCGCTGAGGCAGCCGGAAGTGATGCCATATCTCTGATAAATACCATTACAGGTATGAAAATTGATATTAACAGGAGAAAATGTCTGTTAGCTAACAAGACTGGTGGTATGAGCGGACCTGCTATTAAACCGGTAGCTGTCAGAATGGTATATCAGTGTGCAAAAGCTGTGCAGATTCCTATTATCGGAATGGGAGGAATCAGTAATGCAGAGGATGCCCTTGAGTTCATAATGGCTGGTGCCACAGCAGTAAGTGTTGGAGCTGCCAACTTTGTTAATCCTAATGCAACCATTCAGGTAATTGAGGGCATAGAGGAATTTATGAAGAATAATGGCATTGATGATATTAATGAAATCATTGGATGCGTAGAATAGTCAGAATATAATATGTACTGAAATAAAATGAGCTTCCCGATTTGGGAAGCTCATTTTTTGAGGGGAGAGAAATCAATCTATAGGAAGCGGCATATGCCGCGTTGTACTTTGTCGAGGCCGTTGCAATACCGGGAAATCCTCCCCTGTATTGTCTCAGACCTCTTTGTTTGTTTTGATAGGCTCATTATAGGGAGAGTTTGTGACGGGAATATGGAGTAATTCTAAAAGAAATATGAAGTGTGTATAAAGAATATATGATATACTTTTATAATACTGAGGGAATATCTGCATTGAGGTGAAATGGGATACACATATGTTGAAAAACTATAATGATGAGTACAAACAAAAGCTTAGAACCCCGGAAGAAGCGGTAAAGGTTGTAAAAAGTGGTGACTGGATAGACTATACCAGCTCGGTGGGAAAACCCGTTGCACTAGATGAAGCTTTGGCTAAGAGAAGGGATGAGCTGTGGGATGTGAAGATTCGTGGCAATCTGATTGATGGCCCTATTCATGTGGCTGAATGCGATGAATCCCAGGAGCATTTCATCTATCATACCTGGCACTGCTCCTCCTATGAGAGAAAACTGACAGATAAGGGAATGTGCTATTTTATCCCTATGGTTTTTCAGAACAATGCGGCCTATTATGAGTACTTTCTTACTGTAAATGTTGCCATGGTAAGTGTGGCTCCCATGGGAAAGCACGGCTATTTTAATTTTTCGGCCAATACCGGAGTGGCAGGGCCAATATGCAGAAAAGCTGATATAGTCATTGTTGAAGTAAACGAGCATCTGCCTAAGGTTCATGGGGGATATGATGAGTGTATTCATATTTCTGATGTGGATTATATAGTAGAAGCAAAGCACGAGCCCTTTCCAGATTATACCGTTTCGGTTACAGATGAAAAGGATAAAAGAATTGCCAATTTAATTATTGACTACCTGCGGGACAGATCTACATTTCAGCTGGGAATCGGATCCCTGCCTAATGCAGTGGGAGAAGTGATAGCTGAATCTGACCTGAAGGATCTGGGAATGCATACCGAATTGTGTTCGGATGCTTTTTTGAAGCTGTTCCAGTCAGGGAAGCTGAATAATCTCTATAAGAATATAGACAGAGGAAAAGGTGTATTTGGAGTTGCACTGGGATCAGATGAATTGTACCAGTGGCTGGATGACAACTATGGAATAGCGGCATACCCTCTGGAGTATGTAAACAGACCAAGTATAATTGCTCAAATTGACAATATGGTTTCAATCAACAGCTGCGTTGCCATGGACCTATATGGTCAGGTGGCGGCAGAAAGCGCCGGTTCAAGGCAGATATCAGGGACTGGAGGACAGCTGGACTTCCTGATAGGGGCATCGGCATCCAAGGGCGGGCAGGCCTTTATCTGCATGAAGTCAACCTACACAGACAAAAATGGAGAATTAAGATCCAGGGTTGTACCTCAGTTTAACGGAGACATTATTACATCTCCCAGGAGTCAGGTTTATTACCTGGCCACTGAGTACGGGGTAATCAATCTGGAGGGACGTTCTACCTGGGAAAGGGCCGAGAGCCTTATTTCAATAGCACATCCCCAGTTTAGGGATGAACTGATTAAGGAAGCTGAAAAAAGAAAAATCTGGAGAAAATCGTCAAAACGATAGATATGAATAAGAAGTTAAGTGTAATAGTTCCATTTTTCAATATGGCTAATGACGGTAAGTTACATTACTGTCTGGATGCGCTGGTAAACCAGAGCCTGTTGGAATTAGGGATATCCTATGAGGTGTTGGCAGTGGATGACTGTTCTACTGACAATACCTGGGACGAAATAAAAAAATATGAAGAAAAATATCCTGATATTATCAGAGCCCTCAGGACTCCCTGTAATCTGAAGCAGGGAGGCGCAAGGAATCTGGGACTGGCAAATGCCCAGGGCGAATGGATTGGCTTCATGGATGGAGATGACTGGCCGGCAAGAGATATGTATGAAAAGCTTTTGAAAAGGGCTGAGTCTACTGGGGCAGATGTGGTAGGGTGTGACCTGCATCAGGTGCACGAGCATACCATGGAAATAGGGACAATAGTTAATGCCAATACCATGGATCAGACCGGTGTCCTGGATCTGGAAAAGAAGAAAAAGCTGGTGCTTAATCCCTGCAGCATGGTGATAAAAATCTATAAGGCCTCTGTAATCAGGCAGAACAAGCTCTCTTTTCCGGAAAAAATGTTTTATGAGGATAATGCCCAGGCTCCTGTATGGATGCTGTGCTGCAGTCACTTTGAAAAGGTTGAGGAACCCCTGTATTATTATTATCAGCAGGCTGGATCTACTACTCATGCCATTAGTGAAGCTAAATGTGAGGACAGACTTAAGGCAGGAAGAATATTACTGGAAGAGTTTAAACTCAGAGGCTGGTATGAGGACTACAGACCTGAGTTAGAGGCGGCCTTTACAAAGCTTTTTTATGCAAATACCATTTTTTCATATATGCCAGGTGTTGACAGGACAAGACTTGGGTTTGTGAAAGCAGTAATGGATGAACTGAAGGAAAATTTTCCTGAGTTTGAAAAAAATATTTATTTTGATAAGCTGTATGACAGCGAAGAAAAGAAGCTTATGCTGATGCATAAGAAAAGTTCACTGCTTTTTTATTCTTATTATAAACTGCTGTGGGCGTACAGAAGACTTAGATATAAATAATGAAAGGTAATCAGGCCCCTAGAATAAATGGGGCAAAGGATATGGCTATGAGCAGATTAGCAATTATTACTGCCAGAGGTGGAAGCAAGAGAATACCCAAAAAGAATATCAGAGCATTTTGTGGCAAACCTATTCTTGCCTATTCGATTCAGGCAGCCATTGAATCGGGACTTTTTGATGAAGTAATGGTGTCTACTGACAGTGAGGAAATAGCAGACATTGCAAAAGAATATGGCGCCAGGGTGCCCTTTCTTAGAAGCGATGAGACCTCAAATGATTATGCCACCACGGCCGAGGTCGTAAGAGAGGTATTGTTACAGTATCAGGAGACTGGCAGAAGCTTTGATACCTGTGTATGTATATATCCCACAGCGCCCTTTATTACAGCAGGGAAACTAACACGAGCAGTTGAAAAGCTGGAGGCAGAAGGGGCAGATACAGTATCCCCTGTTGTGCGGTTCTCATTTCCTCCCCAGAGAGGCTTTATTATTTCTGAGGGGCGGACAAAGCCCAAGTTTCCTGAATATATAACTGCCAGAAGTCAGGATCTGGAGCCTATGTATCATGACTGTGGACAGTTCTATGCACTGAGGGTAACAAGCTTTCTGGAACAGAATAAGATTTTTATGGACAAAATGATGTCTATCGAGGTGGATGAATGTGAGGTTCAGGATATCGATACTGAATCTGACTGGAAAATTGCAGAAATGAAGTATCAGATGATGGAAAAATAGGCCATCATCAGGTTAATGGATTAAAAGGAGTAATATGTCTGAGATTAAGATTAAAGACAGGCTGATTGGAAAAGGTCATCCTACATATGTGATTGCAGAAATGAGCGCAAATCATCTGGGGGATAAGGGATATGCTCTGGAAATAATAGATGCAGCTGCCCAGTGTGGAGCTGACTGTATTAAGATTCAGACCTATACAGCTGATACCCTTACAATGGATGTCCATAATGAGTATTTTGACATAAAAGAGGGAACCTGGAAGGGAGAAAATCTCTACAGCCTCTATTCTAAGGCCTATACGCCCTGGGACTGGCAGCAGGAAT
The DNA here is from genome assembly GCA_002315945.1 of Lachnospiraceae bacterium UBA1729. Lineage (GTDB taxonomy): Bacteria > Bacillota > Clostridia > Lachnospirales > Lachnospiraceae > UBA1729. The sequence goes on along the minus strand of DCIJ01000055.1, from coordinate 139,877 downwards.
TGAAGGAAAGAGCAGAAAGCAAAGGGCTTCACTTCTTTTCTACACCCTTTGACAATTCCGCAACGGATTTTTTAGAAAGTATCGGAATGGAATTTTACAAGATAGCTTCCTTTGAGCTGGTGGACATTCCGCTAATAAAGTATGTTGCTTCAAAAGGGAAACCGATAATTATGTCAACCGGAATGGCTTCGGAGGAAGAAATCAGGGAAGCTGTTGAGGCTGTACGCAGTATGGGAAACAGTGAACTGGCTTTACTTAGATGTGCCAGTGCATATCCGGCTCCGGCTGCAGATATGAACCTTGAAACCATGCTTGATATGGAGAAAAAATTTAATGTGCCGGTGGGACTGTCTGACCATTCCCTGGGCTCGGTGGGAGCTGTATGTGCAGTGGCCCTGGGAGCTTCGATTATTGAGAAGCATTTCTGTCTGGACAGAAGCAGGGGAGGAGCGGATGCAGGATTCTCCATGGAGCCGGATGAATTTAAGTCCATGGTTTCAGATATCAGAATTGCAGAGGGCGTTAGAGGCGTAGTGAATTATGATGCCACCCAATCTGAAAAAAGTAATCTGCCCTTCAGGAGATCCCTGTTTGCAGACGCTGATATTAAAGCAGGAGAGGTATTTACCGGCAGTAATATTAGAAGCGTCAGACCATCATTTGGACTGCCCCCTAAGTATTATGATGAAATCATTGGAAAAAAGGCAGCCTGTGATATAAAGAAGGGTACGCCCCTTAACTGGAGCCAGATACAATAGTAATTTAAAATGAAGATATATATGGAAAAAATAAAACCCCTTTCGGACGGAAGGGGTTTTATACTACAAGAATTGTTTCCATGTAGAAGTTATGTGTCTTTTTTTCTATTTCACCAAGCATTGTTCTAAATGCTCTGATGTCAAAATGTTCGGAATATTGAAATTCTACTGCAGTACCATTGGTGTAACCACCAGCATTTACGACCTTGCCATTATACACAAGCTCCAGCTCGTACTGATATATTTCCCAGGAGTCAATGAAGTGGGAAAATCCATATACAGTTCTGTAAGGAAAACGATCGGTAGAATAATTGAATATCTGCTGATCGTAGAGGGTTTCTTTTTCAGACACACAGTTAAACTTAAAAGAATCGGCACGCTGAATAAGAAGCCAGCATAACAAAACACCGGGCCCCTTGCAGTCACACATCCCATCGAAGTCATATATTAGATTGTTCGCCTTTGTTTCTAATAGTGTCAATTCTACCACCTCTATTACATATAGGAAAATATAACGCATGTTTGTAAAAAAATCTAGTGATTATCGAAAAATAATGACAAAGTTTTAGTATTTACTATATAATTTGTAGAATGAAAAAAGGAATTAATCTGCTTGTTGTGACATTGATTACCATATTGGTAATCTGTCCAATATATGTAAAAATAAATCAAATATTAATCCCTAAGCACTTTGACGATGCCTTTCCGGTATCAGCAACTACTGCTGGATTTTACCAGCTGGAGCAAAACAGTATTGATGTGCTTTTTTTGGGCAGCAGCCATGGGGCAACTTTTTTTTCACCCCAGGTGCTTAACGAAGATTTTGGAATCAGCAGCTATAGCCTGTGTACCGAGATGCAAAATATGGTTATCAGCTATTACTGGCTGAAGGAGGCCCTGAGAACCCAGAAGCCAAAAGTTGTAATACTTGATTCCATGATGGCTTTTGATTTTATGTCAGAAGAGGTTCTGAACTCCAATGAGGGAGTGACCAGAAAAGCTATTGATTATATGAAGTGGTCACCGGTAAAGCTGGAGTTAATCTGTGATTTATACAGACTGGATGCTAAGACATATCCCTTGGAAGAACTGTTGATTCCGGCATTTCGTTATCATGATACCTGGAAAAGCATTAGCGAGCAGGATTTTTTGTCTACAGATACCCTGCTTGAGGATTACGATGCCAGAGGATATGTGCTTACTGAAGGGGGAGAGGAAAAAAATGAGTATTATCCCTTTGAAAAGGGGTATGATAACACCACTCCCATGAGACCTTTGATGAAGGAATATCTGGAAAAAATAGTGACACTGTGCAGGGAGAAGGGGATTGGATTAGTTACTGTACAGGTGCCTACTGTACTGGATGATCCGACCAAGTATCCGGTGTCAACGGCTTTTGCAAGAGATAATGGAATAGTAAATGTTGATTTTAACCAGAAGCTGATATATGAAACTGTGGGATATGATTTCCAAAAGGACAATGTAGACAACTCCCACGGTAATGTAGATGGAGCCAAAAAGGTGACAGATTTTATGGGGCAGGTATTATCGCTTCAGTTTGGACTGTCAAATTAGTTACTTTAAAATGATTTTTCTAAACAGGTAGAAATATGAATTTGAAAATTAGACTTGGACAAAAGCTGATCATACTGGTGCTGATACCACTGATTCCCATGCTGTTTGTAACAGTTACAGTGCTGAAATCGGTTAGAAGCTATGCGGCAGCCTATGATGAAATTGTAGGAAGTATGACGGTTGCAAATGAATATAATCTGGAGTTTAAGGAGCAGCTGGATGAAAGTATCTATAAGCTGGTTGGAGGCTATGTGTCCTTTGATGCGATTGGAAAGCAGGACGGGCTTAGTAATCCTTATGAACTGACAGGGGAGATGCGTAAAAAATTTACTGCCCTTCTGGAAATAACCAGTGACGCCGAAAGCAAGATGTGGCTGCAGACTCTTTTGCGGAATCTGAATGCGCTGGACGGAGAATTAAAAGAGATTGAGTCCAATCTGGAAGAGGGTGGACATTATAATGAAAATATTCAGGTGTTAGAGAATTCTGTCTATATACTTACAGAACTCATACAGGATAATATTCAGAAATACATTTTTTATCAGACCAGAGGTATTAATGAACTGAAGAATAATCTGGAGAGCCAGATTGCGGCTTTCCTTATGGTGGCTATGGCACTAACCGTAATCATAGCTTGTCTGGCAGCCATGATTACAGTCCTCATGTCCAGGACCATAACCAATCCTATTATTAATCTCTCAAGAATCACAGGGGAGATAGCCAAGGGGGATTTTTCCACCAGGGCCAGCGTTGAATCGGATGATGAAATCGGGGAACTGACCACTAGTATTAATGATATGTCTGCCCATCTGGAGGAAATGGTTCAAAAGATCAAGGATGATGAGCGAAAGATGAGAAATGCAGATCTGAGACTTTTGCAGGAACAGATTAATCCGCATTTTTTATATAATACACTGGAGACAATAGTATGGCTGATTGAGGACAATCAGCAGGAAAAGGCAGAGGAAGTGGTGCTGTCCCTGTCAACTTTTTTCAGAACTGTTCTGGCCAAGGGTAAGGAATTTGTTCCGGTAATCGAAGAGGAAAAGCACATCCGAAGCTATCTGGAGATACAGCAGGTAAGGTACAAGGATATCCTGGATTACAATATCAATATGTCAGGGGATATAGCATACTGTAAGGTATTAAAGATGACGCTACAGCCTCTGGTAGAAAATGCTCTGTATCATGGAATCAAGTATAAGAGGGCAAAAGGAACCATCGACATCACCGGAGAACGGGTTGGAAAAAATGTGGTCTTTACGGTTAAGGATGATGGCGTGGGAATGCCTGAGGAAGAGCTTGAAAGACTCAGAAGAGAAATAAAGAAGCCCTGTAAGGATACTGAAAAGGGCTTTGGAATGGCCAATGTAAATGAACGAATCCGTATGAACTTTGGAGAAGAGTATGGTATGGATATTGATTCAAAGCCAGGTGAGGGATGTACAGTCAGGATTACAATTCCTGCCATTGATATGGACTAATATGAGACTGAATCACTGTAATATCGATGGGATATGACAGCAGGTAGAGAAGATGGATAATAAAAAGATATATTCAATTATAATAGTTCTTTCCATGCTAATTGTGGCAGGAATAATATGGATGGCCACATACAGCTTTAAAGCTGACAAATGGATGGGAAAGAAGAGTTCAGAGGAGTCAGCCACTGTAAGTGAAGCGCAGGAATCTGACAAGATAATAGTGGGCTTTTCCCAGGTAGGCAGTGAGTCTGTATGGAGAACGGTTAATACCGATTCGGTTGTAAAAGCCCTTAGCGCTGAAAACGGATATTATCTCATTAGTGAGAATGGAAGACAGAGACAGGAAAATCAGCTGAAAAGCATAAGAAACTTTATCTCCCAAAAGGTGGATTACATTGTCTTTTCTCCAATTGTTCAGGACGGCTGGACAGGTGTGCTGAAAGAAGCCAATGAGGCCGGAATTCCAGTGATTATTATGGACCGAATGGTGTCCAGGGACGAGAGAAAGTATGCCACAGCCTGGATAGGGAGCGATTCTGAGGAAGAAGGAAGAAAAGCTGGTGAGTGGTTGGAAAACTACATGACATCTAAGGGACGAAAGAACCGTTCCATAAATATTGTAGTGCTGAAGGGCACAATTGGTTCTTCGGCACAGCTGGGCCGATCCATGGGCTTTGACAAGGTTGCAGGCCAGCATGAAAACTGGCATATACTGGCCCAGGAGGAGGGGGATTTTACCACTGCTCTGGGAAAAGAGAAGATGCAGAAGGTTATCGATGCCTATCCGGAAGCTACAATAGATGTTGTGGTATGTCAAAATGATGATATGGCCTTTGGCGCTGTTGAGGTGCTGCATGAGAGAGGATTTACTACCGGCAAGGATGGTGGCGTCTGCGTAATATCCTTTGATGCTACCAGAGCAGGACTGGAAATGGTCAGTGAGGGTATCATCAATGTTGACATAGAATGTAACCCCTTACAGGGTGAATATGTTAGAAATATTATTGAACGCCTGGAGCGGGGTGAAAGTGTTGAGCCCATGAACTATGTGGACGAGAGCGTGTTTACCAATGAAAATGTTGATAAATACCTAAAGGACAGAAAATATTAAAAAAGGGATTTTGGATATATGTTAAAAGTATTTTTAGTTGAGGATGAGAGCCTGGTCAGGGAATCTTTGAGAGATAATATTCCCTGGCAGCAGTATGGTTTTTCCTTCGCAGGAGAAGCCGGGGACGGTGAAATGGCCCTTCCCCAGATTAGACAGATAAGGCCGGACGTGCTTATTACTGATATTAAGATGCCCTTCATGGATGGACTTACACTTGCGCATATTGTGAGAGAAGAACTTCCGGAAATCAAGATTATTATTATCAGTGGATATGACGATTTTGAATATGCAAGACAGGCAATCAGTGAGGGAGTAACCCAGTATCTGCTAAAACCCATTACAAGAAGTACCATGACCAAGGCTCTTACAGAGATTCGTGAAAAGCTTGAAAGTGAGCAGGAACAGAAGGACTACATGCGCAAGTACAGAAGCGAGATGCAGGACTACGAGCGTGCCATGCTCAGGAACTTTTTTGAAAGAGTATTTGAGGGACACCTGTCCATGCAGGAAATCTATGATGAGGCAAAAAAGCTTTCTATAGATATTACAGCGCCCTGCTACAATCTGATGTTTTTCACGGTTCAGGAAAAGAAGGGTGTTTCTGATGTGGCAAAAGCAAGAGCGGCGGTCAATACCTGTCAGGAAGAGCTGCTACGATACTATCTGAGATTTTCTGAGTATGTTATGTTCAGGTGGAATGTTAATACCTATGGCATCCTGATTATGTGCGGAAATGACATAATGGATGAAAAGGTAGAAGTGTGCCTGAACAAGCTGAAGGAAATCTGCAGTCAGTATGAAGAACAGATTCAGTGGTATGGTGCAACTGGTGATAAGGTTGAGCGCTTTAGTATGCTGGCAGAATGCTACAACAAGCTAAACCATATATTTGCATTAAGATTTTTGAATCCTAACATTAATATTCTGACATCAAGCCTGGTGGAGGATAATGATGATGAGGCTGATAACAGGGAGGAAAAGATTGCTAATGTGGATCCGTCCCAGGTGGATCCGGATATTATCAAGCAGTTTTTGAATCATGGTCAGCCAGAAGAGGTTGGAGAATTTGCAGACAACTTTATGAGCTCTTTGAGAGAGGCATTAAAGTCAAAGCTGTTCAGAGACTATATTATTCTTGCTGCCAGATTTGCCATAATAGGGTTTGTGGAAAGTATTGGGGCTGATAAAAACAGACTGTTTGATATGGTGGGTGATATTGGGGATGGTGCCAACATGCCCAAAAACCAGCAGGAGACAAAGGAGTATATTTCGGGACTGTTATCCAAAGCCCTTGAGATGAGGGAAGAAGAGAATATGAGCCAGGGAAAGAAGGCTCTTAAAAAGGCGCTGAGCTTTATTGATGAGCATTTCAGCGAGGAAAGTATTTCTCTTAACACACTGGCCAACTTCCTGGATGTGTCACCCAATTACTTCAGTGCACTTTTTTCCAATGAAATGGGCAAAACCTTTATTGAATATGTGACGGAAAAAAGAATTGAGATGGCTAAGAAGCTGTTGAGTGAGGAAAAACTGCACACTGCAGAGGTGGCAGCCAGGGTAGGATACAAGGACTCCCACTATTTTGGATTTGTATTTAAGAAAACAGTGGGAATCAGTCCTAAAGAGTATCGAAACAGATAAATACTAAAATACTTATAATGAGAAAGGAGCAATACGGGATATGCTTTCGCGATCCTTGAAGCTCCTTTTTATAATGCATTCTTTTTCGGCAGAATTAGACATAACTGACATGGCGAAGGAGGCTATCTGTTCTGTTAATTCAGGCATACCGGCCTGAAAGGTACTGATGATAGGAATGGACAGGGTGGATAGGTAGCTTCCATCACTGCCCGCTACGCTAATATCCAGTGGACAGTGAAGACCGTATTTTTCCAGGAGCTTGATAACCCAGTAGGCAATTTCATCATTAAAACAGACCAAAGCTGTAATGTTTGGCAGGCTGTCTGCAAGAAAGGCGTCGATAAAAGCTGAGTCTTCGTGGCTTCTTAGGGCTTTTATCTGATCCTTATTATAAGAAAAAGCTAAGGGGTCAAAAACAGAATCAGATTGCCACACTTCATCCATCCATCCGGAGTACATCCTGTGTCCGTCCATAGAGTCCATGGGAAAAATACCGGCTATATTTTTGTGACCCAGATTTTTTAAGTGTCTTGTGATCTGTCGGCCTTCCTCGTAATAATCATACTGAATGCTGTGAAAATGGTCTGAATAGGGTCTTCCCCAGAAGAGGATACGGCAGCCCTTTGCTTCCAGATCCTTTAATCGATTTATATTTATTGACGGATAAGCGGATGCTATTCCTTCTATAATTAAGAGTCTGGGAGGAGCACTGATCAGTTCGTCGATAACAGAGGACTCTTTTGAAAAAAGAAAACTGTTGGAACACACATCTACCAAAAAGCCCAGCCTGTCAAAAACTTCGGTCAGGGACCTTATTAGGGATGGATATATATAATCCTGACTGGAAGAAAACAACAAAGCCACTTTATTCTTCTTTTCCGGAAGTTTTCCGGTCAGCATGTATCCGCTTCCCTTTACACTTCGTACATATCCTTCCCTTGATAATAGGGCAAGAGCTGATCTGACAGTCTGCCTGCTGGCTCCAAATTGCTGGCACAGAGTATTTTCGCTGGGAAGCTTTCCGGCTCCGGATTCAATATAATACGATAATTTTTCTTCAAGATGAGAGGCAATAATAAAATATTTAGAGGGCATGGTTAATAATTTCCTATAATAAAATCCTGATGTATTAGAAAAAAATAGCGTTTTTATATCCTGGAATAATAAAAATGGTTACATAAACTTAATATACGAAAATTATTTCGACTGAATAACAAGAATAATTCAGTAAAAAATGGGGAAAAATTACGGAAATAATACAAATATCGCTTTAAAATTCAAACCTGTATTTAAATTTATCACAATTTATAAAATCTGTCTGTAAAAAATTTCGAAAATTATTTTTTTGGAAAATATTTCATTTTTTTTTATCCAGATGCTGATATAATCCCACTTGTAACAGCCACAAAGAGATTGTGGCAAGAAACAAAACCCATTAAATATTTTTGGAGGAACAAAAATGAAAAAGAAACTTTTAAGCGCAGTTTTAAGCGTAGCAATGGTTTCTGCACTCTTAGTAGGCTGCGGCGCAGCTAAAGAAGAGGCAGCAGCTCCTGCAGCTACAGAAGAAGCAGCTCCTGCAGCTGAAGAAGCAGCTCCTGCAGAAGAAGCAGCTCCTGCAGAAGAAGCAGAAGCTCCTGCAGCAGACGGAAGCATCGTTGTTGGTATGGCTCAGGTTGGTCACGAATCTGACTGGCGTATGGCTAACACAAACAACTATCAGGATGTTTTCTCAGCAGACAATGGTTATGAACTTCAGTTCGTAGATTGCGATAATGATAACGCAGCTCAGATCGAAGCAGTTCGTAACTTCATTACTCAGGAAGTTGATTACATCTGCTTAGCTCCTATCGAGACAGCAGGTTGGGACGCAGTTCTTCAGGAAGCTAAGGACGCTGGTATCCCTGTAATTATCGTTGACCGTACAGTAGACGCTGACAAGAGCTTATACTCTACATCACTTGGATGCGACATGGTTGCTGAAGGTGAGACAGCTGGTAACTGCCTTGCAGAGTACTTAAACGGCGCAGAAGCTAAGATCTATGTTATCGAAGGTTCTGTAGGCGCATCTGCAACACTTGGACGTACAGAAGGATTTAACAACATCGCAGCTCAGCATTCTGAGTGGACAATCATCGACAGCCAGTCTGGTGACTTCACACAGAACGGTGGACAGGAAGTTATGGAGTCATTCATCAAGTCTAACCCTGACTTCAACGTAGTTGTTTGCCAGAACGATAACGAAGCATACGGCGCAATGGACGCTATGGATGCAGCTGGTATCACTTATGGTGAAGGCGGCGACGTTACAATCATCTCTTACGATGCTACACATGACGGACTTCAGTACACACTTGATGGAAAGATCTCTATCAACGTAGAGTGCAACCCTCTTCAGGCAGCAGTTGCTGAGCAGGTTATCCAGAAACTTCAGGCTGGTGAAGCTGTAGATGAGAGAACAGTAGTTCCTGATGAAGCTTTCGTAGCTCCTAGCATCACAAGCTCATACGCTACAACAATGAGCCAGGCAGTTCTTGACGGACGTAAGTACTAAGATTAAATTCTAGTATCGAATCTGAATAAGATATGATATGGAGGGAGAAATCCTGACGGGTTTCTCTCTCTTTTTTTCGGAAAAAATGGGTGTGAAGCTGCAATATATTCACACAAAGAGTAAAATTCTGTATTAAGAAGAGAATTTTGTTACATAACAGAGAGGGAAAGCAGATGGAAAACAACTTAGTATTATCCATGCGCGGCATCAGCATGACCTTCCCCGGAGTAAAAGCACTGGACAATGTGGATTTTAACCTGAAAAAAGGTGAAATCAGAGCATTGATGGGAGAGAATGGTGCCGGAAAGTCTACACTTATTAAGTGTTTGACCGGCGTTAACAAATTTGAAGCCGGCGAGATCCATGTAGATGGAATTGAAGGTCCTATCGTAAATAAGGACACAATGGACGCTCAGAAAAAAGGTATTGCTACTGTTTATCAGGAAGTAAACCTGTGTCCAAACCTGTCGGTTGCAGAGAATCTGTTCATTGGTCGTGAGCCAATGACAAAGATTGGAACTGTAGACAGAAAGACAATGAATAAGAAGGCTGCAGGACTTATGAAGGAACTGGAGCTTGATATTGATGTAACACAGAATCTTGAAGAATATTCACTGGCATTGCAGCAGATGATTGCAATTGCCCGTGCTGTAGATATGAAGAGCAAAGTGCTTATCTTGGATGAGCCTACATCATCTCTGGATGACAGAGAAGTAGAAATGCTTTTCAAAATGATGATTAATCTTAAAAATCAGGGAGTAGGTATTATTTTCGTAACTCACTTCCTTGAGCAGGTATATGCAGTGTGCGATGGAATCACTGTACTTAGAAATGGTACGCTGGTTGGTGAGTATACTGTAGAAGAACTTCCCAGAGTTAAGCTTGTTGCTGCCATGATGGGTAAGGACTTTGATGATCTTGCTTCAATCAAGCCTGAGAGTAGCGGTGATCTGACACATGCTCCTCTTGAAATAGAAGCTAAGGGACTGAGTCATTCCGGCACAATCAAGCCTTTTGACTTGAATATTCATAAGGGCGAGGTTGTTGGTCTTACAGGACTTCTTGGATCTGGTCGTAGTGAGCTGGCTCGTGTAATCTATGGTGCAGACAAGGCACAGACCGGTACTATCAAGGTTGATGGCAAGGAAGTTAAGATTCATACTCCTATTGATGCAATGAACGTTGGTATGGGACTCCTCCCTGATGACCGTAAGGCAGAGGGTATTGTCGGAGATCTTTCCGTACGTGAAAATATTATACTGGCTATGCAGGCTAAGCTTGGAATTTTCAAGAGAATTCCTATGCAGAAGCAGATTGAGATTGCTGATAAGTATATTGAAATGCTTTCAATCAAGACTGCCAGCCGTGAGACACTGATTAAGCAGCTGTCTGGTGGTAATCAGCAGAAGGTTATTCTTGCAAGATGGCTTGCAACCAATCCTGATTTCCTGATTCTTGATGAGCCTACCAGAGGTATTGACGTAGGAACCAAGACAGAAATCCAGAAGCTGGTTATTAAGCTTGCAGGCGAAGGCAAGAGCCTTATCTTCATCTCATCAGAAATTGAGGAGATGCTTAGAACCTGTAATCGTATGGCAGTTCTTCGTGATGGTGAAAAGGTTGGCGAACTGTCAGCTGAAGAAATGAGCCAGGAAGGCGTTATGAAGGCTATCGCCGGCGGAGGTGAAGCACATGAATAAATTAAATAAAATAACAAAATCAAAGATGTTTCTTCCTATCTTTGCAATGGTTTTGGTTATGTGCATTAACGTTGTATATGACATTGCTAACGGTAATCCTGCACTTAACTTTTTCCAGATAGGAATTACACAGGGACACTTATTTGGTCGTCTCATTGATATTCTTAACCGTGGTAGTGAGATTGCTATTCTGGCAATTGGTATGACCCTGGTTGTATCATCCTCAGCAGGAACTGATATTTCCGTTGGTTCAGTAATGTCACTTACAGGTGGTACTTGCTGTATGCTGCTTGCAGGCTATGGCGTTGACCACGTAAATCAGTATAAGATTCCTCTTGGACTGGCTATGCTCATTGCTGTTGGTGTTGCCTGCCTGTGCGGTCTCTTTAACGGTGCCATGGTTGCATATCTTAACATTCAGCCTATGGTTGCAACACTTATCCTGTGGTCAGCTGGACGTGCTATCGGACTTCTTCTTTGCAAATCAAAGATTGTTTATGTTCGTGTAGACAGCTTCCAGTTCATGGGTAACGGATATATTCTTGGTATTCCTACACCTGTATGGATCGCATTTGGATGTATCCTGATTGCTTCACTTGTATTGAGATTTACAGCTCTTGGAACCTTTGTACAGGCTGTTGGTATCAACAAGAAAGCTGCCAGAATTTCAGGTTTTAATTCTGCTAAGATTATCTGCATTACATATATCATCTGCGGTTTGTGCGCAGGTATTGCAGGACTTACAAATACTTCCAGAATTTATTCTGCAGATACTAACAACATTGGTCTTAACATGGAAATGGATGCTATTTTAGCAGTTGCCCTTGGTGGAAACAGCCTGGGTGGTGGACGATTCTTCCTGGCAGGATCAATAATTGGTGCATATACAATTCAGGCTGTAACTACAACCCTGTATGCGTTGGGTGTATCTTCAGCTCAGGCACCTGTATTCAAGGCAATCGTAGTAATCCTTATTGTTGTAATCCAGTCAGGTCCTGTAAAGGATTATTTCAAGAAGTTATCTGCAAAAAAGCATACTGTTAAGGAGGCGTAATCATGAAAAAGAGTAAAATCAATTCAAATACCCTTCTTTTGATAATTACAATTGTACTGTTCGTAGTAATGTACGGCGCTGGATGTGCAGTATACTCAAATAAGGGATTTACACATTTACAGACACTTTTAAATATTTTTATTACTAACGCTGGTCTTATCTGCGTTGCGGCTGGTATGACCTGTGTAATGCTTACTGGTGGTATCGACATTTCTGTTGGTTCCTGCGTAGCTATGTACTGTATGTTCCTTGCAGTTGGAATGCAGGCCAAGGAAGATGGTGGCTGGGGAATGAGTTCACCAGTGCTGATGCTGTTAGTACTGATTATTGGAATAGTATTTGGTAGTGTTCAGGGTTACCTGATTGCTTATCTCGATATTCAGCCCTTCATCGTATCCATGGCAGGACTTTTCTTCGGACGTGGTATGACAGCTGTAATTTCAAACCAGCAGGTTGATATTCAGGAGCCTTTATTCAAAGCTATTTCACAGCTGAGAATATATATGCCTTTTGGAATTGGAGCATATGTTAACAAGAAGGGAAAACTGATGGTGCCTTACATCTCTGTAGGTGTAGTTGTAGCTCTTCTGGTTGTAGTTGTAATCTATCTGATGCTCAAATATACCAAATTTGGTCGTAGCATCTATGCTATTGGTGGAAATCAGCAGTCAGCAACCCTTATGGGTCTGAATGTTAAGAAGGTTAAGTTCATGACTTACATTCTGTCAGGTTTCCTTACAGCTATTGGTGGTATCTGCTTCTGTCTGAATACCATGAATGGTAATACACAGCAGGCTATTGGCCTTGAAATGGATGCTATTTCATCAGCCGTAATTGGTGGAACACTTCTTACTGGTGGTGTTGGTAATGTAATCGGAACACTGTTTGGTGTAATGATTAATGGTACTATTTCTTCATTAGTTAAGACCAATGGTAAGTTGGACAGCTCATGGCCCAACGTTATAACTGCTATACTTCTTTGCTTCTTCATTCTTCTTCAGGCAGTATTTGCCAAGATGAAAGAGGCTAAGAAATAATTAATTAGCGAAAAATCAATGGTTCACTAGGAAAGTGACATATTGATAATTTTCATCTGTTTTTTCATCCCGAAAGACCTCGCCTAAAAGCGGGGTCTTTCAAATTTGCAAAAAAATAACTATAATAGGAAAAAATAAGAATGTGGAGGAGATGAGAATGTCTGAAGTTAAGGAAAATGAAAAGATACCTACAGGGAAGCTTCCTACAAAATTTACCCTAACAGTCAGGGCGCTGGTGGGAGGATATCTTCTGTATACCAGTTATGAACTGATAGATTCTCTGGCGAGTGGTGAACCAAAAGAAAAGGTGTTTTTTGCTATTGCCATGATTGCATTTACAATAATAGGTATTGTGTTACTGTTTTTATCAGGAAAATCTCTTATTAAGGGAAAATACCAGGGCGGTGCCATGGATGCAGGTGATCAGAACGACTAAAAAGCTCTCTATGAGAGCTTTTTTAATTTTCTATGAACAAATTATGAATGACACATAGGGATGATTTTAACAACTAAAGCGAGTTGTACAGGTACAACTTGTAATAAAATGTACAGAAAAAATGGAATTTTTCATTGACAACTATGCAGATTTGATATAATATCACACATGTGAGGCGAAGATGTGTGCATTTTCGCTATGTAATATGGAAGTGAGATGCACAACTCGTACATCTCACACGTACAACTATTTTTATTCATTTATGGGAGGAAAAAAATGAAGAAGAAAATCTTAAGCGCACTTTTAAGTGTAGCAATGGTAGCTTCTCTCTTAGTTGGCTGTGGCGCAGCTAAAGAAGAAGCAGCAGCTCCTGCAGCTCCAGCAGCTACAGAAGAAGCAGCACCCGCTGAAGAAGCAGCAGCACCTGCTGAAGAAGCAGCTCCTGCAGCAGAATCAAACGGCAAGAGCGTTGGTGTAGCAATGCCTACACAGTCATCTGAAAGATGGATCAACGACGGTGCTAACATGAAGAAAGAGCTTGAGGCTCTTGGCTACACAGTAGATCTTCAGTATGCAGAAGATGATGTACAGGCTCAGGTTTCTCAGATTGAGAACATGATCGCATCAGGCGTTAGCTGCCTCGTTATCGCAGCAATCGACTCTTCAGCACTTGTAAACGTTGAAGCTCAGGCAGCTCAGGCTGGTATTCCTATTATCGCTTATGACCGTCTCCTTATGGATACAGATGCAGTTAGCTACTATGCAACATTCGATAACAAGGGTGTTGGTACAGCTATCGGTGAGTCAATCAAGGCTGGTGCAGACCTTGACAACCACAAGGGCGAAGGCCTCACAGTTGAGTTCCTTATGGGTTCACCTGATGATAACAACGCTTTATTCCTTTACAATGGTCTTATGGAAGTTCTTCAGCCATACCTTGATGATGGTACACTTGTTTGCAAGTCTGGCAGAACAAGCTTCGAAGATACATGTATTCTTAGATGGTCACAGGAAACAGCTCAGCAGAACATGGAAAACTACTTAACAGGTTTCTATGCAGATCAGAAGCTTGACATCGTTGCTTCAGCATTCGATGGTTTCGCATATGGTGCTAAGGCTGCTCTTGAAGGCGCTGGATACACAGCAGAAGATTGGCCTCTTATCACTGGTCAGGACTGCGAACTTATGGCAGTTAAGAACATTGCAGCTGGATCACAGTACTCTTCAATCTACAAAGATACTCGTCTCCTTGCAGCTAAGTGCGTAACAATGGTACAGGCAGTTCTTGAAGGTGCTGAGCCTGAAATCAATGATACAACACAGTACAACAATGGTAAGATCGTAGTTCCTTCATACCTTTGCACTCCTCAGAATGTAACAAAGGAGAACTATGAAGAAGTAATCATCGGTGGTGGTTACTATACAGCTGATCAGATCAACGGCTAATTCGGTCTAAGAACTGATTAAACTATCCTAAAAGTAATTTTTAAGGGCGGCGGCAAAAGTGCCACCGCCCTTATTTTCTCTAAAAATACGAAAAACAGACGAAAAGAGAAGGAGTAGTAAGTATGTCAGAATACATCTTGGAAATGAACCACATTACCAAGGCTTTCTCTGGGGTTAAGGCCCTTGACGATGTTAATCTCAAGGTTAAAAAGGGAGAAATTCACGCTCTCTGCGGAGAAAATGGTGCTGGAAAATCCACACTGATGAACGTTCTCTCCGGTGTATATCCCCATGGAACCTATGATGGTGATATTGTCTACAACGGTGAGAAATGTGCATTCCACAACCTGAAAGACAGTGAGAAAAAAGGTATCGTTATTATTCACCAGGAATTGGCATTGGCACCAAACCTGTCAGTTGCTGAAAATATCTTTCTTGGAAACGAGCAGGATACAAAAGGCGTAATTAACTGGACAAAGACCAGACAGAAAGCGCAGGAGATGCTTGAAAGAGTTGGACTTCCTAATGAAGATGTAAATGCTCTGGTTGGCACTCTTGGTGTTGGAAAGCAGCAGATGATAGAAATTGCAAAGGCACTTGCCAAGAATGTAGAACTGCTTATTCTTGATGAGCCTACTGCATCTCTGAATGATGAAGAAAGCCGTCATTTGCTGGATATCATGCTGGAGCTTAAGAGTAAAGGCTTCACATGCATTATTATTTCACATAAATTAAACGAAATTGAATATGTTTCAGATGCGGTTACTATTATCCGTGATGGAAAAACAATTGAAACTCTGCGTAAGGATGAGGAAGGCTTTAATGAGGACAGAATCATTAAGGGAATGGTAGGTCGTGAGCTTACTAACAGATATCCTGTACGTGAAGGTGTCACAATTGGCGAAAAGGTTCTTGAAGTTGAGAACTGGAATGTATTTCATCCAGATGATGCTAATCGTCAGATGCTTAAAAATATAAATATTAATGTACGTGCCGGTGAGGTAGTAGGTCTTGCGGGACTGATGGGTGCTGGTCGTACAGAATTAGCAATGAGTCTCTTTGGACACAGCTATGGACAGAAAATTTCCGGTACTACCAAGATTCATGGCAAGGAAGTTAAGATGGATACAGTTAAGGCTGCTATCGAAAACAAACTTGCATATGTATCTGAGGATAGAAAAGGAAATGGTCTTATCCTGATTGGAGATATTAAAGAGAATATGGTATTGGCTGCACGCCCTCAGTACTTCTCAAATAAGGGTGTAATTAACAGCGCTGATGAGATTGTGGCAGCTAAGGAATACAAAGACAGAATTAATGTTAAGGCAACCAGTATTGAGCAGGTTGTTGGATCACTTTCTGGTGGTAATCAGCAGAAGGTTGTTCTTGCAAAGTGGATGCTCACTCAGCCTGATGTTCTTATTCTTGATGAGCCTACTCGTGGTATTGACGTAGGTGCTAAGTATGAAATCTACTGTGTAATTAACGAGCTGGCTAAAAATGGAAAGGCTGTTATCGTTATTTCTTCCGAAATGCCTGAAATTATTGGTACCTGTGACAGAGCCTATGTAATTAACGAAGGTGAAATCGCTGGTGAGCTTGATAAGGAAGAAATTACTCAGGAACGTATCATGCAGTGCATTATGGCACATAACAGAAAAGGAGATAACTAATCATGGAACAGAAGAAGACAGTTAATCTTGACATGAAGCAGTATGGTATGTTCCTTGCTCTTGTCGCTATTTATGTAATTTTCGCTATTATGACCGGTGGTAAAAACTTATCACCAATGAATATTAACAACCTGGTAATGCAGAACGGTTACGTAGTTATCCTTGCAGTAGGTATGCTGCTTTGCGTACTTACTGGTAACGTCGATCTGGGCGTTGGTTCTGTAGTTGCTGTATGTGGATCTGTTGTAGGTATTATGCTTATCGACTACAAAATGAATATGTGGGTTGCAATTCTTGCAGCGCTTGTTATTGGTCTGTTGGTAGGTATGTTTGCAGGTTTCTTTATTGCATACCTTAACATTCCTCCTTTCGTAACAACTCTTGCAACTATGCTCATGGGCCGTGGCCTTACATATACACTGCTGCAGGCTCAGACAAAGGGCCCCTTCGAGGCAGATTATAACTTCATCGGTGCAGGCTTCCTTCCAACTGTTAAGATTCCTTTTGGAGCAGGTACACTTGATTTAGTATCAATAGTTGTAGCTATTGTAGCAGTTGTATTAATGATTTTCTCTGAGATCAAATCTATCAAGATTAAGAAAAAATACAACTTTGCACTTAATCCCCTTTGGCAGGTAGTTGCTAAGCTTATTGTTATGGGCTTCATTATCGGATTTGTATTCTTTAAACTTGCCAGCGCTAACGGACTTCCCTTCCAGCTCCTTATCATGGGTGTTATCGTTGGAATCTATGCATTTATTACTGAGCACACTGTAGCTGGCCGTCAGATTTATGCTCTTGGTGGTAACAGAAAGGCAGCTAACCTGTCTGGTATTGATACAAACAAAGTATTCTTCTGGGTATATACCAACATGGGTCTTCTGTCAGCAGTTGCTGGTATTGTTCTTTGCTCAAGAAATGGTTCATCAACACCTAAGGCTGGTGATGGTTTCGAAATGGATGCTATCGCTTCATGCTACATCGGTGGTGCAGCTGTAGCAGGTGGTGCTGGTACAATTACCGGTGCAGTTGTTGGTGCGTTTATCATGGGTATTCTGAATAATGGTATGTCACTCTATGGATGGTCAACTGATATTCAGAAAATTGTAAAAGGTGCAGTTCTTCTTGGTGCTGTAACCGTAGACGTTCTTTCAAAGAGAAAGAAAGGTAAATAAGTAATTCGTTTCTAGGGGCAGGACAAATGTCCTGCCCTAATTCTTTTATTAATTGTAGTGTGAAAGCAAAAAACGAACTTCCAGATAGATTGGAAAATATTAAATGGAATCAAAGTATCAGATAGTAGTCAACTGGATAAAGGAAGGAATTAAAGCAGGCAGGCTGTTGCCCGGAAGTAAGCTGTATTCGGAAAATGAGCTTAGCCGTATGTTTTCGCTATCCAGGCAGACTGTAAGACGGGCACTGGAGATTCTGGAAGAAGATGGAAGTTTGGAGAGAAAACGCGGCAGTGGAACATACATTGCCAGACCAAGGGCTGAACGCAGAATTAAAAAGAGAGTAGCTATTATTACTACATATGTAGATGGGTATATTTTCCCAAAAACGATTAGAGCAATAGTTGATACCCTGGCAAAAGAGGGGTATTCGGTACAGATTTCCTTTACAAGCAACAGAATCAGCAAAGAAAAAGCTGTATTAGAAGAAATTCTTGAGAAGGATGAGGTTGGGGCAATCATTGTTGAAGCTACAAAAAGCAATCTGCCAAACCCGAATAAATATCTGTATGAAAAAATAATGGAAAGAAACATTCCGATAATGTTTTTTAACTGTTATTACCCAGGCTTGAAGGCGCCTCATGTATGTATGGATGATGTGCAGGCCTGTTGCAAAATTACAAAATACCTCATTGATAATGGACATAAAAAAATCGGTGGAGTATTTAAGCTGGATGATGGCCAGGGAAGAAAAAGATATCAGGGCTTTTTAAAGACTCTGAATGAAAATGGAATTTCCATAACTGAAAATGAAATTGTATGGCTTGATACTGTCGATATCCGGGATATGGAAAGCAGCATGACAAAAATCGAAAGCAGACTCAGAGATTGCACTGGAATTGTTGCATATAATGATGAAGTGGCTGCCAAGATGGTTGAAGGCTTTGAAAAAAGGGGAATAAGAATCCCCGATAATAAATCAATAGTTGGAATAGACAACTCAACAGGACTGGTAAATGGTCATGTTAAGTTGACAACAATACAGTATCCGGCAGAGGAACTGGTGCATAAGATGGTAGAGAATCTGCTGGAAAAAATTGAGAATCCCCACTTTGAGGCCACCTATGAATTTGATGTGGAGCTTATTGAGGGGAATTCGGTGAAAAGGATTTAATGGGTAAATACTAATAACTTTTTTCTTTATTTTAAGGAGGGCAACATGAAGGCAACAAAAAATTACAAATTCTGGTTCTGCACAGGATCACAGGATCTGTACGGTGATGAGTGCTTAAGAAAAGTAGCTGATCATTCTGCAAAGATGGTAGAGGGTATGAACAAAACCGGCAAACTCCCTTTTGAGCTGGTTTTAAAGCCTACACTTATTGATCAGGCTTCTATCAGAAAGACATTTAATGATGCAAACAATGATCCAGAGTGTGCTGGTGTAATTACATGGATGCATACATTCTCACCTGCAAAGATGTGGATAATTGGTCTTCAGGAGTACAAAAAACCTCTGTGTCATCTTCATACACAGTTTAATGAAGAGATTCCCTATGACACAATGGATATGGACTTCATGAATGAGAACCAGTCTGCTCATGGTGACAGAGAGTATGGTCACATTGTGAGCCGTATGGGCATTGAAAGAAAGATTATTGTTGGACATTGGGAGAACCCTGCTGTAATTGATAAGCTTGCAAGCTGGATGAGAACAGCAATCGGACTTATGGAGTCATCACACATCAGAGTATGCCGTGTTGGTGACAACATGAACAATGTAGCAGTAACTGAAGGTGATAAGGTTGAAGCTCAGATCAAATTTGGCTGGGAAATCGACCACTACAATATTAATGATGTAGTAGATGTAGTTAATTCTGTAAGCGAAGGCGATGTAAATGCACTTGTTGAAGAATACTACAGCAAATATGATATCTGCCTTGAAGGAAGAGACGAAGCTGAGTTCCGTCGTCATGTAGCAGTACAGGCACAGCAGGAAATCGGTTTTGAAAAATTCCTTGAAGCAGGTGATTATCATGCAGTTGTTACTCACTTTGGAATGCTTGGTGGACTTAAGCAGCTTCCTGGTCTGGCAATTCAGAGACTTATGGAAAAAGGCTATGGCTTCGGTGCTGAAGGTGACTGGAAGACCGCTGCTATGGACAGACTGATCAAGATCATGACTGCTAACATGCCTAATGGAAAAGGCTCTGCTTTCATGGAAGACTATACATATAACTTTGTTCCTGGTAAGGAAGGAATCATTCAGGCTCACATGCTTGAGGTATGTCCTCTTATTGCTGAGGGACCTATCCAGATTAAGTGCCAGCCTCTTTCAATGGGTAACAGAGAAGATCCTGCACGTCTGGTATTCCAGTCAAAGACAGGTAGCGGTATTGCATGCTCACTGGTTGATCTGGGAACTCGTTTCCGTCTGCTGATCAATGCGGTAGAGTGC
Source organism: Lachnospiraceae bacterium UBA1729 (assembly GCA_002315945.1). GTDB lineage: Bacteria > Bacillota > Clostridia > Lachnospirales > Lachnospiraceae > UBA1729. The sequence continues at coordinate 119,778 of DCIJ01000055.1, read as the reverse complement.
AAGAAGGTTGAGAAGCCTCTTCCTAAGCTTCCTGTAGGTATTAACTTCTGGACTCCAGAACCCAGCTTCGAAGTAGGTGCAGAAGCTTGGATTCTCGCAGGTGGAGCTCACCATACAGCATTTACCTATGACCTGTCAGTTGAACAGATGGTTGACTGGGCAGCTGGTATGGGTATTGAAGCTGTAGTAATTGACAAGGATACAACAATCCGCAACCTTAAGAATGAACTTAGATGGAATGAAATCGCATTCCGCTAGGATTGTAAATATTTAAAAATAATCAGGTCTGCCGTCTTTTTTGACGGCAGACTATCTTAGGTTATTGTGATAAGGGTAGAACTATAGAAGATGCAGACCTATAGAAGATATGGGTTGGATTTTTTTACTTATTGATATGGAAAGGGAATAAGATGAGCGCAAAAGACGTAATTCAGGCAGGTAATGCCATACTCGGTATTGAGTTTGGTTCAACACGTATTAAAGCTGTAGTGATTGGAGAAAATAATGAGCCTATTGCACAGGGTGCATATGATTGGGAAAATGATTATGTGGACGGTGTATGGACCTACAGTATAGATAAGATTCATACTGGATTACAGGAATGCTACAAGGATATGGTAGCTGATGTAAAAAAACAGTATGGCGTTGAAGTTAAGAAATTTAAAGCAATGGGCTTTTCCGCAATGATGCACGGATATCTTGCATTTGACAAGGACGATAATCTACTGGTTCCTTTCAGAACCTGGAGAAATACTATTACTGCTCAGGCAAGCGAAGAGCTTACTAAGCTGTTAAGCTTCCACATTCCTCAGAGATGGAGTGGAGCACATCTGTATCAGGCTGTACTTAATAAAGAAGCACATGTTAAGGACGTAGCATTCTTCACAACTCTGGCTGGATACATCCACTGGAAACTGACAGGAAGAAAGATCCTTGGTGTAGGTGATGCATCAGGTATGCTTCCTATTGATACAGCAACCGGCCAGTTTAATACTGACATGCTTGCAAAAATTGATGAAAAGACTAAGGCTGCAGGAATGCCTTGGAATCTTGCAGACCTCCTTCCTGAGGTTGTATCTGCAGGAGAAGATGCTGGCACACTTACAGAAGCAGGTGCTAAATTCCTTGATCCTTCAGGCAATCTTGAAGCTGGAATCCCTGTATGCCCTCCTGAAGGAGATGCAGGAACCGGTATGGCTGCAACAAATTCAGTTGCTAAGAGAACAGGTAATGTATCAGCAGGAACTTCTGTATTTGGTATGCTTGTTCTGGAGAAGGATCTTTCCAAGCCTTATGATGAGATTGATATAGTTACAACTCCTGACGGAGCTGCAGTTGCTATGGCTCACTGCAACAACTGTACATCAGATCTGAATGCATGGGTTAACATTTTCAAAGAGTACAATGATGCAATGGGAATTCCTACAGATATGAATAAGCTCTATGGAACTCTCTACAACAAGGCTCTTGAAGGTGACAAGAACTGCGGAGGCCTCTTAGCTTACAATTATCTGTCTGGCGAGCACATCGTTGGAATGGAGCAGGGTCGTCCTATGTTTGTAAGAACAGCTAACTCAAAGTTCAGCCTTGCAAACTTCATGAGAACACACCTGATGGCATCTCTTGGTGTACTGAAGACAGGTATGGATATCCTTCTTAAGGAAGAAAATGCTCAGGTTGATGAAATTCTTGGACATGGTGGTCTCTTTAAGACCAAGGGTGTTGGACAGTCAATCCTGGCAGCTGCACTTAATGCACCTGTTTCTGTAATGGAGACAGCAGGCGAAGGCGGTGCATGGGGTATTGCTCTGCTGGCATCATATGCTGTAAATAAGCAGAATAATGAGTCTTTGGCAGACTTCCTTAACAGAGCTGTGTTTGCCGGAAGCAAGGGCAGCAGAATGGAGCCAGACCCTGCAGATGTAAAGGGCTTCGAAGAATTTATGGAAGTTTATAAAGCTGGCTTAAAGGTTGAAAGAGCTGCTATTGATTCAATAAATGAATAAATCATGTTTTTTGCAATTTTTTGAAGAAAAAATAGCAATATTTTAGTTGGCAAAATGTAAATTTCAAGTAGAATATAAGTGTGGAAACACAAAAGGAGAGTTTAAATGCTTGAAGAATTAAAAAAAGAGATATACGAAGCTAATATGCTTCTTCCAAAGCACAATCTTATTACCTTTACCTGGGGTAATGTAAGTGGTATCGACAGAGAAAAAGGTCTCTTTGTAATCAAACCAAGTGGAGTTGAATATGATGTTCTGACTCCTGATGATATGGTTGTAGTAGACTTGGAAGGTAACAAGGTTGAGGGTAAGTATAAACCTTCAAGTGATACAGCTACTCATGTAGTGCTCTATAACAGATTCCCTGAAATAGGTGGTGTGGTTCATACACATTCACCTTGGGCAACCAGCTGGGCACAGGCAGGAAGAGGAATTCCCTGCTATGGAACCACTCATGCAGATTATCTCTATGGAACAGTACCCTGTGTAAGAACCCTTACCAAGGAAGAGATTGATGAAGCCTATGAGAAGAATACAGGTATTCTTATTGCTGATCATTTTGAGGCAAACAACATTGATCCAGAGGCTATGCCTGCTGTTCTTTGTAAGAACCATGGACCTTTTACCTGGGGCAAGGATGGTCATGAGGCAGTTCATAATGCTGTAGTACTGGAAGAGGTTGCCAAGATGGCAGCTCAGTGCGAGATGATTAATGCAAGGGTTCAGCCTGCTCCACAGGAGCTTCAGGACAAGCATTATTATAGAAAGCATGGCGCTGGCGCTTATTACGGCCAGAACTAAAATATTATATTTTTACAAGGAGAAAAAACACTATGAACAAGTTAGAATTACAAAAACGCGCTAACGAAGTTCGCAAGGGTATCGTTACAGCAGTACACGGTGCTAAAGCAGGACATCCTGGCGGATCTCTTTCAGCAGCAGATCTTTTTACATATCTGTATTTTGAAGAGATGAATATTGATCCCAAGAATCCTAAGTGGGAGGACAGAGATCGTTTTGTATTATCAAAGGGACACACAGCTCCTGGTTTGTATTCAGCACTTGCTCACAGAGGATATTTCCCTGTTGAGGATCTGCCTACTCTGAGACATCTTGGTTCATATCTTCAGGGTCATCCCTGCATGCAGGAAACTCCTGGTGTAGATATGTCTTCAGGTTCATTAGGTCAGGGTCTTTCAGTTGCTGCTGGTATGGCACTGGGCTTGAAGATGGCTGAAAAGGATAGCAGAGTATACTGCCTGTGTGGTGACGGCGAGATTCAGGAAGGCCAGATCTGGGAAGCAGCTATGTTTGCCGGATTCAGAAAGCTGGACAATCTTGTAGTAGTAGTAGATAACAATGGACTTCAGATTGATGGTAAGATTGAGGATGTATGCTCTCCTTATCCTATCGACAAGAAGTTTGAAGCATTCAACTTCCATGTAATTAATATTAATGGTAATGATATGGAAGAAATTGATGCAGCATTCAAGGAAGCAAGAGCTACCAAGGGAATGCCTACATGCATCATTATGAAGACTGTAAAGGGTAAAGGCGTTTCATTCATGGAAAACAATGCTGGATGGCATGGAAAAGCTCCTAATGATGAAGAGTACGCTATAGCTATGGCAGATCTTGAAAAAATTGGTGAAGAATTAGGAGGTGCAAACTAATGGCTGATGTAAAGAAAATTGCAACCAGAGAAAGCTATGGAAATGCACTTAAAGAAATGGGTGAGAAGTATCCTGAACTTGTAGTACTTGATGCAGACCTTGCTGGTGCTACCAAGACAGGCGTTTTCCAGAAAGCATTCCCAGACAGATTCGTTGACTGCGGTATTGCAGAGTCAAATATGACTGGTGTAGCTGCTGGTCTCTCTCTTACAGGAAAGATTCCTTTTATTAGTTCATTTGCTATGTTTGCAGCTGGACGTAACTATGAGCAGGTTAGAAACTCTATTGGTTATCCTAAGCTCAATGTTAAAATTGGTGCTACACATGCAGGTATTACTGTAGGTGAAGATGGTGCTTCGCATCAGTGTAATGAAGATATTGCACTTATGAGAACTATTCCTGGAATGACTGTAATCGTTCCTTCAGATGATGTAGAAGCTAAGGCAGCTGTTGAAGCAGCTATTAAGCATGTAGGACCTGTATATTTAAGATTCGGTCGTGCAGCAGTGCCTGTAATTAATGACAGACCTGAGTACAAATTTGAAATCGGCAAGGGCGTTGTTCTTAAAGAAGGTAAGGACCTTACAATTATCGCAACCGGAACCTGCGTAAATTCAGCACTTGAAGCAGCAGAAAAGCTTGCAGCAGACGGAGTTGATGCAGAAGTTATTAACATTCATACTATTAAGCCTCTTGATGAGGAATTAGTGCTTGCTTCTGCTAAGAAGACTGGCAAGGTTGTTACAGTTGAAGAGCATTCAGTAATCGGCGGACTTGGTTCAGCTGTTTGTGATTGCCTCTCAGAGAAGATGCCTACTCCTGTTAAGAAGCTTGGTATGCTTGACCGCTTTGGTGAGTCAGGACCTGCAGCTGCACTTCTTGAGAAGTACAAGCTTGATGGCAAGGGCGTATACGAAGATATTAAGGCTTTTCTTCAGTAGAAATTATGTCCTGTCAAAGGATTTTGACAGAGCAGTAATAAAATAATTTATTCCAAGGGCTTTCCAGAGCGGGGAGCCCTTTTTCCAATACTTTATATTTAATGATGATTGTGATATATTTATGAGAAATGTAAAATCCTAAGAGATTTTCTTTGAGGAGAGAAAAAGTGGAGTTAGTTCTTTCGCCGTCAATGCTGGCGGCCGATTTTAATATATTAGGACAGCAGCTGGAGGAAGTTGAAAAAGCGGGGGCTCAATACCTGCATTTTGATGTAATGGATGGATTGTTTGTTCCGTCAATTTCCTTTGGATTACCAGTGCTGGCATCAATTCGAATGCGTAGCCATCTGTTTTTTGACGTGCATCTTATGATAGTTGATCCCATCCGTTATATAGAGGAATTCTCAAAAGCGGGCGCAAATGGAATCACCTTTCATCTGGAAGCAGCAAATGGGCAGGTGGATGAAACAATAGATAAGATAAGGGAAAATGGCTGCAAGGTGGGACTGTCGATTAAGCCGGGTACACCAGTGGAGAGCCTTAGACCTTACATAGAAAAAATAGATATGGTTCTGTTAATGACAGTTGAACCTGGATTTGGCGGACAGAAATATATTGAAGAGTCTACAGAAAGAATTCGCAGGGTTAGAGAAATGATTAATGAGATTAAACCTGAGGTAAGACTTGAGGTAGACGGAGGCGTTGGAAAGGAAAAAGCCGGCGTGGTAACTGGGGCAGGTGCAGATACAATAGTATCAGGAACTGCCGTATTCCATGGTGATATTGACAGTAATATCAAGGGACTATTCCAGGCGGCGCAAAAATAGACTATCAGAAAAATTGGCGGAGCATTTCGCATCGCTATGAAATAAACAGGAGAAAGAAATGCAGAACAAAGGCAAATATTATATTACTACAGCTATAGCATATACATCAGGAAAGCCACATATTGGCAACAGTTATGAAATTGTGCTGGCTGACAGTATTGCAAGATTTAAGAGAAAAGATGGATACGATGTATACTTCCAGACTGGTACAGATGAGCATGGCCAGAAGATTGAGCTTAAGGCAGCAGAGGCTGGAATTACACCTAAGGAATTTGTTGATGACGTGGCTGGAACTATTAAATCTCTGTGGGATTTAATGGATACTTCCTATGACCATTTTATCAGAACAACTGATGATTACCATGAAAAACAAGTTCAGAAGATGTTTAAGAAGTTCTATGATCAGGGAGATATCTATAAGGGAGCGTACGAAGGAATGTATTGTACACCCTGTGAATCATTCTGGACTGAATCACAGTTAGTTGATGGAAAGTGCCCTGACTGCGGCAGAGAAGTAAAGCCTGCCAAGGAAGAAGCCTACTTTTTCAAAATGAGCAAGTATGCAGACAGACTTATTGAGCACATTAATACACATCCTGAATTCATTCAGCCTGTTTCAAGAAAGAATGAGATGATGAATAACTTCCTGCTTCCAGGACTTCAGGATCTGTGCGTATCAAGAACAAGCTTTAAATGGGGTATTCCTGTAGATTTTGATGACAGACATGTAGTCTATGTATGGCTGGACGCTCTTACAAACTATATTACCGGTATCGGTTATGATGCAGATGGCAACAGTTCAGATTTATATAAGAAGAACTGGCCTGCAGATCTGCACCTGATTGGAAAGGATATTATCAGATTCCATACAATCTACTGGCCAATCTTTTTAATGGCATTAGGCGAAGAGCTGCCCAAGCAGGTATTTGGTCATCCCTGGTTGTTACAGGGCGATGGCAAAATGAGTAAATCAAAGGGAAATGTTATCTATGCAGATGATCTGGTAGACTTCTTCGGAGTTGATGCAGTGCGCTATTTCGTGCTTCATGAGATGCCTTTTGATAATGATGGAGTAATTTCCTGGGAATTATTAGTTGAGAGAATGAATTCTGATCTGGCTAATACTCTTGGAAATCTTGTAAACAGAACCATATCTATGAGCAATAAGTATTTTGGCGGTCAGGTTACAAATACTGGCGTTGAAGATAGCATGGATGCAGATCTTAAGGCAGTGGTTTGCTCTACATATGACAAGGTAGAAGCAAAGATGGCTGAACTCCGTGTAGCTGATGCCATGACAGAGATTTTTGCTCTGTTCAAGAGATGTAATAAATATATTGATGAGACTGAGCCCTGGGTACTTGCAAAGGACGAGGCTAAGAAGGACAGACTGGCACAGGTATTATATAACCTGATTGAAAGCATCTCCATTGGTGCGTCACTGTTAGAGCCCTATATGCCTAATACTTCTAAGAAAATTGCTGAACAGTTAAATTTTGAGCTTCGTGAATTTGATACACTTTCAGAATTTGGCGTATATGAGTCAGGCAAAAAGGTTACAGATGCACCTGAAATATTATTTGCAAGACTTGATGCCAAGGAGATTGTGGAGAAGGCAGAGGCAATGTTTGCAGCCCGCAAGGAAGCTGTAGCTGAACCTGAAAAAGAGGATGAGAATGTAATTGATATTCCTGCAAAGGATGAAATTACCTATGATGATTTTCAGAAGATGCAGTTCCAGGTTGGTGAAATTATTAAATGCGAAGAAGTTCCAAAGTCCAAGAAGCTTCTATGCAGCCAGGTAAAGATAGGCAGTCAGGTAAAGCAGATTGTCTCAGGAATCAAAGCCCACTACAGCCCTGAGGAAATGGTTGGTAAGAAGGTAATGGTATTGGTAAATCTTAAACCTGCAAAGTTGGCTGGAGTATTAAGTGAGGGCATGCTTCTTTGTGCAGAAGATGCTGAAGGAAATCTGGCATTAATGACTCCTGAAAAGGAGATGCCTGCAGGAGCAGAGATTTGCTGATTGAAGCTGAAATATTACCAATTTCAATAGATGAATGGCATGCTGCCATGGATTTTGTCTGGAATACATTCCTTGAAAGCAACAGGGATAATATGTCTGACATCGGTGCCGTAAGCTTTGAGAGGTTTATCAGGGACGAACGATTGTATGGACTGTTTCTTACGCACTATTACAAGGCGTATAGTATAAAAAGAAATGACGAGATCATGGCAGTTTTTGCTACAAAGGAGTATGACCATATTTCATTGCTTTTTGTAGAAAAGAAATATCAGAAAAATGGGATGGGCCGTGCTATCTTAAGTTATATTGAAAAGAAAGCGGCAGAACATGGAAACCAGAAGGTGACGGTGAATGCTGCTGACAAGTCGGAAGGCTTTTATAAGAGCTGCGGGTATGTGGCCAGGGGTCTAAAGCAGGACAATGATGGGGTGATTACCACTCCAATGGTTAAATTTTTATAGGGTATTTTTGGGTATAATTTATGGCAATGGATTACATCAGCAGTAGAAAGATATGTTATCTGGGCTGTGACATGATCAGATTCGTGGATGAGAACCTCTATTATAAGGGGTTGAGAATAGCGTATATGATGATGAAAATGCTGGAGAACAAGGGCGGTTTTGACGAATATGAGACTGCTGAACTGGCGTTTCTTTCCTTTTTGAATGTGATTGGAGAACTGGGACTAAAGAAGTTTGGACTGAATCCTGCGGAAAACGAGGACAAGGTTGGAGCCTATGCAGCATTATATGCAAAACAGTATTCAATCTTTGGAGAAAGAGCTGAAATACTACGTCTTTCAAATCTGGATTGTAAGGAGTTAAACAGTCTGGATTATAAATATGCAAATGTTGCAGGAATGCTGCGCCTCATTAAAAAAGCTGAAAAAGCCTATGTGCGTGATGGAAAAGATGTAAGCATGAAGGATTTTGAGGGCGGCGCAGGTGTTGAATATTCAACTGACCACACAATGTTGCTCCTTAGATGCATAAGGCGAGATGAAATCTTTGCTAAAATGGAGCGTGGAGAATACGAGCAGGAACTCTGGGATTACATGGATAATGCGCTCTTCACCAATGAAGAAAAGGATCAGATGATTGATTTTGTCTTTAAAATGTCTGAGTTTAGAGGGACTCATCTGTATCTGGAAGCATATATCTGCAGGGTGGTTGCGGATTTCCTGGCAGCAGAACTGTTAGTAGACGAGAATGAATGCAAAATGCTTCATCAGGCAGCGATGTTTCGGGATATTGGACTACTGACCATGCCTGATAACATTGTATATCAGAGAGAGAATCTGCAGGGTGAAGAATTGAAAAAATACAGAAGCCATGTGGATGAAGGCGAAAAGCTATTAAGAGAACGCTTTAGGGCAGAGGATATTATTGAAATAGCCATATCCCATCATGAAAGAATTGATGGAAAGGGCTATCCAAAGGCCAAGAAGGGAGAACTTCAGACCAGATCCATAAGAATTCTTCAGGTGGCAGACGTGGTAGCTTCATTTTTTAATGCAAAGCTGTATCCGACAAGAAAGAGCCATGAGGAGATAAAGACCTTCCTTAAAAAAGAAGCAGAGTCTGGAAGGATGGATGACAGATGTGTTCGCCATCTGCTGAATCATTATGAAGAAGCAGTGGGAGAAATTGACAGCGCAGTAAAGAGATATAGTGCCCAGGAAAAAAGATTTGCATCTGATTTCAAGGTGTATATTCAGAGATTTGCGTAAGTGGCACGGCAAGGAATAAAACAATGGGAAAATTATTTGATTTAGACAGTCCGTTTATTGCATTTTTGAATAAAATAGCGGATTTGGCATGGCTTAATATTCTGACTCTGGTATGCTGTATTCCTATAGTTACAGCAGGCTCTTCGCTGACAGCCATGAACTATGTATTACTAAAGCTGGTGAGAAAGGAAGAGGGCTATATTACAAAAAGCTTTTTTAAATCCTTTGGACAGAACTTTAAGCAGGCCACCATTTCCTGGATAATAGTGCTTCTGGCTGCTTTTGTAGTAGTCACAGACTATAGAATAGTTGCCCAGATATCGGGGGGCATGAAAAATGTGATGGCTATCATGCTTTTGGCAGCGACACTGGTTGGTGTAATTATTGTTTTGTACTTTTATCCACTGTTATCTCACTATGATAACAGCATTAAAAATACATTAAAGAACGCTTTTATTCTGTCAATGGTTAATGCTCCCAGGACAGTAGCCATACTGGCTATCTCTGTTGTGACAGTTATCTTATATTATATGAACTTTATCAGAGTGGTTCCTTTTATTATTCTGTTTGGTCTGACTGCACCAGGATATGTGAACATGATATTCTTCTCCCAGATATTCAAAAAGCTGGATGGGGATGATGATGAGAATAAGGATGAGGATGTGCAATCTGTACAGTAATCCGTAAGTTTGTTAGACAATCTGTCGGATGAAGAGGAGATACTATACAGTTCAACTAAACAATTGGTAATAATTTTGTCCAACCGGCGAATGGAAATTCCGGTTGGATTTTTTTATACTACATACAGTTGGAAAAAACGTATCTTATATTAGGAGGCAAAAATGGCAAGTTTATCATTAACTAACATTAACAAAGTTTATCCTAACGGTTTCCAGGCTGTTAAGGATTTCAATCTTGAAATTGAAGATAAGGAATTTATCATCTTCGTAGGACCTTCAGGTTGTGGTAAGTCTACAACTCTTCGTATGATCGCTGGTCTTGAAGATATCAGCTCAGGTGAGTTGAAAATTGGTGACAGAGTTGTTAACGATGTAGAGCCTAAGGATC
>DCIJ01000055.1:109264-109469 GCA_002315945.1 Lachnospiraceae bacterium UBA1729 | reverse complement strand
TCCAGAACTACGCTCTGTATCCTCACATGACAGTATATGATAACATGGCTTTCGGACTTAAGCTTCGTAAAGTTCCTAAGGATGAAATCGACAAGATGGTAAGAGAAGCTGCTAAGATTCTTGACCTTGAAAAACTTCTTGATCGTAAGCCTAAGGCTCTTTCAGGTGGACAGAGACAGCGTGTTGCTATGGGTCGTGCTATCGT
>DCIJ01000055.1:0-109122 GCA_002315945.1 Lachnospiraceae bacterium UBA1729 | reverse complement strand
GACAGAGGCTATGACTCTTGGTACAAGAATCGTTGTTATGAAGGATGGTATTGTTCAGCAGGTTGACACACCTCAGAACCTCTATGAGAAGCCCGCTAACCTCTTCGTTGCTGGTTTCATGGGATCACCTCAGATGAACTTCCTTGATGCTACAGTTGAAGTTGCTGGAAATGACTGCTTCTTAAATACAGCAGGTCTTAAGATTCAGCTTCCTGCTGACAAGGCTAAGAAGGTTATTGATGGCGGTTATGCTGGCAAGACAGTTACAATGGGTATCCGTCCTGAAGATATCACAGATGATCCTGCAGAAGTTGCTAAGGCTGGTACATCATTTGATGCTACAATTAAAGTATACGAGCTCCTTGGTGCAGAAGTTTATCTGTATTTTGATCTGGCTGATTTTGCTGTTACAGCAAGAGTTGATTCTAAGACAGCAGCTAGAACAGGCAGCAGCGTGAAGTTCGCTATGGATGCTAACAAGATTCATGTATTCGACAAAGAGACAGAAGTTGTTATCACAAACTAGTATAAAAATTTCTAAGGACCAGACGAAAGTCTGGTCCTTTTTTGCTATCACGATAAGATAACCGAAGAGTTATCTGCCCTGATGAGCCAACATGGACATAAAATAGTATTTGTAGTATCCTAATTATGTATGTCATCAGATGACACTGCCTGATGATGAATGAAAAAATAAGCTGTCAACAGTGTGGAACCCAGGGGATACAGCCCCGACAAAAAACAGGAGAAGAAGATAAATGATACATGCTTCAATAATTCAAAATGCCATTAATGAATTAAAAAATATTACAAAAACTGACATTTCAGTAATGGAGCCTACCGGACAGATTTTGGCAAAGACAGCAGAGATTCCGGTGGACAGAAATGTAATTTCCAGCTTTGTTGAGTCTGCGGCTGATAGTCAGGAAGTGGGAGGCTGTTATCTGTTCAAGGCTTATGATGATGGAGAATTATCACTGTTAATTCAGACCAGAGGAACTGAAGAGGCCTACACTATTGGCAAAATTGCAGTTAGTGAAATGACTGCTTTACTTGTGGCATATAGAGAAAAGTATGACAGAACCTCATTCTATCAGAATCTGATTCTGGACAACATGCTTTTAGTGGACATATATAATCAGGGCAAACAGCTGAAGATACCTGTAGACAGGGAGAGAGCGGCCATAATAGTTGAGAGTGATGTGGATGACAATGTAATCACTGAAATACTGAAGGGAATGTTTCCAACATCTGGTCCGGATGCAATGGTTTCGGTTGAGGAGCATGGGGTTGTAATTATCAAGAATCTTGAGAGCGGCGAATCCTATGACCAGCTGGAAGAACTTGCTATGACCATTACTGATATGATGAATACAGAAGCCATGGTAAATGTTAAGGTGTCATACGGAACCATCGTCCATGAGATTAAGGATGTGTCCAAGTCCTACAAGGAAGCCAAGATGGCACTGGAGGTTGGTAAAATATTCTATGCAGACAAGGCTGTAATTCCATACAACAAGCTGGGAATAGGCAGACTGATATATCAGCTTCCATATAGTCTGTGTGAAATATTTATTAAGGAATACTTTGGTAGTGATCATCTGCCAGAGGAAATTGATGAGGAGATACTTAATACCATTCAGAAGTTTTTTGAGAACAACCTTAATATTTCAGAGACTTCCAGACAGTTATACATTCACAGAAACACACTGGTGTACAGAATTGAAAAGCTTCAGAAGGCTACAGGCCTTGATATGAGGGTATTTGAGGATGCACTGACCTTCAGAATTGCACTAATGGTCAGCAATTATGTTCAGTATTTGGAGAAGCAACGATGATTTCTAAGTTCCTATATATTTTTGAGGGCAGTCAGAAGAGAAAATTCTTTCTGCTGTTTGTAATGATAATAATAGGCGCCTTTGCAGAGCTGCTGGGAGTGACTGCAGTGCTTCCTTTTATCCAGCTGGTACTGGACGGTGAAGCAATATTAAATAATCCATATATGGCGAAAGCTTATTCGGGACTTGGATTTTCCGATGTAAGTGCCTTTCTGGTATTTCTGGCACTGCTTATTGTGGGTGTCTATATAGTAAAAAATGTATATGTGTATGTTATGCACAGCATGCAGTATCAATTTACCTATGATAATCAGAAGAGACTCTCTACCCAGATGCTGGACTGTTATCTGAATCAGCCCTATCTGTATCATGTTCATCACAACAGAGCTGAATTGATTAGAAATGCCGGAGATGATGTCCGGGCATTTTTTGAGGTGGTTCTGGCAACTCTCCAGCTGGCCAGCGAAGGAAGTGTCTGCCTGGTGCTTCTTACTTTTCTGCTGATACAGGATATTGGAATTACCCTGGGTGTTATAGCTCTGGTGTCTGCATTTGCACTGGTATATCTTAAGATATTTAAGAAAAAACTAAAAAGAGCTGGAGACATGTCCAGAGATAATCAGGAAAATTATCAGAGAATTATGCTGGAGGCCCTGGGAAGTATCAAGGAGGTCAAGGTTTCAGGAGCAGAAAACTTCTTCCTGAGAAAATTCGAGATTCAGGCGGCGGGCTATGCAGAAAATAACAGAAAGTTTAAACAGTATGGAATGTTACCTAAGCCTGTAATGGAGACCTGCTGTATATCGGGTCTGCTTTTGGTAATAGCATTCAAGCTGATGGCAGGAAATGATGCCAGGGAATTCATTCCCACCATGACAATGTTTGCAGTTGCAGCCTTTAGAATGCTACCCTCTGCCAACAGAATGGCTGAGTATTTAAGCAGAATATTTTTCTCAAAACCATCAATAGATGCGATATATAAGGACCTGCACGAAGTCAGGGCATTACAAAAGAGTGATTCCTATAAGAAGAGAAATCTCAAGAAAATAGATTTTAATAAAGAAATCTCCCTGGATGGGGTAACCTTCAGGTATCCTGCAGGAGATAGAAATATTCTCGATAATGTAAGCATAAGTATTCCTAAGAATAAAGCGGTTGCCCTGATTGGGCCTACAGGTCAGGGAAAGACAACTACTGCAGATCTGATCCTGGGAATCCTTGCGCCTAATGCTGGAAAAATATGCGTAGATGGAACGGATATTAACGAGGCAATAGATACCTGGCAGTCAATGTTAGGCTATATTCCTCAGACCATATCACTGATGGATGACACAATCAGAAATAATATTCTGTTTGGGGTCAGACCTGAGGACTGTGATGAAGAACGCCTGGTGTCAGCCATGAAGGAAGCACAGCTGTATGATTTTGTATCAGGACTTCCAGAAGGTCTGGATACTATGATTGGCGAAGGCGGTGTGAGACTGTCAGGTGGTCAGAGACAGAGAATAGGAATAGCAAGGGCATTGTACTCAAGACCAGAGGTACTGATTCTGGATGAGGCTACCAGTGCACTGGATAATGACACTGAGACAGCAGTAATGGAAGCAATAGATAATCTGTCAGGAAGCAAGACACTTATTATCATTGCTCACAGACTAACAACAATTAGAAATTGCGATATAGTTTATCGTGTTGAAAACGGAAAGATAACTATTGATGAAGAAAAATAAGAAATTTCTTATAACAATAGATACCGAAGGGGATAATCTCTGGAACTGGAAGCAGGGAGAAGAAATACAAACTGAGAATGTGAAATATCTGCCCAGATTTCAAAACCTGTGCGAGGAATATGGATTCAAACCGGTCTGGTTATCCAATAGGGAAATGCTTGGGGATCCGACATATGTAAAATTTGTCTGCGACTGTGTGGACAGAAAGACTGCAGAGCTGGGGATGCACCTGCATGCCTGGAATACTCCTCCGGAGTACAAGCTGAAAAAAGAGGACGCTGGTTTGCCCTATCTCATAGAGTATCCTGATGAAATAATGGAAGCCAAGGTGGATTACATGACCAGCCTGATTAAGGAAAGGTGTGGAATCAATCCGGTTTCTCACAGAGCAGGCAGATGGGCCATGAATGATAAGTATTTTGACATACTGGCAAAGTATGGCTATCTGGTGGATACCTCTGTGACTCCTGGAGTAGATTGGAGTGATCACCCCGGTGAGAGTGCTGATTCCAAGGGAAGTGATTACAGCAGATCACCGCAAAAGCCCTATTACCACAGGGGGATTTTGGAGGTGCCTGTTACTGTAAGAAAGACCCATAGCCTGTTTGCGCCACAGAAGGCTGGCCTAAGAGGCAGAATGGGGCAGATAAAACGCATGGCGCTGGGGGAGAATCTCTGGATAAGGCCCAGCCTGTGTTCGGAAGAAAAGATTATGCACCTCCTGGATATGGTGGAGAATGAGGAAAGTGATTATTTGATGTTCATGATGCACTCCTCAGAATTCATGCCTAATGGCAGTCCCTACTTTAAAGATGCCCGGTCGGTGGAAAACCTGTATGGAACTCTTCGCAGAGTATTTGAAAGAGTGAAAAATCTGGAAGGAATTACACTGGATGAATATGCCAGAAGCTTTGAAGAATAAAAGAATAGCCTATTATATTCACAGCCTGAAGGTATCGGGTGCCGAGACAATAGTTACCAACTATTTAATAAGGCTTAAGCAGGCCGGAGCAGATGTGATTCTGATTCAGTGGCAGCAGGTTGACTCTTTTTTGCTGGACAGGGTCAGAGAGGCAGGTATCGAAGTGTACAGCTGCTGCAGGGGGACTGGAAAAGGAAAAATCAAAACTTTTCTAGGTGTGAGACGACTGAAAAGTATACTGAAAAAGACCTGCCCGGATGTGATTCATGTGCATACAGGACTGGAGAAATTTAAGCTTATAAAGTGGAATGTGAGCAGGCTTATATTTACGCTACATTCAGGACTCTCAAGAAGCCTTTCCCAGGGTAAAAATCACAGGGAAATGTTCTTGAAGCTGGCCGGTGAGGGCATGGAGATAATTGCCCTTACGGAAGGCGCGAAGCAGGATATTCTGGAAAAGGTTCCAGATGCCAGGGTTACGGTTATTCCCAACGGCTTTGAACTGAATGACATCAGGGCCAGGGGGATTGACATTAATCAGGCAAAGCAAAGGCTTGGTATTGATGAAAATACTTTTGTCATGGGTCATGTGGGCAGGTTTCATCCTGTGAAAAATCATGAAAAGCTGCTTGATGTATTTTCCCAGGTGGTGGCACTAAAGGGTGACGCCAGACTACTGCTGGTTGGAGCCAGAGATGAAAAGAGACTGGAAGAGCTGCGAGGGCGTGTAAGCAAGGATGTATGGGAAAAGATAATTTTTCTGGGAGAAACCAGGGAGGTTGAAAAGGCTGTAAGTGCCATGGATGCATTTGTATTTCCATCAATTAATGAGGCCTTTCCCCTTACGGCCATAGAAGCCCAGGTCCTGGGGAAGAAGGTATATATATCTGACGGAGTGCCTGAGGCGATTCAGTGCTCAAAGGACTGCCACAGGCTGAAGCTTGGTGACAGTGACAGACTGTGGGCAGAAGTAATACTGGGCCTTGCGAAGGAGCAACAGCCGGTTTGCGGCCAAAAGCATTCTATTGAAGATTATGATATTGGCACAGTGATCCAGAGGCATATGGAGATATATGGCAGTCACTGTCAGTAAAAATAATGGATGGACCACTAGATATGGTATGAGACCATAAAAATAGTGACAATAAAATAGGGCTATGATAAAATATTATGAATATTGTTTAATCAAAATGCCCATATTTTGTCCTTAAGGAGAATAGT
Source organism: Lachnospiraceae bacterium UBA1729 (assembly GCA_002315945.1). GTDB lineage: Bacteria > Bacillota > Clostridia > Lachnospirales > Lachnospiraceae > UBA1729. Next base: position 103,411 of record DCIJ01000055.1, on the reverse strand, counting down.
TTGAAAGATTCATTTGAAACCGAGGATTTTAATTTTATCCAGGATATAGATAGAACTGATTACAAAGATGACCATGTCTTCGAAAGAAAGAAGAAGCGGAATCCGGACGATTTCTATCATGAGATAGAAGATGACGATGAATATGAAGATGTGGATGATTACAGGGATGACGACTACGATTATTCAGACAGGGATTATGATGATTACGATGAGGATTACAGAAGACCTGCCGGAAGAAGCCGTTCAAAGTCCAGTGGGACAAGACCTGCCAGAAGAAAGGCGGTAGCCCCCAGGAGAACCAGGGCTGCAGTCAGACCTGCAAAACCCAGAAAGAAATCCCAGGAATCCTTCTTCTCGAAAATTGCAGATAGTATTGAAAATATGAACACCGTTGACCATATTCTTGTGTTGACCGGTGTTATTGTGCTGTTCATTGCTATCGTGACCGGAGTATATTATGCCGGTGTTAAGATGACAGGTGATCAGATTGAAGAGTTTGAAACCATTGGTAACAATCTGAATGAAGTGAGTGCAATGGGTGAGAGCACACTGTTAGCTGTTACAGAAAACTATGTAGCCAGACTGGACGAGATGGAAATGTATGGCGATGGTTCAATGGAGAGCGAGGACACTAATCCGGATGAACTGGTAGAGAAAAAAGAAGCGGAATCAGGTCCTGATACTATTACCCTGAATCTTACTTCGGTAGAAAAGGATCTTAAGATTAAGTTTGTTAACAAGAAGAATGGCAAGCTTATTAAGAATATTGCCTTCAAGGTAGAGGTAAAAACACCCTCTGGAAGCACAGAAACCTATACCAATGATGATAAGGACGGAATTATCTACAAGAAGGATGTGACTCCTGGTGAATATGCAGTCAGTCTTGTAGATATTGATGAAATAAAAGAATTTGAATACTCAACGAGCCCTGTCACAGTGACTGTCAAGGATCATATTGAGTACAAGAAGGTTGACGTTGCAGCAGAGGTTAAGACTGAGGCTGAAGTTAATGTTGCCAAGGAAGATACAACCAAGAAGGAAGCTGAAAGTGCTCCTGTGGTTAAGGATACTGTGGACTGGGTTGAATCAACCAAGACTGCTACCGGCAATGATGGTGAAGATGCTAATGATGGCACTAACTCATATGTAAAGGTTGACAAGGCGGATATTCCTGATCCTGCAACCACTGCTGATGCAGGTATTATGCCCTTTGGTTTGAGATATGGCGGAGCCTTTGCATACTTTGCGGTTACTGGCGGAGACGATAGTTGTGAACATACTTTTGGAGAGTGGCAAACAACCAAGGAGGCGACCTGCACGGAAAAAGGTGAAAAAGAACGATTGTGCAGCAAGTGTGAGGCCAAGGATACTGAAAGTATTTCAAAGAAGGATCATGAATGGGGAGAATTTGACGACAATGGTGTGGCAAAGTGCAAGAATTGTGGAGAAGAAAAGACGGATTCTTCCAAAGCAAAGCATACCCATGATTATCAGAAGGATAAGACTGTAGAGCCGACCTGCACTGAAAAAGGATATACAGTATATAAATGTAAGAACAGTGGCTGTGATGAGCCTGAAATAAAGAAGGACGAAAAAGAGGCCAAGGGTCATACCAAGGCTACCAAGAAAGAGAACGGTAAGGAAATTGAATACTGTACAGTATGCAATGAAGTTATTAGTGAAAACGAGCTTCAAGCTTCAATAGAAGGCCTTGAAATATCCGGAAGGTCAACCTTCAAGGTTGGAGACACAGAGACAATTACAGCCAAAGCCAAGGGAAGTGACCTTAAGGATAATTCCATCAGCTTTACTGAAAAGAGCAATGGCGGTGTGGTTAAGGTTGAGTCAAATTCAGGAAGTACACTGAAGCTTAAGGGACTTAAGCCCGGAACAGCAGTATTCGCACTTAAGTATGATGATGGCAAGACCTCCAAGAGTGATGAAATCAAGATTACTGTTGAGGATACCCAGGCTCTGTCAATATCAGTAAATTACCAGACACTTCCTATTCCGGTTGGAGAAAAGGGATATATTAAGGTTACTGTATCTGGTGGACGTCCAAGCTATACATATGAATTCAAGGCTGATCAGGCAGATTACCTGAAGCTGTATAGCGAGAAGGAGACAACCAGCGATACAAGCTTTGAACTTAAGATTAAGCGTCTTGATAATGAGAACAACAAGAATGATGCCAAGACAGTAACTGTAACAGTCAAGGTAACCGATGCAGACGGCAAGAGCCAGAACACCTCTGTTAAGATTACCAAGGCAGATCCTGCATCTGACAAGACTACAAAGCTTAAGGATAAGGATGGCAATCAGCTGTATGTCAAGGACGACGACACTGATCAGATTAGGGAAGCTGTTCTTGCTGATTACTACAAGTACAAGAGATTTTTCAAGAAAAATACAAATGTAACCTACAGCTATACCGGCTGGCAGACCATAGATGAAAAGACCTATTTCTTTGATAAAAAAGGTAAGAAGGTTACAGGAGACCAGGTAATCAAGGGAGTAAAATACTCCTTTGATTCAGACGGTGTTCTGAAATCAACCGGTGGTGTCGGTGGTGCCGGAGTAGGTATCGACGTATCCAAGTGGAACGGATCTGTTAACTGGGACAAGGTCAAGGCTAACGGTGTACAGTATGCAATCGTAAGACTAGGATACAGAGGATCATCAACAGGTGCTCTGATTCAGGATCCTAAGTTCAAATCAAATCTGTCAGGTGCAAAAAATGCCGGACTGAAGGTTGGCGTATACTTCTTCACCCAGGCGGTTAATGAGGTAGAAGCGGTTGAAGAGGCCTCCATGGTATTGAACCTGTTAGGTGGAACCGGATTAAATTATCCTGTATATCTGGATGTTGAGAGCTCTGGCGGTCGAGGCGACAGTCTTGACAAGGCGACCAGAACCAAGGTAATCAATGCTTTCTGCAAGACTATTCAGAATGGTGGCTACAAGGCTGGTGTATATGCAAACAAGACCTGGCTGGAATCAAAGATCAGTACAGGAAGCCTGAATACAGGCAGTGTATGGCTTGCCCAGTATGCAGAAAAGCCTACCTATGGTGGAAAATATACCATGTGGCAGTATACTTCAAAGGGCCAGATTAATGGTATCAGTGGCTATGTTGATATGAATATTGCATATTAATTTGAAAAAAGATGATAGAGGACTAAGAGAAAGTCATAATAGAAAGGGGAACAAATGAAAACATATGTAGTAACAGGCGGCGCAGGTTTTATCGGCTCCAATTACATTCATTACATGTTCAAAAAATATGGCAAGGAGGGCGCTATCAAAATAATTAATGTAGATAAGCTTACCTATGCCGGAAATCTTGAAAATCTCAAAGGACTTGAAGACTGTCCATATTACAGCTTTGTAAAGGCTGATATCTGTGACAAGGATGCAATTACAAAAATCTTTGAAGAAAATGATATTGACAGAGTTGTACATTTTGCAGCTGAGTCTCACGTAGACAGAAGTATCAAGGATCCAGAGGTGTTTGTAAGAACCAACGTACTGGGAACTGCCAATATGCTTAACTGTGCAAAGGCTGCATGGGAGCAGGCAGATGGAACCTATCCTGAAGGCAAGAAGTTCTTACATGTATCAACAGATGAGGTATATGGATCTCTGCCTGATGATGACAATGCATTCTTTTATGAGACAACAAAGTATGATCCTCACAGCCCTTACTCAGCAAGTAAGGCTGGAAGCGATATGTTGGTTAAGGCATATATGGATACCTATAAGTTCCCTGCTAATATTACCAACTGTTCCAACAACTATGGACCCTTCCAGTTCCCAGAGAAGCTGATTCCTCTGATTATTAACAATGCTCTTCAGGGCAAAAAGCTTCCTGTATACGGAGATGGCAAGAATGTCCGCGACTGGTTGTATGTGGAAGATCATGCTAAGGCAATCGACATGGTTCAGGAAAAGGGAAGACTGTTTGAAACCTACAATGTAGGTGGCCATAATGAAAAGCAGAATATTCAGATTATTGAGATAATTCTGGAAACCCTTCAGGAGATGCTTTCGGATGATGACCCAAGAAAAGCACATGTAAGCCGTGACCTGATTACCTATGTTGAGGATAGAAAGGGACATGACAGACGATATGCCATTGCACCTGACAAGATTAAGTCAGAAATCGGCTGGGAGCCTGAGACCATGTTCAAAGAGGGAATCAAGCTTACAATCAAGTGGTTCTTCGAGAACGAGGAATGGATGAAGAATGTTACTTCAGGTGATTATCAGAAGTATTATGATGATATGTACAGCAATAAATAAGAGCGCTATATAGCGGCATTTAGGGAGGCAAAATGAAAGGTATTATTCTTGCCGGGGGAAGCGGCACAAGACTATATCCATTAACAAAAGCAATAAGCAAGCAGATTATGCCAGTGTATGACAAGCCAATGATTTATTATCCTCTGTCAACACTGATGTTAGCTGGAATAAAAGAAATCCTTATTATTTCTACACCCAGAGATTTGCCGGTATTTGAGGATCTGTTTGGCACTGGTGAACAGCTTGGACTAAAGTTTTCATATGCTGTTCAGGAATATCCCAGAGGTCTGGCCGATGCATTTATCATAGGCAGAGACTTTATTGGAGATGACAGCGTGGCGCTGGTATTGGGCGATAACATTTTCTATGGTCAGAGCTTCTCCAGAATACTTAAAAATGTTGCAGCCAGAGAAAAGGGCGCAACAATTTTTGGATACTATGTAAGAGATCCAAGAGAGTATGGTGTTGTGGAGTTTGACAGTACAGGAAAGGCTCTCTCAATAGAGGAAAAGCCTGCTAATCCCAAGAGCAATTATGCAGTGCCAGGCTTGTATTTTTACGATAATGATGTGGTTGAAATAGCTGCTAATGTAAAACCCTCAGCCAGAGGGGAGATTGAAATCACATCAATTAATAATGAATATTTAAGAAGAGGAACTCTTCAGGTAGAGACTCTGGGACGTGGATTCGCATGGCTTGATACAGGCAACCATGATTCACTGTTGGATGCAGCTGATTTTGTGGCAGCATTCCAAAAGAGACAGGGTCTGTACATTTCCTGTATTGAAGAAATTGCTTTTAAGCAGGGCTTTATATCCAAAGAGCAGCTGATTGCACTGGCAGAGCCTTTGTTAAAGACCAATTACGGACAGTATCTTACTGAGGTAGCTAATGGACTCTAGGCTTAAGTTCAAGTCTATATTTATATCAGTCATAGTTATATTAATTCTGGTGACAGGAGTTGCCGGCTACAATATATATGACTATGCCATGAAGCTTAATAAGGCCCAGGCGGAGAGCGAACAGGCTGATGCGTCAGAAACAGGTGATAATGCTCTGCCTCCAGGCAGCTTTACAAACTCCAGTGGTCTGAAGCCTGAGAATCCCAATGTGGATTATAAGGCCTTTGAAAGGGATGAAACGTTTTTTGACAAGGAATTATCGGCTTATGACCAGATGATGGAAACCAGAGGAAAGAAGCTTTCTCTGGCGGCCACTTCGGTAGACAAGGATCTTAGAATCAAGATATACAACGATCTGGATAAGCTGGTAGAGATAGATGACCTGTATGTACTGGTAGATGGGGAGCCCTACAAGGATCTGGATCAGGACGGCATAGTGTATGTGCCTGATCTGAAGGCCGGTATGCATGAGGTTGTGATTCAGCCCATGGATGATTATCAGGTTCCAAAGAGTCCACTTCAGGTCAAGGTTAAGGCGAATATTGAATATAAGCCGATTGAAGATATTTCCCTGCTTATTAAGACCGAAGCAGACATTGATGCAAATCTTGAAGATACTGAAATCTTTGACAGTGAGGACGAAGATTCTTCCATGATGACTGGAAAATGGTCATCAACAGGCAATGAGGAATTTGGTATCGATGTATCAAAATGGAATAAGCATATCGACTGGCAGCTTGTCAGAAATGAAGGTGTGCAGTTTGCCATTATCAGATGCGGATACCGTGGTTCCAAAACAGGTGCACTGGTAGAAGATCCCTATTTCCTGGAAAATCTGACTAATGCAAAGCAGGCCGGGATCAAGGTTGGACTGTATTTCTTTACTCAGGCAGTAAATGAAATAGAAGCAGTTGAAGAGGCCTCCATGGTATTGGAGTTAAATAAGGGAATGCTGGATTATCCCATATTTATCGATACAGAGGGAGCTGGTGGCAATGGAAGAGCCGATGGACTGGACATGAGTACCCGTACCAAAGTATGTCAGGCCTTTTGCGAGACCATAACCAATGCAGGCTATGATGCAGGTATATATGCTTCAAGGAACTGGTTTAATAACAAGCTCTACACCAGTGAGATGGAGGATGACTACTGTATCTGGCTGGCGGAGTATCGAAAAGAGCCTCAATACTCAAGAAAATATAATATGTGGCAGTATACCTCTTCCGGTGAACTGAATGGAATCCAGGGAAGAGTTGATTTTAACATCTCCTATCCTAGAAACAAGGTAGATGAGAATATAGAAAAGGAAGAAGAAAATGGGCAAGATTAAAGTTGAAACATGTGAAATAGAGGGCCTCAAGGTTATCACTCCCACCGTATTTGGTGATGAGAGAGGATATTTCATGGAGACCTATAATTATAATGATTTTGCAGAAGCTGGAATCACTGAGAAATTTGTTCAGGATAATCAGTCTGCATCTAAGGGTGGAGTGCTTAGAGGACTTCACTTCCAGATTAATTTTCCACAGGACAAGTTAGTAAGAGTGGTAAATGGAGCTGTATATGACGTGGCTGTTGACCTGCGTCCAGGTTCAAAAACCTATGGCAAATGGTTTGGTGTAGAGCTTAGTGCCGAGAACAAAAAGCAGTTCTTTATTCCTAAAAATTTTGCTCATGGTTTTTATGTACTTTCAGACTATGCTGAATTTTGTTACAAGTGTACTGATTTTTATCATCCCAATGACGAGGGTGGATTATTATGGAATGACCCTGAAATTGGTGTGGAATGGCCACTGAGACAGGATGTTGAACTGACCCTGTCAGACAAGGATCAGAAGTGGGGCGGAATCAAGGAATACACTGAAAAGTATCGTAAATAATGACAGACAATAAGAGAAATAAAATAATATCAATATCAATAGTTGGAGTGCTGGCACTTATAGTGGGCCTGATAACCGTGCTTCATCAGAATCAGTTTGCCAATCCAAGTGATGAGCTGATTAAGAAATCCATTGTGGTGGGAATTCTGGTAACAGGATTTATCTGCTTTGTTGTGTTGTATGACAAAATCTATATTCTGCCCAAGGAGCTCTATGAAAACAGACGACTCATCTGGAAGTTAGCCAAGAATGACTTCAAGACCAGATATGCCGGAAGCTATCTTGGAATGGTATGGGCCTTTGTTCAGCCTGTTGTCACTATCCTTGTGTACTGGTTTGTATTTGAAAAGGGATTCAATGCCAAGGCAGAGGTGTTTTCCAATGGACTGTCTGCCCCATATGTATTATGGCTGACAGCGGGAATTGTGCCCTGGTTTTTCTTTTCTGAAGCCCTGATGAATGGAACCACTGCCCTGATGGAATATAGCTATCTGGTAAAAAAGGTTGTATTTAAAATCAGTATTCTTCCAATAATAAAGATTACAGCAGCAACCTTTATCCATGGATTCTTTGTTATGTTCATGCTTCTTTTGTATGCATGCCATGGCTTTTATCCGGATTTATATACCCTTCAGCTGATTTACTACAGTGTATGTCTCTATATTTTTATACTGGGAGTAAGCTATGCTACCTGTTCAATAGTCATTTTTTTCAGAGATCTGACTCAGATAATTGCAATTATTCTGCAGGTAGGTATGTGGGCAACTCCAATACTTTGGAGACTGGATATTATTAAGCCTGAGAAGTATCAGCTTATTTTTAAACTGAATCCTGTATTTTACATTGTAAATGGATATAGAAGTGCATTGATAGAAAAGCAGTGGTTTTGGGAAGATTTTTATTCGACCATGTTTTTCTGGGTAATGACAGCAGTTGTATTTGGTGTGGGAGCACTAATATTTAAGAGATTAAAGGTTCATTTTGCAGATGTCTTATAGAGATAATAATGAAAATTTTGCCATCCAGGTTAAGGATGTGACCAAGATTTACAGATTATATGACAAACCCATTGACAGGCTCAAGGAGGCTCTTGGGTTGTCAAAAAAGAAGCATTACAAGGAGCATTTTGCCCTGAATCATGTAGATCTTGAGATAAAAAAGGGTGAGACGGTTGGTATCATTGGTACAAACGGCTCAGGAAAATCCACCATACTGAAAATCATCACAGGAGTATTGAATCCTACTGGGGGAGAGGTAAATGTGGACGGAAGAATCTCTGCTTTGCTGGAGTTGGGAGCAGGATTCAATATGGAATATAACGGTATTGAGAATGTATATCTCAATGGAACAATGATTGGCTTTTCCAAGGAAGAAATTGATGCAAAGCTTGATGCTATCCTTGAATTTGCTGACATTGGCGAGTATGTATATCAGCCGGTTAAAACCTATTCCAGTGGTATGTTTGTCCGTCTTGCTTTTGCAGTGGCAATCAATATTAATCCGGAAATTCTTATAGTTGACGAGGCACTTAGTGTAGGAGATGTATTTTTCCAGGCAAAGTGCTATCACAAATTTGAGGAATTCAAAAAACAGGGCAAGACAATATTGTTTGTAAGCCATGACCTGAGTTCCATTAGTAAATACTGCGACAGGGTAATCCTTCTGAACAAGGGAAATAAGCTTAAGGAAGGCGCACCCAAGGAAATGATTGATATCTACAAACAGCTGCTGGTGGGGCAGTATGCTGTTGATGATGAGGATGACAACAATCTGTTAAATGATGACAGCATTCAGGATGCGGCCCTTAAGGCCTGCGAGAAAAATGACGAAACCCTGGAGTATGGGAATCGCAAGGCTGAAATTATTGATTGCAGTGTGTTTGATGACAAAGGGAACAAGACTAATGGAATCATGAAGGGACTGGAGTATGAAATCCATATGAAGGTCAGATTCAACGAGGACATTCCGGCACCTATATTTGCCTGCTCAATAAAGAATGCATTGGGAATAGAGATAACTGGTACCAATTCCATGGTGGAGAAGGCATTTTTGGAGCCTGTTAAGGCTGGAGAAGAAAAGACTGCCATATTCAGGCAGAAGATGCAGCTGCAGGGTGGTGAATACTTAATATCCCTGGGACTCACCGGCTATGAGGGTGATAACTTCGTGGTATATCACAGGCTGTATGATGTCCAGAATATTACAGTAATATCAGATAAAAACACTGTAGGGTACTATGATCAGGAGACGAGGGTAGAGGTTCGATAATGGAAAAAATCGGCGGAGTAAGCATAGACGATACACATTATTCAGGTAAGGATTTATATTGTGATGGACCAGTTGAGGATGAGCTTCTCAAAATAGTTCAGACCAGGGATTCATCAGAATACAGAACAATTATTGAGGAAAGTAAGTCCTGGCCTATTTTTTATCATCTGTCGGAGCACAGGCAGAATATTGTTAAGTGGATTACACTGTCTGGAAAGGAAAAAATTCTTGAGGTAGGAAGCGGATGTGGTGCAATCACTGGGGCACTGGCAGACGGCGCCAAAGTGGTGGACTGTGTGGAGCTTTCCAAAAAGAGAAGTCTGATTAATGCCTACAGAAACAGTGACAAAGAAAATATTACCATCCATCTGGGTAATTTTATGGATGTGGAGCCAGACCTGAATGCAGAGTATGACTACATCTTTCTGATTGGGGTGCTGGAATATGCTATCAGCTATATTGGAGGGGAACATCCCTTTGAGGACTTTATCAAAATCCTTAAAAAACATCTGAAATACAATGGTCAGATAGTTATTGCCATTGAAAACAGAATGGGACTTAAGTATCTGGCTGGCTGTAAGGAAGACCACCTGGCAAGCTATTTCAGTGGTGTGGAAGGTTATCCTGATGGTGGAGTGGTTCGTACCTTTACCAGACCGGCTTTAGAGAAAATATTTAAAAATGCAGGCCTGTCAAAGGATGAGATACATTTTTACTATCCTTACCCTGATTACAAATTTATGACAACACTTTTTTCAGATAAGAGATTGCCCCTGAAGGGAGAGCTGTCTACCAATCTGAGGAATTTTGATGCAGAAAGAATGCTTCTGTTTGATGAAAAAGAGGCTTTTGATGCGTGTATAGAAGAAGGAAGCTTTCCATATTTTTCAAACTCATACCTGGTTGTACTGGGGGATGAAAGAGAAAATGTGTATGTGAAGTATTCCAATGACAGAGCATGTGAATACAGCATCTGTACAGGAATTATTGAAGATATCTTCAATGAGACAAAGAGTCCGACTCCTGCCAGAATGGTAATAAAGTATCCCATGTTTGAAGAGGCAGCTGCCCATACTGGTAAGCTGGAGGAAAGCTATAAGAAGTTAAGCTCTCAGTATTACTCTAATAAACTGAGCTTTAACCGCTGTGCCATGAATGGAGATGTGGCGGTACTGGATTATATCTGGGGTGAGACACTGGAGGAGAAGCTGGATGAAAAGTGCAGAGCTCAGGATGAGGAAGGCTTTACTGCTCTGGTAAAGGAATACATGGAGCGAATTACTCCAAAGCCAATGGAAGTTCTCCTGAAGGAAAATGAAATTGAAACTGAATCAGAAGGTGAATCAGAAGGTGAAAACAAAACCGTCAGCCTTCTGTATGATGAGGATTTGATTTTTTCCAATATATTAATTGATAGAAAAAACTGGACTGTTATTGATTATGAATGGGTAACAGAAGAAGAAATAACAGTTAAGGAAATGACAGCCAGAGCTTTGTACTGCTATTCTCTTGGCTCGGTAAAGCGTAAGAAGATGGCTCTGGAAGTAATGCAGAAGCTATTGGATATGGGGCAGGATGACTATAATCGTATTGCCAAGGCTGAAACTAAATTTCAGCACAAAGCCACAGGGGACACCATGAGTCTCACTGAATTGCGAAATGAGTTTGCTAGACCTATTATTCCTGCTACACGTATTGCTCACGAATATATGGACAATGAGCATCGTATGCGGATACAGGTGTACGAGGATTACGGCAAGGGCTTCAGTGAGGAAGAGTCACGCTTCCTGGTAAGCGTCTATGAAGAAGGCAAGGCAACCAATGCAGATGTGGATGTTACCAAAGATATTGTGGCATTAAGAGTAGATCCCTGCATTGATTACTGTATTGTAAAAATAGATATTATTGAAATAGAAGGAGTTGTCTTAACTCTCAAGGATAAATCTGTGGTTCATAACGGCATGCAGCTGGGAACTGATACACTGGTATTTAATACTCAGGATCCATGGCTTCAGATTAACTTTGACAAGAGACTTATGAAGAAACTCAAAAAGCTCAATGGAGAGATGGAGGAAATGTCAGTAAGAGTCAGATTTGTGACAAACCGTCTTCCACAGGAGATGATAGAAGCTATTATCGGATAGAAAGAAGAGAAAAATATGCTTGAAGGCCTGAAACAAAGCATAAAGGAAAAACTTCATAACAGGTGTATAACACAATATTCTGAACAGGTTGAAATTCTGTCAGATTCTTACAGACAGTGGTATCTGTCCAATGAGGAGTGGAAAAAGGCTGCCTTTTCCCATAAAAAGAGCTGCAGACTTATTGCAATGCAGTCTATTGAAAAGGGCTTTGTGTTACAGAAGAATCTGCCATCAGTAATTGTATTTTATGACAGCAAGGGACAGCTGGAGGAAGCGAGCCTTGGTCTGATTGGAGATCTGTTTGCAAAACATAAGGATACCCAGATAGCCTATGCAGATGAAGATGAACTGGATGTTGACGGCAGAAGAATCAACCCCTGGTTTAAGCCCTGCTGGTCACCGGACACGTTGGAAAGCTTTCAGTATTTCGGACACATCTTTGCGGTCAGAACAAAACTGCTGGAGCTGATTTCTGAAGAAGAATGGATGCTCATCCTAAAGGATAATTATGAGGAAAACTGCTACAGAATGATACTGCTTTTGTGTGACAAGATCAGACAGTCTGCAGAAAGACAGGCGGCAATGACCCCACCCTATGAGCAGATCAGACAGAATCCTTTGTTTCAGCACAATAATATTTGCATAAGATCAATTGATAAGGTGCTTATCCATATGCCAGAGGGACAGGAGGATGTGGAACACAGGAGACTATCGGAGGAAGAGGATGCCATCCGTGTTGCATCAGCGCCGAGACCTAAAAAGACCTATAAATGGACTCAGACCATGGAAATTAAGACCGGCAAAAAACGTTCCGGAATGGATATGCCAGCGTCCCTTGAGAATGGTGATGATATTGGAGCGCGTAAGCATGGTTATGCCGGAGAAGAATCGGGTGTTACCATAGCTGCAGTAATTCCCTCCAAGGATCATCCTGAGATACTGGAGGTGTGTCTGTCCTCATTAAGAGAGAAGACCAATCTGTCAGGAATTCGTCTTGAGATAATTGTTGTAGATAATGGAAGCAGTAATGAGAACAAGGAAGTCTATGAAAAGCTGTCTGAACAGTATGATTTCTACTATCATTATGCTCCTATGGATTTTAACTTTTCCAAAATGTGCAACCTGGGAGTGGGGCTTGCACGAAGCGAATATGTGCTTTTGTTGAATGATGATATGGAAATCATCCAGGGTAACTGGCTGCAAAGACTCCTGGCCAAGGCCTGCCAGCCCCATGCTGGAGCAGTAGGCGCGAAGCTTTTATATCCTGATAGTGATATTATGCAGCACATAGGCATTACCAACATTATGGTGGGGCCGGTGCATAAGCTTTTGAAAAAACATGATAATGAGTACCATTATCATGGTCAGAATAGACATGTGTATGACATGATAGGTGTAACGGCTGCATGTCTTTTGGTGAAAAAAGAAAAATATGACAGGGTAGGCGGCTTCAATGAAGAGATGCAGGTGGCTTACAATGACGTGGATTTCTGCTTTTCATTATATGAGGCCGGTTACTATAATATTCAGAGGAATGACGTAATACTTTATCATCATGAGTCCTTAAGCCGTGGTGATGATAACATGTCTGATGCAAAATGGGAGCGCCTGCTGAAGGAAAAGGATATCTTGTACAACAGACATCCGGCACTTAAGAGCAAGGATCCCTTCTATAGCAGGAATCTGGCCTGTCATTCAAACCTTTATATTGCAAACCACAGATACCCTTATGAGATGAGGGATTATTATACAAGGGCTGGCAAGTGGAAAAAAGCAGAGCCGGTTGCCTGGGAAAACGGGTGCCTGACACTGAATGTAGAACATGCCCGAATGGAAAAGAAGCTTGAGTTCACAGAGAAGGACGATGTGTACTGGATTGAGGGCTGGTCCTATGTACTGGGCATGGACAACAGTCATTACAGAAGAAAGCTTCTGCTTACAGGCACCAAGGGAAACAGATATCTGTTGGAGGTGCTGGACAGATACCGCAAGGATGTGGTTGATATTCTGCCAGAACAGACCAATGTGGCACTGGCCGGATTCACAGTAAGAGTTCCTAAAGGGGCAATTCCTGAAGATGACTATACAATAGCAATGATTTGCTATGATAAGTGTTCAAATCAAAAATTGTACGCTAAATCAGATATGCTGTTAGAAGCTCATCCAAATCGAGAATAAAGATTAGAAATATGGTTACAGAAAAGACAACGGAAGAATTGCTGGCTTACTATAAGGCGGCATATGAAAAAGAAAAACAAAAAAACAGTGATATGGCTACAAAACTTGCAGATGCAACAGCCAAAGCTGAGGATTTGGATTTCAAATTAAAGAGAATAAAGAATAATCCCATATGGAAAATGAGTGCGCCCTTTAGAGCAGTCATGCACTGGGTTATCCGTATGAAGGACAGGATAGTAAGACTTGGTAATCCAAAAGGGGTTATGAGAAAGCTCCAGTCAAAGCTCATAGAAAAAAGAGCTGCTAAAAAGCATGGAAGAAGCAGCTTCCCTACACCTGAAGAGAGAAAGGCCATGGAAAGCTATACCTTCTCAAAGGATATTACCTTCAGTGTGCTGGTTCCCCTGTACAATACACCAAAGAAATATCTGGTGGAGATGATTGATTCGGTAATCAGTCAGACCTACAAGGGATGGCAGCTGTGTCTGGCGGATGGTTCTGATGCAGAGCATGATTATGTGGGTGTTATTGCCAGAGAGTATGCGGACAGGGATAGCAGGATATGCTATAAAAAGCTTGAAAAGAACGAGGGAATATCAGGTAACACCAACCGATGCTACGAGATGGCAACAGGTGATTACATTGCCCTGTTTGACCATGATGATATTTTGCATCCAAATGTACTGTTTGAATACATGAAGGTAATCTGTGAACAGGATGCGGATTACATATACTGTGATGAGGCTACCTTTAAAAATGGCAGCATCGACAACATGATTACCCTTCATTTTAAGCCGGATTATGCAATTGATAATCTCAGGGCTAATAATTATATCTGCCATTTTTCGGCATTTAAGAGAAGTCTTCTGGAGGGCACCGAGCTTTTTAGGACCCAGTTTGACGGAAGCCAGGATCATGACATGATATTAAGACTGACTTCGGCAGCAAAAACTGTGGTACATGTACCTAAGCTCCTGTACTACTGGAGAAGCCACAAGGCTTCTGTTGCCAGTGATATTTCAGCCAAGCTGTACTGCATTGATGCAGCCAAGGGGGCAGTAGCGGATCATCTTACAAAGGCCGGATATGATGGCTTTGAGATAACCAGTACCAGAGCCTTTGAAACAATATTCAGAATAAAATATAAACTGACTCAGTTTCCCAAGATATCAATAATTATTTCAAATAAGGATCATGCTTCGGATCTGAGCCGCTGTGTGCAGTCAATTCTTGATAAATCAACCTATGACAATTATGAAATTGTAATAGTTGAAAATAATAGCACTACCAAAGAAATATTTGATTACTACGAGGAAATCAAGAACCATCCAAGAATCAAGGTGGTAACCTATGTCCCTGCCGAGGGAGAGGGCTTTAATTTCTCAAAAATCAATAACTATGGTGTAAGACATTCAGATGGCGAATATGTTATTCTGTTGAACAATGATACAGAGATAATTACCCTGGACTGGATGGAAGAGCTGCTAATGTATGGCTTAAGAAGCGATGTGGGCGCAGTTGGAGCCAAGCTGTATTATGGAGACAAAACCATTCAGCACGCAGGAATCGTGTTAAATCTTGGAGCTCACAGAACTGCAGGACATACCCATTATAAGGTTAACTATGAGAACGTAGGTTACATGGGAAGGCTTTGCTATGCTCAGGATGTGTCTGCTGTAACGGGAGCCTGCCTTATGGTTAAGAGACTTTTGTTTGACCAGGTGGGCGGACTGGATGAAAGCTTTGCTGTGGGCCTTAATGATGTGGATTTCTGTCTTAAATTAAGAGAACTGGGACTTTTAAATATCTTCACACCCTTTGCAGAACTGTTCCATTATGAATCTGCTTCAAGAGGAAGTGATATCGAAACCAGACAGCCATCGGAGGCTGACAAAATTAGAGCTGAAAGATATAATAAGGAGTGCGAGCACTTTAAGACAAAGTGGAAGGATACTCTGGAAAAGGGAGATCCCTATTACAACCCTAATTTTTCACTGGACAGAAGCGATTTTTCGCTACGCATTTAACTGAAAAAACATTAATTGAACATACTTTTTTAACAAAATTCATTTATTATTCAAGGAGGTTTTTGAGATGGGTTACAAAGAGCAATTTAACTTCTGGCTTGAAAATGAGTACTTTGATCAGGCTACAAAGGACGAGCTGTTAGCAATTCGTAATGACGAGAAGGAAGTTGAAGATCGTTTTTACAAAGAGTTAGAGTTTGGAACTGGTGGTCTTAGAGGTGTAATTGGAGCCGGCACCAACAGAATGAATATTTACACTGTTAGAAAAGCTACTCAGGGTCTTGCTAATTATATTAAGAAGCAGGGAGGCGAAGAAAAAGGAATTGCCATTGCCTATGACTCCAGAAATATGTCACCTGAATTTGCTGATGAGGCAGCACTTTGCGCCTGCGCAAATGGAATCAAGGCATATGTGTTTGAGTCTTTAAGACCTACTCCCGAATTAAGTTTTGCATTGAGAGAGCTTGGCTGTATATCCGGTATCGTAATTACCGCCAGCCACAATCCTCCAGAGTATAATGGCTACAAGTGCTATTGGGAAGATGGCGCTCAGGTTACAGCACCCAAGGATAAAGAGATTATTGAAGAGGTTAAGGCTGTTACCGATTACAATGATGTACTGACCATGGACAAGGCAGAAGCCATTGAAAAAGGTCTGTATATTACCATTGGAAAAGAGATTGATGATAAGTATATCGAAGAGCTTAAAAAGTTAGCACTCCATGCTGATGTAGTAAAAGAGATGGCTGACGATATCAAGATTGTCTATACACCATTTAACGGTACTGGTAATCTGCCTGTAAGAAGAGTTCTTGCTGAGCTTGGATTCAAGAATGTATATGTTGTTCCTGAACAGGAAATGCCAGATCCTAAGTTTACTACACTGGCATACCCTAATCCTGAAGATCCCAAGGCTTTTGAACTGGCATTAAAGCTGGCAAAAGAGGTGGATGCAGATATTATTCTGGCAACTGATCCTGACGCAGACCGTCTGGGAATCTATGCCAAGGATGTAAAGAGTGGTGAATACATGGCATTCTCAGGCAATATGTCTGGAATGATTATTGCAGAGTATGAAGTAAGTCAGAGAGCAGCTACAGGCAAGATGCCTGAAAATCCTGCTCTGGTTACTACCATTGTAACTACAAATATGGCTAAGGCCATCTGTGCAGCCTATGAGTTAAAATGTATAGAGGTTCTTACCGGATTTAAGTATATTGGTGAGCAGATCAAACTGTTTGAGCAGACTGGTTCAAATAATTATGTATTTGGTCTTGAAGAAAGCTATGGATGTCTGGTTGGAACTCATGCAAGAGACAAGGATGCCCCGGTTGCAGTTATGGCATTGTGCGAGGCAGCAGCCTTCTACAAAAAACAGGGACTTACTCTCTGGGATCAGATGATTAATCTCTATGAAAAATATGGTTATTACAAGGAAAGCCAGTTGGCCATTACCATGAAGGGACTGGATGGAGCAGCTCAGATTGCAGCTCTTATGGATAATCTTCGTGCTAACCCTCCTAAGGAGCTGGCAGACTGGAAGGTAACAGCCTTCAGAGATTACAGCACTGGTGTTGTAAAGGATATTGCTACAGGTGCTGAAAGTGGTACCGGACTTCCTACTTCCAATGTATTATATTTTGATCTGACTGATGATGCGTGGTGCTGTGCAAGACCTTCAGGTACAGAGCCCAAGATCAAGTTCTACATGGGTGTTAAGGGAACAAGTCTTGCTGACAGCCAGGACAAGGTTGAAAAGCTTACAGAGGCTTTGAAGAAATATTTAAATCTGTAAGAAATAATAAAGGTTTATTCGGGAGAAAATGAAAAAATTAATTGAACAGATACTAAAATTTGGCGTGGTGGGATTCATATGCTTTGGAATAGATTTTGTTATTTCCACCGCAACCTTTCATGTACTTAATGGTGCAATAGGCTCAGCAGGGGCCACCTTAACCGGTGGCCTGATGGGCTTTATCATCTCAGCTGTAATTAATTACATACTGAGCATGAAATTTGTGTTTACCCGCAAAGAGGATATGCACAGGGGAAAAGAATTTGTAATCTTCATGGTACTTTCGGTAATTGGACTGGGAATTAATGAAGTAATTCTTTTACTATTTAGTGTGGTTCGCTCTATGAGCGCTTTCCTGACCGGAATATGCAGCGATACAATGTGGTTCGCAATTTCTAAAGTATTTGCTACTGCAGTTGTTATGGTGTATAATTTTGTGTCGAGAAAAATCTTCCTTGAGAAAAAGGACTAGTTAATATGGAAAAAAAGAAGACTGAGCGCAAGTACAGACATGAGTACAAGTTTCTCATTGATGCCAGGCAGAAGGCAGTACTGTATTCGCGAATTAAGAATCTGATTCCTGTTGACTCCCATGCAGGAGAAAATGATACATACTGGATAAGAAGTGTATACTTTGATGACATGTTTGATTCCTGCTTTAATGAGAGTGAAGACGGTATTAACGAACGTGCAAAATACCGTATTCGAATCTATAATGTGGAAGGGTCAAGAATCAGCCTTGAAAGAAAAACAAAGAAAAATGGCATGGTTTGCAAGGAATCTGCCAAACTTACCAGAAGTCAGTGCGACAGTTTGATCGCAGGGAAGGCATTTCCGATAGAAGAGGATATGCCGGAAGTATTGAAGCAGTTTTTGGTGCTGATGCTTACAAAAGGGTTCAGACCAAAGGCGGTGATTGAGTATGAAAGAATACCGTTCATATATAAGGATGGTAATGTGAGAATCACTTTTGATGATAATATCACATCATCCCTGGATACGGATCGGTTCTTTGAAAGGGACAATGTAAGATATCCCATACTTGCCAAGGGCCAGTCATTGCTGGAAGTTAAGTTTGATGAGTACCTTCCAAGTTTTATTAAGAACAACCTGGAAATTGGTAGTCTGATGCAGACAAGCTTTTCAAAATATTATCTTGGAAGAAAATATACAATTAATTCAATTGGAGGTCGTAAGAAATGAGTTTTAAGGACGTTATTAAGAAATCAGTGCTGGAAAGCTTTACCGGCAACAATATTACAACAACAACAGTTTGTGTTACTTTAGGTATTACAATTATTCTTGCATTATATGTATTTGTTGTATATTACCTGTCAGTAAGAAAGACTTTTTACAATCAGTCATTTAATGTCTCACTTGTTGCGATAGCAGTTATTACAGCAGCAATCATCCTCTCAATGCAGTCAAACCTTGCTATTTCATTAGGTATGGTTGGTGCTCTTTCAATTGTACGTTTCCGTACAGCTGTTAAGGATCCTAAAGATCTGATTTTCTTATTCTGGGCTATCAGCTTAGGTATTATCTGCGGAGCAGGTATATATGAAATCGCAATTATTGCATCTTTACTGATTACAATCTGCATCTTTGCTCTGGAGCTTACTCCTGTTGGCATGGCTAGTGCATTACTTGTTGTAAATGGTAAGGACTTTGAACAGGAAGCAGCTATTCTTGATATTGTTAAGGCAAGCTGCAAGCATCCTTCAGTTAAGAGCAGAAATTCTTCTGTATCAGGTGTTGATTTTGTAATTGAGTGTCGTGTAAAAGAGCCAGCAGGTATGCTTACAGCAATCAAGGCTCTTGACGGTGTAACTGGAGTAAGCCTCCTTGAGCATGATGGAGAGGTTTCTTTCTAAAATTAATTTTTGAACATTTACCATAAGAGCACTCGCAAAGCGTAGACACATGTGGTATCTTAGGGACAACTGTACAGGTACGGTTGTCCCTATGTTTTCGTTATGAGAGTTTTGACCAGGTAGTTAGGAAACACAAAATTGAGTATTTCAAATAAGCTTAACAAGATAAATAACTACATAAAGAAAAACGGAATCAGATATACTGCTCTGGCTGCTGTGGAAAAGCTTACTACTAAGGTACCCTATGAGAAGAGAAGTATTTCCCAGCCTGTTGAGATGGCCCAGAGGGAGAAAACATATAGTAAGCCTGTGAAATTCAGCGTAGTAGTTCCTGCTTACAATACTAATCCTGAACATTTTCTTAAGATGGTGGAATCGGTAGCAGAACAGACCTACTCTGACTGGGAGCTGGTAATTGGAGACAGCTCTCCCACAGATGCTCTGAAGGACGGGCTTAAGAGTGATGAAAGGATAAAATATGTTCATCTGGATGTAAATGGAGGTATTTCGGAAAATACCAATGAAACCATGAAACATGCCACCGGAGATTATATCTGCCTGTTAGATCATGATGATTTTATTGAGCCAGACGCACTGTACCGCTTTAGAAGTGTAATCGATGAGATGGCTGAGAAAAATGAGTCTGTGGACAGACTGGTAATATACAGTGATGAGGATAAGTGTGATGGGGATGGGAAAAAATATTTTGCACCTCATTACAAGCTGGATTTTAATTTTGACCATCTTTTGTCAAACAACTACATCTGCCATTTCCTGTGTATGAAGGCAGAGCTTATCAAAAAACTTGAGTTAAGAAGTGATTATGATGGGGCGCAGGACTATGATCTGGTTCTTAGGGCTGTGCTGGAAGAAGCAAAATTTGTGCATGTGCCAATGGTTTTATACCACTGGAGATGTCATGATGATTCAACAGCCTCCAATCCCTTAAGCAAGATGTATGCCTATGAGGCTGGCAAGAGAGCCCTGGAAGATTTTGGGAGAAAAAAGAACTGGACAATAACTGTAAGTCACAGCAAGCATCTGGGCTATTATAATATAGAATATGAAGATTTCTGGAAGGACAGGACGGATGTCCTGGCTATTACAGGTCCAGTGTATATCAATGGGAAAATGGTTGGTGGAGCACTGAATTCAAAGGGGCAGATATTATATGAAGGAATACCTAATGGATTTAGTGGATATATGCATAGAGTCGAGATGACCAGGGATGTGGATGGCGTAATAAAAGAGTACGCTATATTTAATCCCAACAAAGAAGGCGCGTTCAGGTATCTGTATGATCCAAACTACGGTAGTTATACCAAATTATAATGGTGACAAGTTCATAGAGAAATGTCTGGACAGCCTGTATGCCTGCGAGGACGACAGCTTCCAGGTCATAGTAATTGATAACCATTCTGAAGACCATTCGGGAGAATGGCTCAGACAGAATCAGGACAGATATGGATATGAATTCCATGAAACTGAAAAAAATCTGGGATTTTGTGGGGCTGTAAATATTGGCTTTAAGTATGCTACTACTAAATATGTAATATTACTTAATAATGATACTGTAGTGAGACCTGGGTTTGTAAGCGCGCTGACAGACTGCCTTAATAAGGATGAAAGGATTTTTTCAGCATCAGCCAAGATGTTGTCCATGAATAATCCCACAATAATAGATGATGCCGGGGACAACTACAGTGCCCTGGGATGGGCCTATGGAAGGGGAAAAGGAAAGTCTTCTGAAAAATACAAAAAATCCTGTGAGATATTTTTTTCCTGTGGTGGGGCAGCCATATACATAAGAGAAGTGGCAAACAGTCTGGGATTGTTTGATGAAAACCATTTTGCATATCTTGAGGATGCAGATATTGGTTATAGAGCGCGTATTGCCGGCTATAAAAATGTGTATGAGCCAAAGGCAGAGGTACTCCATGCAGGCAGTGCTGTAAGTGGTTCAAGATATAATGAGTTCAAGGTAAGGCTGTCATCCAGAAATAATGTCTATCTGGCATTAAAAAATATGCCCCTGCTTCAGCTTATTATAAACCTGCCCTTCTTACTGGCAGGATTTGCCATTAAGACAGTTTTCTTCTATAAGAAGGGTTTTGGAAAAATCTATGTAAAGGGTATGATTGAAGGCTTAAAATTGTACCTGAGTGAAGATGGACAAAACAAAAAAGTAAAGTTTTATTTGACAAATCTTCCGCATTATGTGAAAATTCAAATACTTTTGTGGAAAAATACCATTAGAGTGTAAAAAATGGTTGAGATTTTCTATAATGCTTTGTAGTAGTAAATGTTAAAAAACTTGTAATTGTTGTAACAATATTGTAAAATCTCCCTTATGATTAAAGATAACCAGAGATATTTTAATCGTTTACATGTACTTTTGGATGCTTTGGTGGTAGCAATATCATACATCATGTCCTGGTATATTAGGTTTGACAGCTTTTTATATCCTATGGCGCCTGGTGTTGGATATCTACCAAGAGAGATTTATTTTTTTGCGCTTTATTTCATAGTTCCAGGATATATTGTTCTATATGATATGTTTGGGATGTATACTCCCAAGCGGGCAACTGGAAGTAAAAAAGAAATAAGTGGAATACTGAAGTCTAATATAACTGGTGCAGGAATTTTCCTGATTACTCTGTATGCTGTCAATGAACCGAACTTTTCACGTTCAATGATAGCGCTTTTCTTTGTCATAAATGTGGTATTTACCACACTTATGAGGCAATGGATTAGACTGGTGCTTCACCATTTCAGGGCAAAGGGATATAACCTGAAGCATATTCTGCTGGTGGGTTACTCACGAGCTGCTGAAGAGTATATAAAAAGAATTAATTCTAATCCACAGTGGGGTTATGTGGTCAGAGGAATACTGGATGACCATGTTCCCAGTGGAACAATGTATAAAGGCGTCAAGGTTATTGGAACAATAAACAATCTGGAGGTCATTCTTCCGGAGAGCAAGCTTGACGAAATAGCGGTATCTCTTGCACTGCAGGATTATGGCAGACTGGAAGAGATTGTTGAGATGTGCGAAAAATCCGGCGTGCATACAAAATTTATTCCTGATTACAACAGTATTGTGCCTTCCAAGCCATATACTGAAGATCTGCAGGGACTGCCTGTAATTAATATCAGACATGTGCCACTGACAAATACAGTTAATCAGGTTATGAAACGGGCGGTTGACGTGGTAGGCAGCGCAGTAGGAATTGTTGTTATTTCTCCGCTACTACTGGTATTGGCCATAGCCGTTAAGTTGTCTGGACCAGGACCTGTTATTTTTAAACAGGAGAGAGTGGGTCTTCATAATAAGACCTTCAGAATGTATAAGTTCCGCTCAATGGTATTACAGACAGATACTGATGAGAAAAAAGGATGGACTACTGAAAATGATCCCAGAGTTACACCTGTGGGTAGTTTTATGCGTAGAACAAGCCTTGATGAACTGCCACAGCTGTGGAATATCCTTAAGGGAGATATGAGTCTGGTGGGTCCAAGACCTGAGAGACCACAGTTTGTAGAACAGTTTAAGGAAGAAATTCCAAGATATATGATAAAACACCAGGTTCGTCCGGGACTAACCGGATGGGCTCAGGTCAATGGGTGGCGTGGAGATAGTTCAATCAGACGCCGCATAGAGCATGATATTTATTATATTGAGAATTGGACCATGTGGTTTGATATCAAAATCATGTTCATGACCCTGTTCAAAGGGTTCGTTAATAAGAATGCGTATTAAAAGAGGTTATTATGTCAGACGAAGTCAGAAGAGTAAGAAGACCTGCAGATGGAAGCGGGGAGAGAAGAAGACCTACGGATGGTAGTGGCGAGAGAAGAAGATCCGTTCAGGGAAGCGGAGTGAGAAGAAGTGGTGATTCTCCAAACAGAATGCCTCACTCAGACAGACCAAGAAGAAGCGCCAGAGAGGAATCTGTAGAAGAAGGCAGAAGACGCAGACCCGCACCAGACAGAGATGAAAGAGCAAGAAGACAGGCGGCTGCCAAGAGAGCAGATGCAAGAAGACCTGTAAGCAAGAAAAAGAAAAAGAAGAGCAAAGGCAAATTAATTCTGTTTGCTGTAGAGATTATCGTACTGGTAATCATGCTTTTCGTATTATACACAGTTCTTACCGGAACCAAGAATGTAAGTAAGATTCGTATTGAAGAAGACAAGGTTGTAATGAATGAATCCGTTAAGGAGACCATGAAGGCAGCTGAGGCCGGTGATGAAGAGGCAGCCAAGCTTCTGGAATACAGAAACATTGCACTCTTCGGTGTTGACTCAAGAGACGGTGCATTAGGCAAGGGAACCAGATCCGACACAATTATTGTTGCCAGCATCAATCAGAAGACTGGTGATGTAAAACTGATGTCAATCTTCAGAGATACATATCTGAACCTTGGTAATGATGATTACAATAAATGTAATGCAGCCTATGCAAAGGGTGGTCCTGAGCAGGCAATCAATATGATTAACATGAACCTGGATATGAACGTAACAGATTACGTTACTATTGGTTTTGATGGTCTGATTGAAATCATCGATTCACTGGGTGGTGTTGATATTGAAGTTACTAAGGCTGAAATCAGCCATTTGAATAACTACCAGATAAGTATGGTAGGTAAGTCAAGTGATGGAAAGACCTTTACAGCTACAGAAGGTAAGGATTACATTGCAGTAAAGAATCCTGGAATGCAGACTCTGAATGGTCTCCAGGCTACAGCATACTGCCGTATCCGCTATGTAGGTAATGACTTTGCCCGTACCCAGAGACAGCGTGATGTAATTACTGCTATTTCCAAGAAGGCTAAGACAGCAGATCCTGCTACTCTTACCAGCATTGCAAACAGTGTAATGAAGAATATTTCAACTTCACTTGATATTGATGAAATCCTTGGTGTGCTGGCTGAGATTTCAAAATACAATGTGGTTGATAATGCAGGATTCCCCTTCGAAGAGTACAGAACTACTGGTACTGTTAAAAAGGGTAGCTGTGTTATTCCTCAGGACCTTAAGGCTAACGTTATTAAGGCTCACGAGTTCCTGTTTGAGCAGAAGGATTACACTCCTTCAGCTGAGGTACTTAAGTACAGCGAAAAGGTTGCTGCAGATACAGGAAAGTATGCAGATACTAAGACAGATGAGTTTATTGCTGATGCACCTGTCATTGATGATGCAGAGGACCAGCCTGCAGAATAATAGGCAATATTATGGAATATAATAATCAGGATTTACAAAATATAATGAGTCCAGAAAATCAAATGGCCAGAACGAGTTTCGTTCTGGCTATTGTGGCAGCTATATCTACTTTTATTCTGCCAGTATATTTACCGATTTTTTTGGGCTGCGTCAGTTTTACCTTTGCGCGCCTGTCTATGGGATATGGCGATAAGATGCTTGGAAAAGCACACAGCGCGGTATGGATTTCAAGTGCCACAATGGTGTTAAATATATGTATACTTGCAATCAGCATTGGAATGATAATTTTTGTGCCGGAGTACAGGGCACAGTTTGATCAGATGATGCTGCAGATTAATGGAATGACCCTTGAGCAGATGCTGGAGAGCATAAATGGGAATTAATGGACTGACAGGCTTTGGATTTTCTGGAGTTGGGATGAACATTCCCAAGATGGATAATCAGGCTGTTGAAAATCATGGAGTGATAAAGAACCCTGGAGAATCAAAAGAGGTTACTCCGGGACGAAAGTCGTCTCCTGCAGAGTGCGAAACCTGTGCCAACAGAAAGTATCAGGACGGCTCTGATGAGATGGTTTCCTTTAAGTCGGCCCAACATATATCACCCGATTCAGCAGCCAGCAGAGTCAGGAGCCATGAGCAGGAGCATGTTTCCAATGCTTACAGCAAAGCGGCTAAGGGAAATGGCAAAGTAGTATCGGCCAATGTGTCAATCAAGACAGCCATCTGTCCTGAATGTGGGCGTACCTATGTATCAGGAGGAGAGACTGTAACTCAGATCAAATATTCTAATGAAAAAAACCCTTATCAGAAGAATGCCAAATCACAGGATGCAGCAGCACTGGTGGGAGCAAATCTTGATCTGACTGTATAGAAAAGCTTTTGGTCTGGTAAAGGTATTAAAGTTGTGATATTTTGCCACACGTTTTTCGTGTGGCATTGTAATTTTTAATATTATGGAAGAAATGACAAGTAAAAAATTAAAATCCATGGCAAAGGGACAGCTAATTACAAAATATCCAGGGCTGTCCGGAGCCACATTAGCACTAATCTTTTTTATAGTTGCAATGGCATTGCTTACTAATACGCTGGTACCTGATACCGGAGGATTAAATGCGTTGTCTGTGCTGTGCCAGGTGCTGGCAGGGATAGTTGAAGCTATCCTGGTATATGGTTATACTGCCATCTGTATGAAGGCCGTATGCGATATGCCCTTCAGGGTATCAGATTTATTTGAAGCATTTAAGGAGGGCGCCTGGAAGCCTGTTGTAATAACAGAAATTATGATTCTTGGTCTGCTGTTTGCTCTGGCTCTGCCAGGAAGTGTGTTTTTAGTTCTGTATATTACCAGTGAAAAAGTGGTCTATATGATATTGTCAATTGCACTGTTTGCTTTGGGAATATTAGGGTATATTTATCTGGACGTAGTATACAGTTTTAGATTTATGTGTCTGCTGGATTTTCCGGGCAGAAGGGCTGTGGAATATTTAAGACTTTCAAGAGACATCTTAAAAGGACACTTCTGGAAGCTTTTATATATTAAATTAAGCTTTATTCCATGGAAGTTAGTTGTGTTATGCTCTATGGGAATAGCGGGACTTTGGTTGAAGCCTTATTTTAAGGCAACTGAAATAAATTATTATCTCTATCTGATGAGTAAGAGAAGATAGTTAAAAGGAGAGAAAGAATGCATTGGTCAGACAAAATCGCGGATCAGATTATCAGAAGAAATCCTGATAAGGAAGAATATGTATGCGCTGCAGGTATCAGCCCTTCAGGCTCAATACATATTGGAAACTTCAGAGATATTGCTACAAGTCTTTTTGTAGTTAAGGCTCTTCATCGCAAGGGAAAAAAGGCTAAACTGCTGTTTTCATGGGATGAATATGACAGACTTCGTAAGGTGCCTGTAAATGTAGCCAAGATTGATGATACCATGGAAAAATATATTGGATGCCCCTATGTGGATGTTCCTAATCCTTTTGGTACCGAAGATCCTAACTATGGCGCTTACTTTGAACGTGAGTTTGAAGAGGCTATGGAAAAATTCTCAATCAAGATGGACTATCGTCATCAGGCAGAGATGTATCGTAGCGGAAAGTATGCTGAGAATGTGATTCTGTCTCTCAAGAAGAGAAAAGAGATATTTGATATTCTTGACAGCTTCCGTACTCAGGCTGCTCAAGAGGGTGAAAGAGATAATTATTTCCCTGTAAGCATTTACTGCAGTGAATGCCACAAGGATACCACCAAGATTGTAGCTTTTAATGAAGAGACAATGGAAGCTGAATATGAGTGCGCATGTGGCCACAAGGGACACTTTAATTTCAACACAGATCATGACTGCAAGCTGGCATGGAAGATTGACTGGCCCATGAGATGGATGTATGAAGGTGTTGACTTTGAGCCAGGCGGAAAGGATCATGCCAGCCCAGGCGGTTCCTATGATAACAGCCGTGTAATAGCTGAAAAGATTTTTGGAATCAAAGCACCTATTTTCCAGGGATATGAATTTATTGGAATCAAGGGAACTACAGGAAAGATGTCTGGTTCTTCAGGACTTAACCTGACACCTGGCACTCTTCTTAATATTTATGAGCCGGCAGTAATTCTGTGGCTGTATGCAAAGACTGAGCCTACCAAGGCTTTCGATTTCTGCTTTGATGATGGAATTCTTCGTCAGTACTTTGAGTTTGACAAGATGTATAATGCATTTAAGGACGGAAGCGCTGATGAGAGAATCAATGATATCATGGTTAACTGTCTCATGGATGAATCAAAAGAGATTAAGACTGTTCCCATGTCTTTGATTGCTCAGCTTGGTTCAATTGTAGATTTTAATGTTCCCATGATGGAAACAGTTTTTGAAAAGATTGGACAGCCTTTTAAGGCAGATGAGTTTGGCTCACGTCTTGAGTTGGCAAAATACTGGCTGGAGCACTGCTCACCTGAGAATGCCAACAAGCTTCGTCCTTACAGAGACTGGGAGCTGTATGAGACACTGTCAGAGGATGAGAAGAAGGAACTTTCTATCCTGCATGCATATCTGAAGGATAGTGAATATACACTGGATGAGCTCAATACAAAGCTGTATGACATTCCTAAGGAAGTGTTTGGAGCAGAATGCCCTGAAATTAAGAGTTTACAGGGAGCCTTTTTCAAATTTGTATACAAGCTTTTGATTGGCAAGGAAAAGGGACCAAGACTGTATCTGTTCCTGTATGCAATCGAAAAGGAAAGATTCCTCTTCCTGTTAGATTTCTCTACTCCTAAGACTGAGATTGAACTGAATCCTCCTAAGGAAGAGGTTGCAGAAGAGGAAAAAGTGGTATATGGTGATCCTGATCCAGTTGCTCCTGTTGCAGAAGAAATTGATCTGGAAGCATTCCAGAAGCCTGACTTAAGAGTATGTAAGGTGCTTAAGTGCCAGGAAATCAGAAAGTCACACAGCTGCTATAAACTGACTTTATTTGATGGCCTCAAGGAAAGAGTAATTGTTTCATCAATTAAAAAATATTATAAGCCTGAGGATCTGGTTGGAAAGAAGATTATTGTAGTAGCAAATCTTCAGCCTACCAGAATTACTGGTGTAACCAGCGAGGGCATGCTTTTGGCTGCAACCAATAATGCATGTGGCTGTCAGGTAATATTTGTTGATGATATTGTGCCTGAAGGAACAAGAATCGGTTAATTTGTCACAATAAGTGGAAAGGGAGATGGTATCATGAGAAAAATTAAATTATTTTTTGCTGTATTAACAATTAGTGTTATGAGTTGTGGAATGATTGTAAGTGCTGCTGAACCAGTAGCTTCGACTGTTACCCAGGCTCCTGCTGTAAAGAGTGAGGATACAAGAATTCATGGCCTTGGTACTTTTGTAAAGACCAAGAAAAGTGTAATTGTTGATGGACATGTAGCTGCCGGATTCCACAAATAATATGAAATAAAAAAGAAATGCTCCTTTGAGGTTTGCCTCAAGGAGCATTTTTTGAATACATACTGTAAGGACATTCGCGAAGCGTGTAGTGTTACGGTAAATTTGAGCAGGAATTAATGTCTGATTTTACCAAGGAGCAGCTGCAAAATAACCCGGCTGGTTCTAAAGAGGTCAATCTGAAAAGCCAGAGGCACCTTGTTTTTTACCAGAGCATAGTGACCTTCCTTAAGGGACAGCAGATAGCTTGACAGACTGGCGCTGCTGGTTCCACCATAAAACATATGGACAGTAACTCTGGGCAGGTAGGCAAGTCTATGTTCCTTTTTATACAGGGAACGAATCATAAACTCGTAATCAGCAGATATTTTCAGGGAAGAATCATATAGGCCATAATCTTCATAGACTGAACGTTTCAGGAACAGGGTGGGATGCCCTGGCATCCATCCGCTTCTAAAGTGCCCGCGGCCCATGCGCCAGGCTCTGACAATTTTTTCGCCAGACATGTAGTTCAAATCGGAGTGCACACCAATACAGTCAGGGCCAAAGGATGAATAGGCAGATACTATATCTGAGAGAGCCTGGGGATATGCAAGCAGGTCGTTGAAAAATACAACCAGCTGACCACTGCTAAGCGCAAAGCCCTGGTTCATAGCGTCGTAGATACCGGTGTCGGAACAGGTCTTTGAGACAAAACGTTCGCCCAGCATCTGCTGATAGTAGGCTATTTTTTCCAGGGTGCCATCAGTGGAACCCCCATCCTTTACTACTATTTCGTAATTTGGATAATCCTGCCCAAGAATGGATTCCATGGTCTGACAGAAGTTATCAAGACTATTATATGTAGTTAAAATTAGTGAAATTTTTATGTTCTGCATAGCAAGAATATTATCATGTGTTGACAAGGAAGGCAAAACCTTTTATATTATAAAAGCTGTTTGCGGATATGGCGGAATTGGCAGACGCGCCAGATTTAGGTTCTGGTGGTAACCCCGTGCAGGTTCAAGTCCTGTTATCCGCAGCTATAAAAGAAATCAGAGGGTATCTTCTTTGATTTCTTTTTTATTACAAAATGAGGAGGATATTATGCAGCCAAAGACCAATAAAATGGGAACCATGCCCATAGGAAAATTAATATTTAATATGTCTCTGCCCATGATGATATCTATGATGGTGCAGGCACTCTATAATATAGTAGACAGCATATTTGTTGCCCAGATAAATGAGGGGGCATTAACAGCGGTATCCATGGCGTTTCCCTTACAGTCATTAATGATTTCTGTGGGTGCAGGAACCGGTGTTGGTATCAACGCACTGCTGTCCAAATCCCTTGGAGAAAAAAATACTGAGAGAGCAAACAAGACGGCTACCAATGCAATTATTTTAATATGCCTGGAATTCCTTTTATTTCTATTGGTTGGAAATTTTGCAGTAGCTCCATTCTATCGTTCCCAGACTGGGGATGCACAGCTGGTTCAGTACGGAATTGATTATGCCAGCGTGGTTTTGTGTATGTCCTTTGCACTGTTCACCCAGATGACGGTTGAGAGACTCCTTCAGTCTACAGGTAAAACTGTACTTTCGATGGTAACCCAGGGCGTGGGCGCAATTACAAATATTATTATGGACCCCATTCTGATTTTCGGACTTGCGGGAGCACCAAAGCTGGGAGTGGCTGGTGCAGCCTGGGCAACTGTTATCGGGCAGTGCCTTGGCGCTACAGTCGGACTCATATTAAATCAGAAATATAACACTGAGATAAGAATTAACTGGAAAAAAATGGTACCAGATGTGGATATTATTGCACGTATCTATGCGGTAGGTTTTCCTTCGATAATAATGCAGGCTATCGGTTCTGTCATGGTGTATGGTTTTAACAGAATACTGGTTGGATTCTCAACCACTGCTGTAGCTGTATTTGGTGTCTACTTCAAAATGCAGAGCTTTATTTTCATGCCAATATTTGGTCTGAATAATGGACTGGTTCCAATCATGGCATTTAACTATGGCGCTAATAACAGAAAACGTGTTGTGAAGACTATTAAGTATGGAATTATGACTGCTGTAGTGATAATGCTCGGTGGCTTCGTGGCTTTTCAGCTCTTTGCAAAACAGTTCCTGATGCTGTTCGATGCTTCTGAAAATATGATGACTATGGGAATAACGGCTCTTAGAATAATAAGTATCCATTTTGGAATAGCAGGATTTTGTATTGTGGCAGGATCTGTATTTCAGGCAATGGGCAAGGGAACCTATAGTCTGGTGGTGTCTATTCTCAGACAGATTGTTGTGCTGCTCCCGGCGGCTTATCTGCTGTCACTTCTGGGTGATGTGAATTATGTGTGGTGGTCTTTCCCTATTGCTGAAATCGTAAGTTTGCTGGTTTCTGGATTCTACCTGAACAGAATATTTGTTAAAATAATAAACAGACTTGATGAGGGTGATGAATAACTGTATGAGCATCAAAAAAATTGACACAATTATATTTGATATGGGAAATGTACTGATGAGCTTTGAACCGGAGACATTTCTGTCCAGAGCAGGTGTCGAAGACAAAGCAGACAGGCAGCTTTTACTTGATGTAATCTTTAAATCCAAGGACTGGCCCAGGTTAGATACCGGGGAATGGGATGAAAAGGATCTGGAAGAGTGTGCCAAGTCAAAACTTCCCACAAGGCTTCATGAGGCAGCAGGCATCCTGATTAACCGTTGGGATGATCCTATAATTCCTGTAACTGGAATGGAAGAACTGGTAAAAAAATGTAAGGATAGTGGCTTTAGACTGCTGCTTTTGTCAAATGCCAGCAGAAGGCAGCATGAATATTGGGAAAGAGTGCCGGGGCACCAGTATTTTGAAGATACTGTCATATCAGCTGATGTGAGAATGGTTAAACCAGACAAGGATATTTTTACCTATACCATAGAAAAATTTAATCTGAATCCATCCAGCTGTCTGTTTGTTGATGATGTGGAGAGCAATCTGGCAGGGGCACAAAGTGTTGGGATAAATACATTCTTATTTAAAAAAGATGCAGCCAGTCTGGAAAGGTATATTTGGAAAAACGTTACTATTCACAGCTGACTCCACCTACATTCGCAATCTCGCCCTGGCGGGCTTCAAAGCTGGCTGAAAGCCAGCGGATTGCTCATATAGGAAGAGTTACTGCTTCGCGGCATAATTTAAATCATATAGATCGTCTCTTGCGTGCTAGCACGACGAGTTGATCTATATGATTTAAATTGGCTGTGAATAGTAACGGAAAACCAAAAAAAATAAAAAATATTTAAAAAAGTAGTTGACAATTAGTTAGGCAGCACATATAATGGCTCTTGCGTTGTGACGTACAGATCCCTTATTCGGGGTGTGGCTCAGCTTGGCTAGAGCGCCTGGTTTGGGACCAGGAGGTCGCAGGTTCGAATCCTGTCACCCCGACGCAAACAACAAAATATTAATTTGCGGGTGTAGTTCAATGGTAGAACACCAGCCTTCCAAGCTGGATACGTGGGTTCGATTCCCATCACCCGCTTTCTCTTTTGTAAAGATTAAGAAAGAATTGTTGCAAGTAACATTTTTCTTATGTACAATGAATGAGATAAGCCATGTGTCCATAGCTCAGCTGGATAGAGCAACGGCCTTCTAAGCCGTGGGTCGGGGGTTCGAATCCCTTTGGGCACATTTTATGGTGGGTATGGCGCAGTTGGCTAGCGCGCCAGATTGTGGCTCTGGAGGCCGTGGGTTCGAGTCCCACTATCCACCCTTCACTACCAATTGGTAGTCAGGATTTTTGTCCTGTAATGGGCTATCGCCAAGCGGTAAGGCACAGGACTTTGACTCCTGCATTCGCTGGTTCGAATCCAGTTAGCCCAGTGCTTTGAATTCGCGGATGCGTCAATAGAGATAGGCAGATGCCTAGATAGGGGACACTAGCTCAGGTGGTAGAGCACTTGACTTTTAATCAAGTTGTCGGGGGTTCGAGCCCCCCGTGTCTCACTGAAATAGTTCACTGAACCGAAAGGCAGATTTGTCTTTCGGTTTTTTTGTATTTATCATAAGGATCGCGTAAAACGTGTGACGTTGTGTTTTGGAGAGATACGTTATGGCAGATAAATTTAAAGCGCCAAAACTGGATTATAGTATAGATAAGAAAACAAAGCGTGCAAAACAGGATGGACAGGGTAATAAAGATAATATACCTGAGAAGAAGGAAAAAAGCTTTCAGATGGGGTTTGCTATAAAGCTTGTTCTGGGACTGATGGCTGTACTTGTGGCAGTTTACCTGGCATCAGTATTTTATTTTTCCTCTCACTTTTCATGGGTGACTGCTGAGGACGAAAGCCTGTTCAACATGACTGAATCGGAGGTTAAGGCTCTGCTACAGGAAAGGGTTGCTGACTATTTCATTGCAATTGAGACCAAGGAGATGGAGCCTGTATATATTGCGGCTGCAGACATAGGATTAAAATGCACCTTTAGCGGAGATTTCAAAGAGGCCTTCAGACAGCAGGATGCCTGGGTGTGGCCCAAATACTACTTTAACCCAATACAGATTCAGCTGCCCATAGAGATATCCTATGATGAGGAAAGCCTGGAGGAATTAATGAATGCAGGAATCTTCTCCAAGTCTAAACGGGATCCAAGGGATGCTGCGTTTGTAGAGGATACTGAAAACTGTAATTACTACATTGAGCCTGAAGCAGAGGGCACTGTTCTTGAAAGAGAGAAAACTCTGAAGGTTGTTGGTGATGCTGTTGTGAATCTTGATGACAGCGTGAATCTTCAGAACAGAAACTGCTACAGAATGGCTCAGGTAACTGCCCTGGATCTGATGAAAGATCCCAGGATTAAGAGTCTTACAGACCTGTGTAAAATAAAAATTGATGTGGACTGGCATGGTATTCCGGTTGTAATAGATCATACTGTGCTCTTCCCAATGATTGAAACGGATGATACCCATGGATGGATTGAGTACGAACCGGTACTGAACTATGTAAAAAATCTTTCCAGAAAATATGATTTGTTTGGACAGACCCACCATTTTGTTACGACAGAAGGTCATGAGGTTGATATAGAGCAGGGCGCCTATGGCTGGAGGGTAGACAGGGATGCAACTGCAGAAGCAATATTTGAGCTCATTCAAAAGGGCGGAGAGAGTAAATATGAGCCGGTGTACAGATATTGCGGCTTTGCCAGAGGCGAAGATGACATTGGCCCTTCCTATGCAGAGATAAATCTTACTACCCAGCATCTGTATCTGTATCATGAGGGCAAGGTTGTTGTGGAAAGTGATTTTGTGTCAGGAAATACTTCCAGGGGCAACGGAACTCATGTTGGTGTATATGGAGTTACCTACAAGGAAAGAGACGCGACCTTAAAGGGTCAGGGTTACTCATCTCCTGTAAGCTACTGGATGCCCTTCAATGGAAATGAAGGCATGCATGATGCCAGCTGGAGAGATAAATTTGGTGGACGAATATATAAAACCAATGGCTCCCATGGCTGCATAAATCTGCCTGTGGAGGCGGCCCGGGAAATATATGAATATGTTGAAAAGGGATTCCCCTGCGTAGTGTTTTATGATCCTGAAAGTGCTGAGTATGAACCTGAGCCGGTAGTAGAAGATAAGCCTGAAGAAAAAAATGAGACTGGAGCAGAAGTGACGCCTGAGGCAAATGCTGAGGAAAAGCCTGAGACTTCTGATCCGGCAAATACTGGGGATGCCAACGGGGCAGAGCCACAGGTTGGGGCTGAGACTACTGATACCCAACAGGATGGAATCGATGTGACGGTCACAAATTAGACTGATTTGAAGTGCAAGAGAGTATAGAAATGAGAATGCTGTTTTACATGATGGGCAAGAGCTCATCAGGAAAAGATACAATCTATAAAAAACTTCTTGAAGATAAGACAATTAAGCTGGATCCGCTGATTCCCTTCACTACACGTCCTATTCGTGCAGGAGAAAAGCCGGGCAGAGAATATCATTTTGTAACAAAAGAGCAGTTTGAAGATATGAAAAGCGCCGGTCAGGTAGTTGAATACAGGGTATACAACACCGTTCACGGAGAATGGATTTATTTTACTGCCCTGGATGAAATGACAAAGGCAGCGGATCAGGACTATATTGTTATTGGAACGGTAGAATCTTTTGTAAATACAAAGAATGCATTGCCTGAAGAAAGAATTATTCCTATATATATTGACCTTGACGACGGGGAGAGGCTTCTAAGAGCGCTAACCAGAGAACGCAATCAGCAGGAGCCCAAATACAGAGAACTTTGCAGAAGATATCTGGCGGATGCAGATGATTTTTCTGAAGAAAAGCTGGCCCAGGCCGGAATAGAAAAAAGCTTTTATAATGATTCTCTGGACAGATGCATTGATGAAATAAAAACATATATATCAAATATTCGAAATGAAGCTTACTGAGAGGTTGGAAGAATTAAATAATAAGGGGGTGTATCCCTTTCATATGCCTGGACATAAAAGACATATGAGTAATACTGCCTTTGATGAAGCATACAGGTTTGATATTACAGAAATAGAAAATTTTGATAATCTTCATCATGCCCAGGGAATACTTAAGGAGCTCCAGTGCCAGATTGGGGATTTCTACGGTGGAGCATACACCAGAATCTCTGTAAATGGCAGTACAGCAGGAATACTGGCGGCCATCAGCGGGTCCCTAAAGGATGGGGAAAAAATAATTCTGGACAGGCGCAGCCATAAGGCGGCTTTTAATGCCTGTGGGCTTAGAAATCTGCACTGCGTATATGCATATCCTGAAAATGAGGGCATGTTTGCTGGCAGGATGAATCCCGAAACAATAGGGTACCTTCTGGACAGGCATCCTGATACCAAAGGGGTTTTTATTACATCTCCAACCTATGATGGAATTGTAAGTGACGTTGAGAGAATTGCGAACCTGTGTCATGAAGCAGGTGTTCCGCTTATTGTGGATGAAGCCCATGGGGCGCATTTTTTTCTGGATAAAAGATTCCCCAAGGGGGCACTTGAAGCTGGTGCGGATATTGTAATACATAGCATACACAAGACTCTGCCGGCACCTACACAGACTGCGGTGGTTCACCTGCAGGGAAATCTGGTGAGCAAAGAAAAGCTGGACAAGTATTTGTCTGTATATATGAGCAGCAGTCCGTCCTATCTACTGATGGCAATGATAGAACAGTGCTTTTGCCTGTTAAAACAGGAAGGACTTAAGCTGACAGAAGAATTCTTCGAGAATATTAATGATTTTTACGACAGAGCTGAAGGCCTAAAAAACATTGGTGTTGTACCAAGGCGGGCTGACAAGGATATTTCGAAAATAATTATTTTTAATAAAAGTAGTCAGAAGGCTTTTGACGGGGTACAGATTGGAAGAGCATTAAGGGATGATTACCTTATAGAGCCTGAAATGGTAACCGGCCAGTATGTGTGCTGTCTGGCATCTCTTATGGACAGTAAAGAAGGTTTTGAAAGACTGTTTTGTGCTTTGGAAGGGATAGATGATATAATAGAATATCTCCCAACAGATGAGCACAACAACCGGGCAGGGCTATATGAAAACAGTTTTTTTGCCGAAAAAAATATTGAAAGCATAAACCTGCGGGAAGCGATGGATGCCCAGAGCAGACAGGAAAAGCCTGAACTGTGTGAGGGAGAAAAGAGCGCCGGATTTGTACAGCTGTATCCACCGGGGATTCCCTTACTGGTTCCGGGCGAAATAATTAATAAAACCCATATTGGAATGATTGGCTCCTATATTGATTCGGGACTTATGGTTGAGGGGCTTGATGATGGTAAGCTATGGATATTAAAGTAAATCAGACAACTCCCATACAACCGGCAGATACTGCCGGACAGCCCCAGGTCAGTGATGGTGGCTTTAAGTTTGTACTGGCCTCCAGGGTGGATGATGCATCTCTTCAGGAGCAGTTATCAATGATGCTGACAGCCATTACGACGGAAGGGGAAAAGATTGCCAAGAAGCGCGATGTAAGGGATATGAAGCATTACAGGGGACTGATTAAGGATTTCCTGAATGAGGTTGTGAACAGGTCTCATAAATTTTCCAGAGAAAATTTTCTGGACAGGCGAGGAAGACACCGTGTTTATGGTATAATAAGAAGAGTTGATGAGACTTTGGATTTGCTGGCTCAGGAGCTGGTAAATGATGAAAAGGATAATATAGCGATTCTGGCGCGTATTGGTGAGATACAGGGATTGCTATTGGACATCTTTACCTGATGGCAAAAGATAAGGTGTGAGGTATTATATGGCAGGCTTTGAAGACATTATTGGGCAGGAGCATATTAGAAAACAGCTGGAGACGGCATGCACAAGCGGCACACCGGGACATGCCTATGTAATCGTTGGAGACAGATACTCCGGAAAAGAATATATTGCCAAAATATTTGCACAGGCTCTGCAGTGTGAGAACGGTACAGACAGACCCTGTGGAATCTGCGCGTCCTGTAAGCAGGCTGCAGCGGGTAATCATCCGGATATAATTAGGGTTTCCCATGAGAAACCTAATTCAATTGGTGTGGATGATGTAAGGAACCAGATAGTCAATGATATGGTTATCAAGCCTTATAATGGAAAATATAAGATTTACATTATTAATGAAGGCGAGAAAATGACTGTACAGACGCAGAATGCTCTATTGAAGACTTTGGAGGAGCCACCTGCATATGGAATAATTCTGATTCTTACCACTAATGAAAATTCTCTGCTGCAGACAATACTAAGCAGAGCCACTGTGCTACATATGAAGCCTGTGGCAGACAAGCTGGTAAAAAAGTATCTGCAGGAGAATGTTAAGGTGCCTTCCTATAAGGCAGATATCTGCGTAGCCTTTGCCAGAGGCAATATTGGTAAGGCTAAGCTGTTGGCTTCCAGTGAAGAATTTGAAAACATTCGTGACGAGGCGCTCTCACTTCTTCGTAACATATCATCAATGGATGATGCGGAAATAATAGCCAACATGAAACGAATTGGAGAGTATAAGCTTGAAATAGGTGAATATCTGGATATTATAGCTGTATGGTATAGAGATATTCTCATGTATAAGGCCACCAGAGATGTGGACTCCATTATCTTCAAGGAAGAAATGGATCAGATTACACGGGTATCTGACCGATGTGAATATGAGGGTATTGAGGAAATTCTCAATGCTTTGGAAACAGCAAAACTCAGAATCAGAGCTAATGTAAACTTTGATCTGACAATGGAATTGTTGCTTATGACAATAAGGGACAATAGTTGAGGTTATAGATTGTGAAAAAAATAGTTGGAATCAGATTCAGAACAGCGGGCAAGATTTATTATTTTGATCCCCTGGATTTTGCACTTAAGAGGGGAATGCATGTAATAGTTGAGACTTCCCGCGGAATTGAGTATGGTACAGTAGTTTGCAAACCTACACAGATAGAGGATGGCAAGTTTAACAAACAGTTAAAGCCCATAATCAGAATTGCTACAGAAAAGGATGAAAAGCAGCAGACTGAGAACAAGATCAAGGAAAGAGAGGCTTTTAAAACCTGTAAGGAAAGAATAGCGAAGCACGAACTGGACATGAAGCTTATTGATGCTGAATATACCTTTGATAATAACAAGGTGCTGTTCTATTTTACGGCTGATGGCAGAGTGGATTTTAGAGACCTGGTTAAGGATCTTGCTTCTGTATTCAAGACAAGAATTGAGCTTAGACAGATTGGTGTCAGAGATGAAACCAAAATATTGGGGGGAATAGGAATCTGTGGAAGACCTCTATGCTGTCATGGACATTTATCAGATTTTATTCCAGTATCAATCAAGATGGCCAAGGAGCAGAATCTAAGCCTCAACCCTACCAAGATTTCCGGTGTATGTGGAAGACTTATGTGTTGCCTGAAGCATGAGGAAGACACCTATGAGGAGTTGAATCGTCATATGCCTGGCAATGGGGATCAGGTCACTCTGGAGGATGGCAGAAGAGGTACTGTTTACAGTGTCAATATCTTACGTCAGACAGTTAAGGTCCTTATTGAAAAGGATGATGAAAAAGAAATAGTTGATTGCAAGGCCGATGAACTTAGGTTTAAAAAGCGTCATCATAAGAATAAGAAGAAGGATAAGGACAAGGATAATGTATCTCAGGAGGAGAAGGAGCTTCAGGCTCTGGAAGCCCTTGAGAAAAGAGAAAGCAAGAGCAATCTAAATGATGATTAATTTGAAACCCGGAGAGCGTATTGATGATTTGCAGAGAAACAATCTGCAAATCATACAGGATCCAGACCGATTTTGTTTTGGTATGGATGCAGTGCTGCTTTCCGGGTTTGTAAGTTTGAAAAATACCCGTCAGAATAATGCAAAAGAAAAGTCTGTAAAGCTTTTGGATATGTGCACAGGCACAGGAATTATTCCAATTTTGCTGACGGCTAAAATGGCAATAGAAGAGGGATTCTGTCTGGAGATACAGCCTGACAGCGCAGATATGGCCAGGCGAAGTGTGCAGCTTAACAACCTGGATAATGTGCTGAGGGTGGACCTGGGAGATGTTAAGGAAGCCAGCCATATCTATGGCAAGGCCCGATTTGACCTGGTTACCTGTAATCCACCCTATATGGCTAATACTCATGGCCTGAAGAATCCAACTGATGCCAAGGCCATAGCCAGGCATGAGGTGCTGTGTTCACTGGAGGATGTAATTAGTCAGGCAAGTCTTACACTTAAGCCCCAGGGGAGATTCTGCATGGTACACAGGCCCCAGAGACTGGCAGAAATATTTGAGGTTTTACAAAAATACCGGCTTGAACCCAAGCGAATGCAGTTAGTATACCCTTACGTGGACAGGGAACCCAATATGGTACTGATTGAGGCAGTCCGGGGCGGGAAACGAGGAATGATAGTAGAAAAGCCCATTATTGTATATGAGTCCCCCAATAAGTATACAGATGAGATTTATCAGATATATGGATATTGATTATGAGTGAAATTGGAAAACTTATCCTATGCGCAACTCCCATAGGGAATCTGAATGATATGACCCCCAGAGTGATAGAGGCCCTTTCACAGGCTGATATCATAGCCGCAGAGGATACCAGAAACAGCATAAAACTATTAAATCATTTTGATATACATACTCCAATGACCAGTTATCATGAGTATAACAAGGTGGAAAAAGCAAGAGAGCTGACGGATAAAATGCTCTCAGGTACAGTGGTTGCACTGATTACAGATGCCGGGACTCCCGCCATATCAGATCCGGGAGAGGTGTTGGTCAGTCTGTGCCATGAGAGAGGCATCACAGTCACAAGCCTTCCGGGAGCCTGTGCCTGCATAACAGCGCTGACACTGTCAGGACTTCCGGCCAGAAGATTTATCTTTGAGGGATTTCTTCCTGCAGACAGAGATTCCAAGGGCAAGAAGGAGCGGCGAGAAGTTGTGGAAAGTCTTAAAAATGAATTCCGCACTGTAATTCTCTATGAGGCCCCTCACCACCTGGTTAAAACCCTGGAGCTTTTATACAGAGAGCTGGGAGACAGAAAACTTACCCTGTGCAGGGAGCTGACTAAAAAATTTGAAACGGTGATGCCCACCACACTGGAAAAGGCGCTGGAATACTTTGAGGAGAATGAACCCAGAGGAGAATATGTGCTGGTACTGGGAGGAGCTGATAAAGAACAGTTTGTTGCTTCTGAAAGAGAAAACTATAATTCAATGAGCCTTGAGGAGCATATGGATATCTATAGAAAGCAGGGCATGGACGAAAAAAATGCCATGAAGATGGTGGCAGCTGACAGGGGAGTCAGCAAGAGAGATATATACAGAGAATTAAATTGTTAGAATATCATATGGCTAAGATATTAAATGGCTAATATATTAATTAGACAAAATATATGGGGTTATTTTTTTAAACCTGTTGACAAAAGAAATGTATGTTAATATTCTTAAATCAGTAAGAACATTTTGTTTGCGGGCGGATGCGTTGAAACATTGATTGTGGCATCTAAATATTAAATATCATTTTTAGAAGGTATAGCAAAAAAGGAGTCGTAATAATGTTAGAGAAAGTTACAGAGATAATCAGGGAACAGTTAAATGTTGATATGGAAATTACAGAGGATACCTCTTTTAAGGATGATCTGGGTGCAGACTCTTTGGATTTGTTTGAACTTGTAATGGCTTTTGAAGAAGAATACGGTGTTGAGATTCCACAGGAGGATTTAGAGGGTATGCAGACTGTGGGCGATGTAATTGATTACATTAAGGCTAACGCTGACTAATTTTTAGCACATACTATAAGGAAAATTAGGGAGAGCCCTTAGGGGGTCTCCTTTTCTGTATTTATTGCAAGGCCACCAGCAAAGTAAGTGGCATTACGATGTTTATCACAAGGAATAGCTTGAATGAATGAACCTACAATAAGAGACAAAAATTACAGCTTTGCAAAGAAGTGCGAGTACTTCTGGATGTACTATAAATGGCATGCAATCGGAGGCGCCGTGTTGCTGTTGATAGTCTGCTCTGTTATAGTAAGTATAGCGACAGCGAAGGAAAAAGCTCTGTCCATAATGATATTTGACACAACAGTAGTGGATGATACATCACTGATAGAGGATTACGAAGAGTTCGCCCGGATTGATACTAAGAAGTATGAAGTGGTCTGCCAGATGGGTGGCTCAACAGAAGATGACCAAAGCTATACCAGTGCCATGTACAATGCCAAGCTTATGGCTCTGGTTAATGCAGGAGACCTGGATATTCTGGTGACTGAGCTTAAATCCTTTAATCAGGAGGCGGATGCAGGCTTTTTTATGGATTTAAGACAGATTTTTTCTGATGAGGAGCTGTCTAATATGCCAGACAAAGTCGTTGCGGCTGACGGCAGGGTGTTGGGAATACGAGCAGAAAAGCTTCCTGCTTTTTTTAACAGGGAAATGTTTGATGGTACCAAAGGGGCCAGTCAGGTGGCAGTGGGTATTATTGTGAATTCGAAGAATTTGGATAATGCCAAGAGGTTTGTGGAATTTTTAAATCAGTAGCTTGAATTTGCTTTAGGGGAGAGAAATGCCAGCTTTATTTTTGAGATATGATATTGTAACAGAATGTGTAATGCTTAGCCTGTGCGTGCTGATGCTATTGCTTATATTGGTGCAACAGCCCAAGATGACAAGACTGATGGTTATGTGTACAGTGGGCTTTGGACTGTCAGCTATTGAGATACTGGTGCACATCTTCATGCTTAATCAGGTATCCTGTGAGGCAACCTTTAGCATTAGTCTCTTTAATGCTACATATATAATATTTGGAATATTATATATTTTCATATTAAATCTAATTTTTTCCTACATTAATTTTCTGAGCTATAAAAGACGCCTTCAGGCTAAGCTCACTCTGCTAATGGAGGCATTGTTTGCAGTAGTTTATGCTGCAATCATTTTTTATCCAATGGTTACTGACAAGCTGATTGTTTACTCAGAGGGCAAGGTTATTCTGTCGAACTGGTATCTGAGTTATGTTGTCTGTGGAATCATTGATGCGGGTTTTGTATTTACTGCATCTTTAATCAATAACAAAACAATAGCCCGTGTTGTAGTGTGGGGAAGTGCAGTTTTTATTCCGGCAGATATTATGGTGCTGGTGACTCAGTTCTTTTTCCCTACGCTTGTTATAACCAGCTATACCTATGTATTGCCCTTCACACTGTTTTATATACTTTTCCATAATACTAAATTTGACGAAAACTTTGGCTGCAGATCAGAGGAACCGCTATATATTATTCTTGACAGGGCTGCCAAGAGCAAAAAGAAGTATGTGTATATTTATGTAAGATTCCCTCAGCTAAAAAACAGAGAGTTTGATGATATTATGGCTGGAATAAAATATGCCAGTTCGAAAATATGCAGGGAAATCGAGGCACTGAGTTATGGAATGCAAATTTTTTCCCATAATATGTATACATATATGGGCTTTTGCTATGTGAAGGATGAAGAAGAGGCTGAAAGAATAATCTCTGGAATACAGAAAATCATGGAGAATGAGGTCAGATTTGGGCAAAGGAAGCTGGATCCAGCCTATAAAATGATTACAGTCAGGGAAAGTGCGGGTGCCCCCAGCGGAAAAGTAATCAAGGGGGCTGTCAGAAAGATTCAGGCAGGATTCACTGATTATAATACTCGCGAATACTATAATGTTACCAAGGAGGATGTGCAGGATTATATAAAATCATATGCTGTAGAACACATTCTCTCGGACATCCGTGCAAGAGGAGATCTGGACGATCCCAGAATAATATGCTATGCCCAGCCAATAGCTGATGCCGACACGGGCAAATGCAGGGTGGCAGAGGCCCTCATGCGT
This sequence comes from Lachnospiraceae bacterium UBA1729, assembly GCA_002315945.1. Classification (GTDB taxonomy): domain Bacteria; phylum Bacillota; class Clostridia; order Lachnospirales; family Lachnospiraceae; genus UBA1729. The sequence goes on along the minus strand of DCIJ01000055.1, from coordinate 60,541 downwards.
ATTGAAGATAATGGAAGAATGCTGTTCCCGGATGAATTTATTGGAGTGGCAGAGCAGATTAACTGTATCCACCCCCTTACATTGATAATGGTAAACAAGGTGTGCAAAAAGATTAAGAGTCTGGAGCAGGAGGGATATAAGGTTGATGCAATCAGTATTAACTGCTCTACAGGTGAGTTCCAGCAGCCTACCTTTGCTTCGGAGATTCTGGGAATTATTGAACAAAATGGTGTGGATCCAGGGAAGATTAGGATAGAGATTACAGAGAGTGTAGAGTTGAGTGATTACAATTCGATTCTTAATACCATGAAAGAATTGAACCGCGCCGGGGTAAGGCTTGTCCTGGATGACTTTGGAACGGGCTATTCCAACATGGAAAGAATAGTAACCTATCCATTTATGACAATTAAATTTGACAAGGCTATGCTATACAAGGCCATAGAGGACCATAAGGCAGATGAACTGCTAAAGCTGCTGGTGGACTTCTTTAATAAATGTGGAATTTTGTCTCTGGTTGAGGGCGTTGAAAATGCTGAGCAGAGAGATTTTTCGGTTGAGAGAGGATTTCGCCTGATTCAGGGATATTTCTATTCACCTCCAGTGCCTATGGAAAGGTTGGCGGACTACTTTGAAAAGCAGATGTGATAATACTGCACATTAATAAGGTGGGAACGTTGTAAGAATAAAAACACATAGCAAAAAATACCACAAATGCGTAAAAAATGAGCGGAAGCGCGTGAAAAGTCGAGTCTGATGTGGTATAATAGCCTGTTGTGAGTTTTGTGGCGTGAGTGGTGAACTATGACAAAATTAGTAGATAAATTAATTAAAAGAGTTAGAAAGAGAAAAGAAGCAATTAATGGGACTGGCGGCATAGCCGGATTTATTGTTGATCAGTATGGACTGATTACAACTATCTTCGTTATTGCTTTTTTTGTGTGTCTGGCTATGTTTCCCTTAGTAAAGGTAAATTACGACCTGACAGAGTATCTGCCCCAGAGCGCAGTAACCAGGGAATCCATTGATGTAATGGAAGAAGAGTTTGGTTACCCTGGAACAGCCAGAGTAATGATAAGGGATGTATCAATCTACGAAGCTGCCATGTATAAGCAGATGCTGGAAGGCGTTGAAGGCGTTGATATGGTCAGCTGGATGAGTGCGGATGTATTCATGGGTGGCGATTTTACTGATGCTGCCAGCCAGAGCGATTATTACAAGGACAGATGTGCTGTTATGGATATTACCTTCAAGGAGGGTGATTACGCAGACAGCACTGATAGTGCCATTGTAGAAATACAGGAGATGCTTGGAGATAAGGCTGCCTATGCAGGGCCTGCCATTGAAACCAAATCTCTGATTGACAATGTAAGCTCCGAAATAGTTGTTATCATGATTCTGGCAGTACTAATTATTTTAGTAATTCTGCTTATTACAACTACTTCCTGGCTTGAGCCACTTTTGTTTTTGGCGGTAATGGGAATAGCTATTATGTTAAATCAGGGGTCGAACCTGATGTTTGGCCGGATTTCATTCCTTAGTCAGTCGGTGGCATCGGTTCTCCAGCTGGCTACCAGTATGGACTATTCAATATTCCTGTTGGAGACTTTTGAAACCATGAACCATGAGCATCCGGGCAACAAGCCTGAGGCCATGAAGAGAGCAATTAATGCGTCAGCTGTTTCTATTCTGTCCTCAGCCATGACCACCTTCGTAGGCTTTGTGGCGCTGGGTACCATGAGCTTTACACTGGGTGCAGATATAGGCTTTGTATTAGGAAAGTCCATTATCTGTTCGGTGCTTACAGTTCTGTTGCTGATGCCGGCTCTTATTCTCAAATTTGACGACAAGATTGAAAAATATAAACATAAGAGCTTTATGCCCAAGTTTGAAAAGAGCTCAAGAGCTATCTTTGGCATGAGATATGTGGTTCTTGCACTGATGGCTATTATTGTAGTTCCTGCATATATTGCTCAGAGCATGAATGATTATTCCTTTGGTAATTCGGCCATGGGACGAAGCGAAGGAACTCAGGTATATGATGATTCCAATGAAATAGAGGAAAAGTTTGGACGAAGCGATCTGTATCTGCTGATTGTTCCCAATGGGGATCCGGTCAGAGAGCGGCAGATGGCTGAAGAACTTAAGGATTTGTACTATGTGAGAAGCTGTACTGGTTTGTCATCTGTATTGCCAGAGGGTATTCCTGAATCGATAGTTCCAAGCAGTATTACAAGTCTCCTTAGAAGTGACAATTATGCCAGAATGCTTTTGTACACAAGGACATCCATAGAGAGTGAACTGGCATTTCAGACTAATGACGAGATTACAGGGATTGTAAAGCGTTATTACCCCAATAATTCCTATGTGGTAGGACATACACCAAGTACTCAGGAAATCAAGACGATAATTCTGAATGATTACCTCATTACAGAAGGATTTTCAGTTATGGGTATAGCGGTAGTTGTTATGATTGCTTTCAAATCACTGCTTTTGCCAATCCTGGTGCTGATTCCTATCGGTGTGGCTCTTTTCCTTAATATGGCAACACCCTATATCCAGGGTGAAACGCTGATGTTTACCGGATATGTAATTGTAAGCTGCGTTCAGATGGGTGCAACGGTAGACTATTCAATTCTTATGACCAATAATTATCTGGCAAGCCGCGAGGAAGGCATGACTCCTTTCCAGTCAGGCATCAATACACTGAGGAAGAGTATTTCAAGTATTATTACTTCAGGTATGATACTTACTCTTGCCGGATATAGTATTTATTTTATTTCATCAGTAAGTGCGATCTCTTCCATAGGACATATGATTGGCCGAGGCGGATTTATGAGTATGCTGATGGTTATGGTGGCTATACCTGCCCTCATGAGTACCTTTGATGGACTAATCTTTAGAGAGAGAGAGCTTTCAGACAGAATCTTTAGTAAAAATAAGCCTCATAAAAAGGTTGAACTGAAAAAGAAAAAGGAAAAAGCTACTAAGAAAAAATAAAAGTACTAAGTTGTCAGTTGGTTGCAGAGTTTGTATTTAGTAAGGAGTGTTGGTAATGCGAACACAAAAAATAATGAACAGAATAATGGCAGTATCAATGGCAGGACTGATGGTGGCAGGAACACTTCCAGTGAATGTGCTGGCAGCAGCGCCAAAGGTTGAAGTTGATGAAGCTGTATATATAAACACGGACTATTATGGTGGAATAGACGAGGTAGAGATTGTTAAGGGATGTGTACTTAACGGAAATACCGAAATAATTGATTACGGAAATTATCAGGAAGTAATCAATATGACCAATTCCATTCAGCCTGTCATAAATGGAGACCAGGTAAAGTGGGATATTAGCGGTAGTGATGCAGAGACATTTTACTTCGAAGCTAAATCCGACAAACTGGATATGGAGCTTCCCTGGACAATTGATGTAAGCTACAGACTCAATGGAAAACCCGTAAAGGGTGAGGATCTGGCTGGAGCCAGTGGACTGGTAACAACTCTGATAGAGGCAGTTCCTAATAAAAAGGCCCCTGAATATTATAAAAATAACATGGTATTGGCAGTTGGAACCATTGCAGATATGGATTCTGACACCTATTCCCTGAATGCTCCAGGAGCTCAGACTCAGAGCCTTGGAACCAAAAAGGCAGTATTTTTCCTGGCTCTTCCAGGAGAAGAAAATACCTTCCAGATAGACCTTGGAACAAAATCCTACGAGTCAATGGGAACCTTTATAATGATGGTTCCTGCAACTCTTGATTCACTGGGAATGATCAGTGATGTACGTGAGGTTAAGAACAAGGTTAAGGATTCACTGGACTTAATGAGCGACAGTGCTGATATTATCTTTGACAATCTGTCAAGCATGAGAGGTGGCCTGGAAAAGACAAGAAAAGGTCTGGAAGCTGCAAAGCAGGCAAAGGGAACCTATGATGCCAACAAGGATCAGGTTAAGGCTGATGCCGATGCAGCTATAGATTCACTGGATGGTATTTCCAACAGTCTTACATTCCTGGCTAACCAGTCTGCCATTGAGCAGCAGGATTTCAACAAGGCCATGGACAGAATGGAGGGCCTGAGAAGTACTATCTATAGTATGCAGTACTATACAGAGGAAACCAGAGAAGATCTGGATGATCTGAATGATAAGCTGCGTGATTTGAAAAAACTGGCAAAGAGTGATTCTGAAGAAGCCGAGGAGGAGCTTAAAGCACTGGAAAGTGTGCTGAAGGTATCCCAGGCCAAGCTTGAGGCAATAGCAGGTACTTCGAATGCTACAGTGTTAGCAAAAGCGCAAGAACTTGCAGGCGGTGCCGGAGCCTTTGGGGCATTAACCTCTGAGCAGCAAGCAGCATTGATGAAACAGGCGGCTGCTAGCATTGTCGACCAGGGCACTGGAAATGCAGATTTATTAATTGACGCCAGTCTGGCAGGAATGTCGGGAGAACTGCTGGGCAAGAGCGTAGGACCTATGAACGAGACTATGACCATGGTAAGTGACATAGACGACATGCTCAAGGTAGTACAGTCTCTGTTAGTTCAGGGAGATGCTCTGGCATGGGAAGCAAACAAGGATTACAGAACCAATCTGAATAACCTGATTGATATGATGGAGGATTTCCTCTACAACGCAGATGTGTCAGTTAAGGCTACCCAGACAGCCCTTAGAAGTCTTAGAAATATTATGGATATTACCGAAGGGGCAGTAAGTACTGCTATAGATTCATCTCTGGATGGAATGATAGATATTATTGGCAGCACTATTGGTATTACTGATGGAACAGATACTTTCCGCAAGGCTAAGGATACCATGAAGAATGCCATCGATGATGAGATTGATGAGATAGAGGCAGACAGTAATGTACTGAATCTGGATATTAATCAGGCATTCCCTTCATTTACCTCTTCCAAGAATAGTACACCTGCTTCTATTCAGATAATAATGAGAACCAAAGAAATCACAATTGATGATGAAGAGTTAGATAATGCGGTTGATATCGAACCACCCAAGGAGGATCTTGGTGCATGGGGAAGAATTAAGGCTGTATTCAAAAAGATTATCAATTTCATAACTGGAAAGAAGGAAGAGGAAAAGCCAAAGGCTATTGATACTCAGAAGGCAGTAGCCGAGAAAGCCATTCATGAACAGATGAGTGACAGCATAGTGTCAGAAATCAAGACAGAATAGACAAAATCATCCTTTGAAAATTGTGAAAAATTTTGTTCAAAACCTATAGGCAGAAATTATTAAAAATCACGAAAACATAACATATGCGTATGCGTAGCACGTATACGTGGTGTAAAAATAGGGTTTGAAAGAGCTTTTGTTCATAAAATGTTCATAAATCATTAAACAAACGTTAATTTACATAATTAATTTTGTTCAAAAGTGTGACGTATACTAACATCATCAAGTAAAGCAAACGACTTGATACACAAATTAGACATTTTCAAAAAACTTAAAAAGCTTTTTCATAATAAATGCCAGGTGACGATAGGTTACCTGGCATCCTCCCTTTTATAGGTATTTTTTTCCTGAGCCTTACAAAGTAGTATTTCGTGAGGGTCAGGATTTTTCATTTTTGTAATACTTTTATCACAAATTGAACACAATTGGATATTAATATTCTATTCAGAATAGAACAGACCCTGATATCAGGGAAAAAATAAATCATATAGTATCAGTTAGGAAGGCAGAGTTATGAACGACGAGAACAAACGAGAAGGCGGATATAATTACGGATACAGAGATCCAGAGGAGACTCATTATGGATATTACAGTGGTGGAAGTTATAACCGTCCCAATGGTAATGGATATAATGGTGGCAATCAGGATGATGAATTTGGAAAGATGAATCAGGAGTTTGACAGCAGATATAATGGAAGCAGACAGCATGGCAATAACAAAAAGACCTCTCTTGGTAAGAAGTTAGCTATTGCCCTATTGTGTGGAATAATATTTGGTGTATGTGCCGGAACCACATTTTATGGTTTTAAGGAAATAAATACACTGCTCCATCCAGATGGAGAAGAAAATGCCATTAAAAATCCTATTGAAGAAATTCAGGAGGCATTAAATCCTGAAAAAGAAGAAGCCCAGGCTGCTCCTGAGGCTCCGGCAGAGACTGAAGAGAAGCAGGTTACAACCGTTGTAACTGATGTAACGGCAGTTGTTGATAAGGTAATGCCGGCAGTTGTGCAGGTAACCAATACTGGAACTGTAACCGCGCAAAATTTCTGGGGACAGCAGTTTACTCAGGAAAGTCAGTCTGCTGGTTCGGGAATTATTGTAAAACAGACCGATTCAGAGCTTTTGATTGTGACAAATTATCATGTAATTAGTGATGCAGATACTCTCACCATAACATTTAATGATGAGGAAAAGGCTGATGCACTGGTTAAGGGCTATGATTCTGAGAAGGATCTGGCGGTTGTTGCAATTCCTCTTGAAAATATTAAGGCAGAAACAAAAAGTAAAATTGCCATAGCAGAGTTGGGTGACAGTGACAAGCTTAAGGTTGGCGAACCTGCTATTGCTATAGGAAATGCCATGGGCTATGGCCAGTCTGTTACAACAGGTGTCATAAGTGCTATTCATAGAAAGATGGATATGACCAATACAGATTTTGATCTGATTCAGACTGATGCAGCAATTAATCCTGGTAACTCAGGAGGAGCCCTTCTCAATATTTCTGGACAGGTAATTGGAATTAATTCAAATAAAATAGGTGGTGCAATTGTTGAAGGAATGGGTTATGCTATACCAATATCAGAAGCACGTCCTATCATTGAAAGCCTCATGGGCAAGGAAACCAGAAGCAAGGTTGAGGCAGGTCAGGAATCATATCTTGGAATATCAGGAATTAATGTAACTGACGAGGTTTCCAAGGCATATGGATTACCCAAGGGAATCTATATTGGTCAGGTATATGAGAATACCGGAGCTGCCAAGGCTGGACTTGTACAGGGTGATGTAATTGTAAAATTTGATGATACAGGAATCACCACAATGGAGGAGCTTCAGAAGAAATTGAAATATTATCCGGCTGGAACAACAGTTAATGTAACTGTTAAGCGTGGTAATGGTCAGAATTATCAGGAGTTCACAGTTCCGGTAACTTTAGGCAATAAGAGCGATATGGATTTTGGAAGCTCCAAATAAACAGGTGGAATAATGAGATTATTAATAGTCAGACATGGGGAGCCGGATTACACAGTTGACGGGCTGACCCCAAAGGGCAAGAGAGAGGTAGAACTTCTTGCTAAAAAGATTGGTAAAATGAATATTAAGCAGTGTTATGTGTCGCCCTTAGGAAGGGCGGCAATGACAGCTGCACCTTCATTAGCGGCGTTGGGTCAGACCGACACCGCTATTTCTTGTGAATGGCTCAAGGAATTTCCATGCAAGATTGACAGACCGGATAAAAAGGATACAATAGCATGGGACTGGGTTCCTGAGGACTGGACCAGCCGTCCCCATATGTATGACAGGGATGCCTGGAAGACGGATCCTATAATGGCAGCCGGCAAGGTGGGGGAAGAATATGACAGAATATGTGCCTGCTTTGACCAGGTGCTGGCAGAGCATGGATATGTTCGAAATGGTCTGTTGTATGATGTGAAGGAAGCTAATAATGATACAATTGCCTTTTTCTGTCATTTTGGTCTGGAAAGTGTGCTGTTATCGCATCTGATGAATATCAGCCCAATGATTTTGTGGCATGGAACCTGTGCACTGCCATCCTCTGTGACTTCTGTGTATACAGAGGAGAGGAGAAAAGGGCGGGCAATCTTTAGAATTTCAGCCTTTGGAGATCTGGGTCACCTCTATGCAGGAGATGAGCCGGAATCTTTCATGGCAAGATTCTGTGAATGCTATGATAATGAAGGCGAACGTAGGGATAATTCTTAGATATGTTTAGAAAAAATTTTCATACACATAATGAAATATGTGGTCATGCAACGGGAACACTGGAAGACTATGTAAAAAAAGCCATTAGTCTGGGCTTTACCGATTTGGGAATGACAGAGCATGCGCCCTTTCCAGGGGATGCCTTTTCTAACAGAATGGCCTTTGAAGAACTGAGCGGATATCTGGATGAATGCTTTAGGCTTAAGGAAGTATATAAGGATGATATCAGTATTCGTGTAGGACTGGAAGCGGAGTATCTGTGGCAGTATGATGGATACTATGACTGGCTATTAAATAGCAAAGGGGTCGAATATCTGATATTAGGTCAGCACTATTATATGGATGAAAGTGGATATATCACATGGCTGTTCAATTGTCTGGAAAACGGAGAACAGGCAGTGGGCTATGCTAATTCAGTGGTAAGAGCAATGAAAACAGGATATTTTTCATACGTGGCTCACCCGGATTTGTACTATATGTCAGACATAGATGGAAGTGAAGGCTGTGCAAAAGCCGATGAGATACTTATTGATGCGGCTGTAAGTCGGGGTTATATTCTGGAATTAAATGCCAATGGAATAAGGCGTGGAATCAGAAGTTTTTCAACAGGAGACAGATATCCCTATACAGACAGACTGTTTTGGGATAAACTTAAGGGAACAGATATCCGTGTAATTGTTGGAAGCGATGCCCATGACCCTGAATGGCTGTATGATGATTCTGTTAAGGGGTGCTTACAGTTGGCTAAGGACAACAAGCTCAATCTGGTTGAGGATTATATAGATTAACCATGGAGACATCTATTAAAAATTATTTCAATAGAATATTTGGACAGATGCTTTTAATAACCTGCGTAGTTTTCGCAGGTTTATTTTTGTCTGCCTGCGGAAAGAAAGAAGAGGATGGTGACTTCCTGTTAGAGGAAGATGACAAGCTGGTGGTATACACATCCCACAAGGAAGAAATATATGGTCCCATAGTCAGAGAGTTTGAGGACCGGACTGGCATATGGGTAGAGGTAATAGCAGGTGGAACCAATGAAATGTTAGATAGAATCAGGCAGGAAAAAGAGAATCCTGCAGGAGACATTATGTTTGGCGGAGGCGTGGATAGTCTGCAGGTATATGCGGACTGTTTTGAGGCCTACAGGAGTGAAAAAAGTGACCAGCTGAATGATGCCTATTCTTCTTCCACGGACAGCTATACTGTCTTTTCCAGACTGCCTATTGTAATATGCTACAATTCAAAGCTGGTCAATGATGCCAGCCTGCCCAGAAGCTGGGTATATATTCTGAATGATTACTGGAAAGGAAAAATTGCATTTGCCAGTCCGGAAAATTCGGGAAGCTCATATACTGCCATTGAGTCACTGATTCAGATACTGTCAGAGGATTACGGACTGACAGAAGATGAAATAATGAACCGCTTTTTGGACAACTTAGATAATGATCTGCTGGAAAAATCCGGAGCTGTGCTGGACCGGGTTATCTCTGGTGAGAAGATGATAGGAATCTGTCTGGAAGAGGCAGCCCTAAAAGCTATGAAGACAAATCCAGATCTGGGAATACTGTATCCACAGGAGGGAACCACAGCCCTGCCTGATGGAACTGCCATAATAAAAAATGCCAGACATATGGATAATGCCAGACTGTTTTTGGAATTTAGTGTCTGTGAGGATGTACAAAAGCTTTTGGGAGACAGAATGTATCGCCGAAGCGTCAGAGTGGAAAATGCTAATGGTGAAAATTTTGAGAGATTCTATGATATAGACAGATCGATTGCGGACAGGCAGAGGATACTGGAACGATTTAATTACATAAAAAAGGAGACGGAATAATATGAAATCTCCTTTTAAAAAATCATTTAAAACAGAATTGCTGATCTGGTTTTTAGTGGTATCCCTGGTGCCCATGGTTTTGCTGGGAACATTCCTGATTTCCATGTCCAGATCTCAGCTCAAGAGAGAGTATGAGATCAAAACCCTGGCTGAACTGGAAAATGTTGAAACTGCCATAGCTGGATACTGCGATGAGATACATGAGCTGGCCAATAAAATATCAAAGAGCCCTGAGATAAAAAAAGGCATTATGAGTCGTGACAGCTGGATAAAAAATAAGGCTTATGTTGAGCTGTACGATCTGACCAATGCCTACAGAAGTCAGATCTGGTTCGATATTTATGATGTTTCGGGCAAAAATGTTTTTTCAACCACATCCAGAGTCGGTGCAGAGATTCTGCCTTCCTACTGGGGCATACTAAAGACAGCAAAATCCCATCCGGACCAGTTTGAATTGAAAAAAGTATCCCAGTATTCAGAAAATGACGGTGTGCGAATTGAGGGAGCCAAGGCCATTTTAAACGATGATGAGGAATGCATAGGTTATGTGGTGCTGGGACTGACAGATGCCGGGTTAAAAGCAATGCTGGAGGGCAGCTACGATTCGGGCAGCTGTATTGCAGTACTGGATGAATTCTGGGAAGAAATATATTCTACCAATGAAGCCAAGGAACGCAATCTGGCCCAGATTCTTCGGGAAAGACGAATGAATGGCGAGAGCATTAAACAGGATTCAGATGAACTGGTTTTTTATATTTCTAAGCTGGATGATCTGAAGCTGTATATTGTACTGGGACGCGAACACCTGATTACAGGAGAGATAACCAGAACCATGTATGGTGTAATGTCGATTATGGCGGTTGTATCACTGGGTCTGTGTCTTTTGGCAGCAGGAATAATCACCGGATTTTTGCTAAAACCCATAAAAGATATGAGAAATGCCATGAAGGTAGTAAGAGAAGGGGATCTGCATGTCCGGGTTGATAACAGAAGGACAGATGAACTGGGAGAATTGGCAGAAAGTTTCAATCTGATGACCGGAAGGCTGGAAGCACATATTGAGACCCAGATTGCGCAGCAGAAGGAACTTAATGAAAGCAATATTGCCATGATGCAGGCACAGTTAAATCCCCATTTTTTATATAATACCCTGGATACAATCAAGTGGGGAGCCAAGGAGCATGGGGCTGATGAGCTGGCCAGTCTGGTAAGCAATCTGGCAAAGTTATTGCGGACAAGTATATCAGGAAATCAGTTCATCACTCTCAAGCAGGAGATGGAACTGGTAAATAATTATATTAATATCCAGAATATCCGGTTTAAGGATGGGTTTACCTATGATGAGGAGCTTCCTATGGAGCTGGAGGATGTCATGGTACCCAAGCTGATTGTGCAGCCAATAGTTGAAAATGCCATTATCCATGGACTGAGTGAATCCAACAGGGGACATATCTTTGTAAATATATGGCATGAATTTACCGGAGTCGACAGTGAGGAAATTCTCCATATTGACGTGGAGGATGATGGTAAGGGATTTGATGAGGACATATTAAAAGCCCTCAACAGCTCTGATAAAAATGAGCTGAAAGGGCATATTGGATTCAAGAATGCAGATACCATAATTCGTCTGAATTATGGAGAAAAATATGGAATTAAGGCAGCCAACCAGGAAAAGGGTGCCATTGTATCCATAATAATGCCTATTTTGAATTATTCTGATAATCAGAGGGAGATACTCCAGTAATCTTTTTAAAAAGAGTTGAAAAGTAACGGATATCTCTATAGCCACACTGCTCAGCTGCCTCGTAGACCTTGATTCTGCAGTCCTTCAGCAGATTCATGGAGGTCTGAATGCGGTAGCGGGTCAGATAGTCATTAATGGTAAGGCCGGTTTCCTTCTTGAACAGGTGACTGAGATGACCATCGCTGATTGACAGACTCTCGGCTATGGATTTTACACCCAGATCAAAATCAGAATAGGATGAGTGAATTACGGACAGAGCTTCTTCAGTATATTTGGAGAACTGTCCGTTTTTTATTGCAATAACTCGTCTCTCAGGCTCTTCTCCATTGGAAGCTGACTTTTCTCTGGCCTCCAGCTTGGCTTTGACCTTTTTTAGGCTGGCTTCCAATGCTCCATCCTCAAAGGGCTTTAGCAGATAGTCCACTGCGGATAATTTCAGAGCTGACTGGGCATAGCTGAAATCGCTGTAGGCGGTAAGAAAGATCACAAAGGCCTCATTGCCATCCTCTCTCAGACGGGTGAGGAGTTCGATACCATCCATTACTGGCATTCTGATGTCAGACACAATAATATCAGGCTGAAATTTAAGGACTGCTTCATAGGCACTCTGCCCATTGTCACAGCTGGCGACAACCAGCATATCCAAATCAGCCCAGGCTGTTTCCATATTTATTCCGTTTCTAACGGTTTCTTCATCATCAACAATAATAACTTTATACATGCGGAAATTGTATTATGTTTTGTTCGGATTTTCAAGATTGCAGTGGCACATCGGGAAAAAAATGCCGGAGGTTTGTGCAATATGTCAGAAATTCAAACATAATAACAGTTTTGTCGCATTTATTTGCACAAAATGATTTTCTATAATTTAACCATCAACAAACATTGCTTTTGATGAACGAAAACAGGGGCAAGATAAAAAGGAGGAAATTTAAGTGAAAAAGAAAGCATTAGCATTGTTACTTGCAGGATGCATGATCGCAGGAAGCCTTACAGGCTGCGGATCAAGTGCTCCAGCAGCAAACGACACAGCTGCAGCAGAGGCAGCTCCAGCAGCAGGTGAAGCTGCACCTGAAAAGGAAGCAGAAGCAGCTGCTGAACCTGAGAACCTTACAGCTACTCAGGCAATTATCAAAGAAGCAGAGGGAATGACTCTGGAAGAACTGGCTCAGAAGGCTATTGAAGAAAGTAATGGAGCAACCTTCTACGGTGTAGGTAACTCAAGCCGTGGTAAGACTGCACTTCCTTTATTCATCGAATATCTGCAGACTATCGATCCTTCCTACAATATGGAATTCGAGTGGCAGCAGCCAAAGAACAATAAGATTTTTGAACAGCTGACAGCTGATTCACTGAAGGAAACAGGAACTTTTGCAATGACACTTATCCAGGATGGTAACCAGATTGAATCCAAGATGGTTCAGACAGGAATCCTTGATACATTCGTTCCCAAGGAGTGGGCAGAGGCTAACGGCACAACACCTGATCAGGTAGAAGGCTTCCTTCCTCTTCAGACACTTAACAAAGTATTTATGAGCAACAACACTGGTTCAGTTGAGTACCACAACTGCTGGGATTTTGTAAAAGAAGGTACACATGCACTTTACATGGATATCGATTCTGAAATCGTTGGTAAGAACTTCTTATACATGCTTACAGAAGATACCTATGCAGGCTGGTTAAGAGAAGCTTATGACAAGGTAAGCGCAGAAGACAAGGCATACTTTGATCCTGTAATTGCTTCTATGGAATCAGAGGCAGCTGACTTAGGTCTTGGCGCTGATGGAAAATATGCACTGGCATGGATCAAGCTCTGGGTAGAAAGCTACAATGCACAGACAGATGATGGCCCTATCTGCAATACACTTGTAACTGATTCAGCAACAGATCAGGCAGGACTTCTGGTATATTCAAAGCTTCGTTCAGTAGAAGAGTCAGCTGGTGTATCTGTTAACAACATTACTGTATCAGCTTATCAGGATGATTACACCGGAATCGGTGGATTTGGATACTGCCATTACCTCTTTGTAACAGAGAACTCACCTCTTCCTTGGACAGCATGTGCATTTATCGCATACATGACATGTACAGAAGACGGATTTAGCGCATGGGGCAAGGACATGGGTGGATACTCAGCTAACCCTGTAGTAGCAGAAGCTATTGAAAAGACCTACAACCACAGCAAGGGTGGTGTAAACGAAGCTGGCGAAGTTGAATTTGAAGCTAAGAATGACCGTGGTTATGACTGGTGGACAACAACTGGTGAACTTGTTCTTGAAGATCCTGAATACTGCGCATCTGTTTCATTCACAGTTGGTAGCTGGATTGAGCTTCTTACAAAATATGCAGACGCTGTAGAAGAATAAGATATTTAAGTTTTAAATATAGTAAATTTTATGCTGGTCGCACTAACAGTCAGGGATCACCTGATTATGGATCCCTGGCTCGCAGTGCGACTTTTTTTACCAGATAAAAGTGAATTAGAGAGAAAATTATGGAAAAGACAAAAAAGATAAATAAAGGGGTAATTATACTGAATAGAATAAAAACGTATTTTTCAAAACCCCAGAATGTAATACTACTTTTATTCGGAATTGCGGCCACCTTTTCCACCGTATCACCTATAGTGGCCATAGTAAGGGATACCTTTAAGATTCATCCCGGAACCATTGATCAGCATCTTACCGGTCGTGCAACTGGATTTACACATGTTAACTATGTGGATTTGTTTACCAGTAAGCTTGCAAAAACTAATTTATGGACTCCTACACTGAATACTCTGCTGTTGGCAGTATTTACCTGCCTCATATCAATTGTATTTGGTGGATTATTCGCATTTTTAGTAACGAGAACAAATCTTAAATTTAAAAAATATTTAAGTTCGATATTTATTTTTCCCTATATCATGCCCCAGTGGACACTGGCGGTTGTATGGCAAAACCTCTTTAACAGCAATGCTGTTACAGGAACAGCCAACGGACTGTTGGCAACTTTGTTTGGAATTGAGATGCCAAAGTGGTGGTGCAGAGGAATCCTTCCCTGCGCAATAGTATTAGGTCTTCACTATGCACCTTTTGCCTATATTATGATAGGTGGAATCTTCAGAAATATGGATGCCAACCTGGAAGAGGCAGCAACTATTCTGGATACACCCAAGTGGAAAATAATGACCAGGGTCACACTTCCCATGGTTAAGCCTGCTATCCTTTCAACAATCCTGCTGGTATTTGGATCAGCAATGGGAAGCTATCCTGTTCCTCATTACCTGGAGCTTAGCACCCTTTCAACCAAGTATGTATCTCTTAACTCCAAATACACTGGTGAAGCCAGCATTCTGGCAATTATCATGATGATATTTGGTATCCTGATTCTTGGAATGAATCAGATGAGCCTTAAGAGCAGAAAAAGCTATACAACTGTAACTGGTAAGAGTGGACAGATTTCCAAGATTAATCTTGGAAAGATGGGAAAATATGTAATAGGTATTGTCCTGATAGTTGTAACATTTTTTACAAGTATTTTCCCTATCATATCCTTTGCTATTGAGACCTTCCTGCCAAATCCCGGAGATTACAGCTTCCTGTACACAGGGGATTTCAGCCAGCTTACCACAAAATGGTGGCTGACCAGGGACAACAATGCAGGAGCACTGTATGGACAGAATGGTATTCTGTTTAACAACACAATATGGCATGCCTTCAGAGGTACCATGTTTGTAGCAGTTATGTGTGCTCTGATTGCAGGTACCATTGGAACACTGATTGGATATGCTGTTAGTAAAAACAGAAGAAGCAGATGGGCGAATTATGTAAACAATGTTGCTTTCCTGCCCTACCTGATGCCCTCGCTGGCAGTAGGTGCAGCCTTCTTCATACTTTTCTCTAATGAGAAGATTAATCTGTTTAATACTTATGCACTGTTAATTATTGTAGGAACTATTAAATACATCCCCTTCGCATCCAGGGCTGCGCTGAACTCCATGCTGCAGCTGTCAGGAGAGATTGAGGAGGCGGCAATTATTCAGGATCTGGGATGGTTCAAGAGAATGACAAGGATAATTATTCCTATCCAGAAGTCATCCATTATCAGCGGATTCATGCTTCCGTTTATGACCTGCTTAAGAGAGCTGTCATTGTTCCTACTTCTGTGTACTCAGGGATTCATCCTGTCTACAACACTTGATTATTTTGATGAGATGGGTCTGTATGCATTCTCAAGTGCAATAAATCTTATTTTGATTGTGACTATTCTTATCTGTAATACATTGGTAAATAAGATTACAGGCGCAAGCCTTGATGAAGGTATTGGAGGAAAGTAAATCATGCCAGAGATAAAATTAAGAAATGTAAATAAAAGATGGGGCAAGTTCTATGCTGTAGAAAATTTGTCCATGGATATTGAAGATAACTCATTTATTACCCTGTTAGGACCCTCTGGTTGCGGCAAAACCACAACCCTTAGAATGATTGCAGGACTTGAGACACCTACCAGTGGACAGATTACCATTGGTGACAGGGTTGTATTTGACAGCGAAGCAGGAATCAATGTTCCTGCTAACAAGAGAAAGGTAGGATTCCTGTTCCAGAACTATGCACTCTGGCCCAACATGACAGTGTACCAGAATATTTCCTTTGGCCTGTCCAATATCAAGGAAGAGATGCAGACAAGAGATGACGAAGCAGGAAAGCTGTCAGCACTGATTGAGGCTTTGAAAAATCCTAAGGAACTGGTCGCTACTATTAAGGACTGCGCTGATAAAAACGGAAAAATTGATGTTAAGAAGGCTAGACTTAAACTAATCGATGCCTATACATTATCAATGTATTCAGCAAAAGAACTGTTGGGCTTTGGTATTCAGGATTCAGCAGATTATGAGCTTGAAGCTGCCAAGAAGACAACAGAGCTTACCAATCGTCTCAATGATGTAATAGCTGAGCACAAGGCTAAGGGTGAAACCCTGGACGCTGAATTTGGTGTACTAAAGGATGGAAAGCCTGTAATGAGTGTCAGAAAGCTTAGCAAGGAAGAGGTGGATCTGTCTGTAAGACGAGTATCAAGAATAGTTAAGATTGGTATGTTCATGGACAGATATCCTGCAGAGTTGTCTGGTGGACAGCAGCAGAGAGTTGCAATTGCCCGTACTCTTGCTCCTGAACCACAGGTACTTTTCATGGATGAGCCCCTTTCAAATCTGGATGCAAAGCTGCGTCTTGAGATGAGATATGAGTTACAGAGACTCCATGTGGAGACTGGAAGCACATTCGTATATGTTACCCATGATCAGATGGAAGCAATGACTCTTGCCACCAAAATCTGCCTGATTAATAATGGCGTACTTCAGCAGTATGAGGCACCACTGGATGTATATAACAGACCTAACAACCTCTTTGTAGCAGACTTTGTTGGTAACCCTTCAATTAACTTTATTGAAGCTCGTGGTGAACAGAAGGGAGATGGAATAGAGCTTGAACTGTTAGATGGAATGAAAGCAGCGTTTATTCCAAATGAGCCACTGACTCTTAAGGACTGGTTTGAAAAGAGAGACGAACAGGCAAGGATAGCTGCTGAAAGCCTAAAGGAAAAGCTTGCTGACAAGTCCTATGTGGAAAAAGGAAACAAGGATGAGGTCTTCAAATATAATATTGCCAAGGTTGATGATGATGAATTTGCTGTTAAGGAAGAACCTGTAATTACTGATGGTGATTTTGTAATCGGCATTCGTCCTGAGGCAGTTAAGGTTGATCCCGCAGGAAAGATCAATGCAACCATCTATGGTGCTATGCCTACTGGTATGGAGTCTACAATCAAGGCGGCAGTAGGAAACTTCCTGCTGACTAGCGTAACCTTTGGAAATACACTGTATCAGATTGGTGAGGAAATCAAGCTTGATCTGGCAGGTAAGGACATCCTTCTGTTTGACAGAAAGAGCGGTCAGGTAGTGGCTGCAGGAAGTCTCAGATTCTAATTGATATTATTCACTTCCCATAATCTTTAAAAAGTCTGTTCTATCATATTGGTAGAACAGACTTTTTTTACCATAAGGCCACTCGCGAAGTGTGTGTCGTTATGGTATAATGCAAATATGTATGCAAAAATTTTCAAAAGACTAATTGATATTTTATTATCGGGAATGATTCTAGTGTGCTTCTGGTGGCTGTTTGCCCTGGTGGCACTTTTTGTGCGTTTAAAACTGGGAAGTCCGGTTATTTTTCACCAGACCAGACCTGGACGAAATGAGGAGCCCTTTGGCTTATGCAAGTTCAGAACCATGACTGACGAGCGGGATGAGAAGGGGGAACTGCTTCCTGACAGTGTCAGACTGACCCCATTTGGTACTTTTTTAAGAAAGACCAGTCTGGATGAACTGCCTGAAATATGGAACATTTTCAAGGGCGACATGAGCTTTATTGGCCCCAGACCTCTGCTGATGGGATATCTGCCCTATTACAGGGAAGAGGAGAGAGTTAGACACAGCGTAAGACCAGGACTTACAGGACTGGCCCAGGTCAGTGGCCGTAATTTCCTTGGATGGGACGAGAGACTGGCAACTGATGTTGAATATGTTAACAGTATCAGTTTTTTGAAGGATATAGAGATAATATTTAAGACTGTGGCAGTGGTACTGAAACCCTCCAATGTGGCAGCTGATACAGAGACTGTTGAGCCATATCTGTGGGAGGTACGTAAGAAGCGCCCGGAATGTACTGAGCAGCCAGAAGAGAAGTCTGAAGCAGAACCTGTGGTGGAGACCGACCTGGTGGCTGAAGCAGAACCTGTAGTGGAGACTGACCTAGTGCCTGAGGAAAAGAGTACTGCAAATAAGATTCAGGGGGAGTTTGATACACCCTGCTATATTCTGCATTTAAGCAAGCTGGACGCGGAGATTGATAAGCTGAAGGCAGCGCTAAAGGAATACTGGCCCAATTCATGCTATGGATATTCTGTCAAGACTAATGGCCTGCCATGGTTTGTTAACTATGCAAGAACCCAGGGGTTCATGGGCGAGGTGGTTTCTTCTGATGAGTACTATCTGGTAAGAAATATTGGCTTTGAACCTAAAAAAATCATATTTAATGGACCGGTTAAGGATTATGATGCCTTCTTAGAAGCTATTGGTACCGGCGCCATTGTTAATATTGACTCAAATAGAGAGATTGAATGGCTGGAAAGTAATCTGGCAAAGCTCCACCCTGAGACCAGAATTGGAATCAGGTGCAATTTCAATGTGGAAAAAGAATGTCCAGGTGAGTCCAGTGGAGATGAGTTTGGCAGCAGATTTGGATTCTCCTATGAGAATGGGGACTGGAAAAGAGCCTGGGACCGACTTGTTAATATGGGAATTACTCCTGCCGGAGTGCATATGCATGTAGGCAGCCATACAAGAAGTATAGGTATCTACGAAGCAATTGCCAGACAGGCTGTGAAATTAAAAAGAGAATATAACATTGAATTCGGGTTTATCGATATTGGTGGCGGATATTTTGGCGGCATGGAAAACAGGCCACAGTATAAAGATTATCTGGCGGCAGTAAGTAAAATTCTGGTTATGGAATTTGATAAGGAAAAGACCATGCTTATAATGGAGCCTGGTACCAGCCTTGTGTCAGCACCCTTTGAGTATGTAACAAGGGTAGTGGATGTGAAGGATACCTACGCTTCCAGAATTGTCACAGTGGATGGAAGTCGTAATGATGTGGATCCACTGCATACCAAGAAAAGCTATTTCATGGATATAGTAAGTAATGATGGGACTGAAGCATCCTCTGGGGCTGAAGTGACTTCTGAGGCTTGTTGTCAGGAAGGAAATCATCCAAAGCAGTTGGTATATGGATACACCTGCATGGAATCTGACCGGCTTATGATCCTTGAGGAAAAGCCTGAGCTTAAGACTGGTGATGAAATTCATCTGGACAAGGTGGGGGGCTATACCATGTGTCTTACACCACTTTTTATTAAGTATTTCCCTAAGGTATATCTTGAAAAGGAGGGGAAATTGTCTGTTATCAGAGATAAGTGGACTCCAAAGGAGTATCTTATGAAGTCAGAGCTGCCTAAGGAGGTAAGGAAATTTGAACCTCCTAAGGTATGGCACGACTAAACAAGGAAGATAACCAGGGGGATTCCCCAAAAACCGGAGAAAAGAAAATGAGTGAGATTAATATACTGGTTGCCTCCAGCGGTACCAGAAATAAGATAATCAGATATTTTAAAGAAAATCTGAAGGGAAAGGGCAGAGTGATTGCAACAGATATGTCTGCCAATGCACCTTCGATATATGAAGCAGATGCATTTTACCTGGTGCCCAGGATTACAGATCCAGGGTATCTGCCTTTGATTTTTGATATCTGTAAAAAAGAAAGGATTACAGGAATTCTATCACTGATTGATCCGGAGCTGAGTCTGCTTGCAAAGCATAAGGCTGAATTTGAGGCTCTGGGAGTAACTGTAATTGGGTCCAGTGAAGAGCTGTGTGATCTGACACTGGATAAATGGGCAATGTACAATTATCTCATGGACAGGGATATTCCCTGCGCCAGATCTTATATGAAGATAGATGATTTTTTACAGGATTTGAGAAAGGGAGCTATCAGCTATCCGGTATTTGTGAAGCCTGCCCACGGCAGTGCCAGCCTGTCCATAGCTGTGGCCAATGATGAGGAGACCCTGAGGGTTCTCATGAAACAGAATTCTGATATGATGATTCAGGAATTCTTACATGGAAAAGAGATAGGTGCCGATGTCTATATTGATATGCTCAGTGGCCAGATAGTAAGCATTTTTACCAAGGAAAAGCTTCTGATGAGAGCCGGAGAGACCGACAAGGGCAGATCTTTTAAGGATGAAAAGCTGTTTGCTTTTATTCAGGATTTTGTAAATGGAGCAGGCTTCAGAGGACAGATAGATATTGATATCTTTGAGGTAGATGGACAATATATGATATCTGAGGTTAATCCCAGATTTGGAGGAGGCTATCCTCATGCCTATGAGTGTGGAGTAAACCATATGGCACTGATAGTTAATAATCTTGAAGGAACAGTAAATCAGCCTGTCATAGGAAACTATGAGGAGGGCATGATAATGATGAAATATGTAGAGGTAATGGTTAGACATGAGTAAGCGTGTCCTGATTGCCATTAATTTTGATGAAGGCTTATATAATTTTAGAAAGGAACTGGTCGAGAGTCTGGTAGAAAGAGGGCATGAGGTTCACCTGGCAATGCCCTATGGAGAATATACTGACAGACTGGTGAAGATGGGATGCATCTTTCATGATGTACCCTTAAACAGAAGAGGTACCAATCCACTGCAGGAGATACGGCTTTTAGGGGCCTATAGAAAAATACTTAAAGAAGTGCGTCCTGACAGTGTTCTAACCTACACTATTAAGCCCAATGTATATTGCGGAGGCATGTGCGGACTTATGGGAATCTCCTATATGCCAACCATTACAGGCTTAGGAACAGCAGTGGAAGGCAGGGGACTGCTTCAAAGCTTTACACAGCTATTGTATAAGCTTGCAATGAAAAAGAGCCATTTGATTTTTTTCCAGAATGAAGATAACAAGATTCTCTTTGAGAAGCTTGGAATTGGGAAAAAGCATAAGCTTATTTCCGGAAGCGGTGTTAATCTGTCCAGATATGCCCTGTTGCCCTTTAATCAGAAGGAACGGCCTGGTTTTGTATATATTTCCCGTGTTATGAAGGAAAAGGGAATTGACTGTCTGATGGATGCGGCTGAGCATTTTGCGGACAGAGCGGATTTTACAGTGCTTGGTTTTTTGGAAGAAGACTATGAAAACAGGGACAGATTTGAAGATTTAGTAAAACGGGGTATAATAAAATATCCTGGTAGCGTGGAGGATGTGAGACCCTACCTGGCAGAAAGCAGAGCTCTGGTGCACCCATCCTTTTATCCAGAGGGTATGTCCAATGTATGTATGGAGGCTGCTTCTTCAGGAAGAGCCATCATTACCACTGATCATAATGGATGCAGGCAGACTGTTAAAAATGGCGAGACAGGACTGTTAGTCAGACCAAATGATTCTGCAGACCTGATAGAGAAGCTGGAACAGTTTTTATCAATGAGTATGGAAGAGCAAAAGCAGATGGGACTTGCGGGCCGTAGGTTCATGGAAGAGGTCTTTGACCGCAGACTGGTAATTGGGGCCTATGTAAAGGAAATCGAAGCTTTAATATAAAAATTAAGAAAGTATAGAGAGAAAAAAATGGGACTTTATGAAGATTTAGTTGCTAAGAAGGAAAAATTATCGCTGGTAGGTCTGGGATACGTAGGAATGCCCATAGCAGTGGCCTTCTCAAAAAAGATTGATGTGGTGGGCTTTGACCTGAATCAGAAAAAGATTGAGCTGTACAAGGCTGGAATTGATCCTACCAAGGAGGTTGGAGATGAGGGAATCAAGGCTTGCGCAGTTGACTTCACCTGTGATCCTGATGCATTAAAGAGTGCCAAGTTTCACATAGTAGCTGTGCCAACTCCTGTTAATCCGGACCATACTCCTGACCTGACACCGGTTGAGGGAGCCAGCAGAATACTGGGACAGAATCTGACTAAGGGTTCCATCGTAGTATTTGAGTCAACAGTGTATCCCGGAGTAACAGAGGACGTATGTGTGCCTATTCTTGAGAAGGAATCAGGTCTTAAGTGCGGAGTAGATTTCAAGGTGGGATATTCACCTGAGAGAATCAATCCCGGTGACAAGGTTCACCGTCTGGAGACCATTACCAAGATTGTATCCGGTATGGATGATAAGACTCTGGACACAGTAGCCAAGGTTTATGAGCTGGTAGTAGATGCAGGAGTTCATCGTGCATCCTCAATCAAGGTTGCTGAGGCAGCCAAGGTAATTGAGAACAGCCAGAGAGATATTAATATTGCCTTCATGAATGAGCTTTCAATCATCTTTAACAAGATGGGAATTGATACCAAGTCTGTACTGGAGGCAGCCGGAACCAAATGGAACTTCCTTAAGTTCTTCCCTGGTCTGGTAGGTGGACACTGTATCGGAGTTGACCCCTACTATCTGACCTACAAGGCAGAGGAATTAGGATATCACAGCCAGATTATCCTGTCAGGCCGTCGAATCAATGACGATATGGGAAAATATGTGGCAGAAAGCCTTGTTAAGAATCTGATTAAGTCAGATATTCAGGTAAGGGGAGCAAGAGTGGCAATCCTTGGCTTTACCTTCAAGGAAAACTGTCCTGATACAAGAAATACCAAGGTAATAGATATTGTCAATGAATTAAGAGAATATGGAATTGAGCCGGTTATTACTGATCCTGTGGCTGACAGAGATGAAGCCAACAGAGAGTATGGCGTGACCCTGCTGTCTACTACTGAAGAAATCAAGGATATGGATGCAGTAATTCTGGCTGTAAGTCATGAAGCATACAACGGTCTGGACATGAAGACCATTGATGGTATGTTTAAGGCAGGCCAGACTAAGGTGCTTTCAGATATCAAGGGCGTTCTTGACAGAAATGAGTATGAGAATGCAGGTTTCAATTACTGGAGACTGTAATTTAAGTGAAAAGTATTAAGAAAAATATTGCTACAATTGAATTAGTCGTATTTGGGCTGTTTTTTCTGATTTTATTTATATTAAAAGGTCCGGGAATCTATCCAGATTCCCAGACCTATATTATTATGCAGTCAGGAAGAGAACCGGTATATCCAGTTTTTTTGGCGCTCTTAAGGGCTGTCTTTGGATGGCTGCCTGGTATCAGGGGGATTGATGGGTATCTCTGGGTTGCCTGCTTCCTGCAGGGACTTATGGCTTTTGCCTCCTGTATTGCCATTACCAGAACCATCAGGAGACATTTTGAACTGTCTGAGGGGTGGGAAGGTCTGGTAGCCTTGTGCACGCTATTACCCTATGTCATGACACCGGTGGCATCAATTTCCCATATGATTCTGCAAAATTCCATACTTACTGAGGGAATATGCTTCCCTGTGTATGCAATTTTCCAGTGTGCCCTGGTGGATGCACTGTTTGAACAGGACATGGACAGAAAAATAAAGCTGTATCTGGGAACCTCGGTTATCTGCTTTTTACTGGTTCTTATAAGAAATCAGATGTTGGTAGCCCTGGCAATATGGGGATTTGTAGTAATTTGTGATTATATCAGACATAAGAAGCCGGTTGGAATACTGGTACTCATGCTGGGTGTGGTAATATTCTTTGGTGGAAAGTGGCTTGGCTATAAGGCTTATAATCAGGCGGTAGATACGGGCTTTTCAGGAGCAAATTCCGGCAGCTATAATCTGCTGACAACTCTTATGTATCTGTCTGACGAGGAGGATATTAATCTGTTGTCTGATGAGTATGACAGGACACTGTTTGAGAGAATGTATGGACGTATAGCAGAGAACGGGCTGGGACATGCCAATGCACCAGAGGGAATTCTTGACAGAGCATATCATTTTGAGGACAGCTATGATGTGATAGGCTTTGATATTCAGCAGGAGGTTTTGTTTAATGCAGCCACCAGACATGCAGGCGAGGACAGCAGAACTACCTATGTAATGGAAAAGGCAGATGTATTTGTAAAAGCGTTGTTTCCGGCTATGATTCCCAGATTTATCGGGAATTATCTGGTGACGGTTGTGAGCGGACTTGAACGAAGCGTATCCATGAAGGGGGAGATACTAAGCATATATGCCTGGATACTGTGGGCAGTAGGTATTGTGCTCTTTATATGGTTACTATTTGGTGACGGAATAAAGGAAGGCATACAAACCAGAGAGACCTGGCTGTTGGGAATGGCTATTATATCCATACTAATCAATACAGGTGCGATATCTCTGCTGATTATGTGCCTTTCCAGATATATGGTATATAACACGGCGCTGTTTTATATTGCGGTCGTTCTGGCAATAAGAAAGCAGTTGGATAGAAGAAATTAATATAGCTTGTAGTAGAAAAAAAGGACTTCCTGGTGGAAGTCCTTTTTGATTTTATATCTCTAATTTAATATCTCTAATTTATTATTTCTTTAATGCAATCTTGATAACCTGTTCAGCTACATAATCAATATCCTCTTTGGTAAGTCTTAAGTGAAGAGGAAGTGAAATTACATGGTCTGATACGTATTCAGCTCTTGGACATGAGCCATGAGCATAGGAATACATACGATACATGGTATTTTCAGTGTAGTGAACACCGGGGAAAATGCCGGCTGCATTTAATGCAAGCATCATCTCATCACGATTCTCTACAAGTATCTGGAAGAGATGACATGAGCTGTCACAGTTCTCAGGAATTGTAATAAGCTTAATCAGCTCAGGGTACTTGTTAAAATGTTCACGATACCAGCTGCACATCTGCTTTCTGTAGGCATTGTCTCTGTCAAGGTATTTGAGCTGAACGAGAGCGATGGAAGCCATGATTGAATTGCCATGGTACTTCTGGCCTACATATTCAACATCATATTTCCATTTGTAGTTACCAGCATTAACAGTTCTTGCATAGGTGTCCTTGCTGATTCCAAGCCAGCCTTTTTTGCGGGCAATGGCATCATACTCATCCTTTTTAAAGCAAAGCATACCGGAATCTGCAGTTGGAAGATTCTTAACTGCCTGATATGAGTAGATTACAACATCAGCCTCTTTGCCGGGAATCACACCATTAATACGGGTTCCTGCCATGTGAGATGCGTCCAGAATTAGCTTTATGTTATTATCTTCGCAAATCTTTACAATATCTTCATAATGACCTGCATTACCACCCATACCAACATAAATTATAGCTTTTGTTTTGTCGGTGATTCGTTCAGCTACTGATTTGGGATCCAGACAGTTGGTATCATCAATGTCTGCAAATACTGCAGATAAGCCTGCCAGAGGAATGCAGTGGTTGGTAGATACAAATGTAAGAGGAGTGGTAATTACCTCATCACCATCTTCCCATCCTTCTTCAGCCTTCAGAATATCCAGAGCCATATTAAGGCCTGCTGTTGCTGAGTTCAGGTAGTATGCATTATTTAATCCTGTATATTCTTTCCATTTGTTCTCAAAAGCAACTGTTTTAAATCCCATTCCGGTCCAGCCGCATTCGAGACACTCACGAATTTCTTCCAGACACTCATCTACATTATAAGTTGCACAGAACAACTGAATATCATGCTGTTTTTCTGACATGTTACTGCTCCTTTCTACTATGACTGGCTGAATCCTTTTCAAGGAGTCTGTTGTACATGGCCTCTATGCCATCCAACATATCCTTGTAGGGGAAGGTTTTGGGAGGGAGATGATCAAAGGCATCGGCCCCCTTCTCAATTACTGACTGCAGCTTGTCTGCCAAATCCATGGAATCCCTGTTCTCGAAGAAGAGACAGTCGCCATATACTACTTCCCTTAAGGCACCACCAGTGCTGGAGATTATTCTTTTGTTCATCTGACAGGCCTCCAGTGCTGACAGACCGAACCCTTCTGTAACAGATGGAACAACCACATAATCTGCATCAAGAATGCAGCGGCACAGGTCGTTCCTCTTTAAAGCCGGATTTACCAGAACCTTGTCGGAAAGACCAGCTTTTTTAATCGAATCAATGAACTTCTTTCGAAGTTTTTTGGGTTCTGCACCCATTATAAAACAAAACCGGATATTATCAAGCTTTACCCCTCTGCGCTTAAGCTCCAGAATGGCATTCTGATATACATATATACCCTTGGTCTGACCAGGGCGGCCATAGTATAGGAATACCCTCTCGTTGCCGGACAGATTAAAATAGCTCTTAAGAGTAAGGGTACTGGTTTCAGCTATGGAGGTATCCATTTCTGTAACTGAGTTGTATACGCATACTGTTCTGTCAGCCAGATCCTTTCTTCTGAAGGAAGAACAGTACTGGAGAAAATCCTTGTTGGTATTAAGACTTACTCCGTGGTAGAGATCGAAGGGAGACCTGCATACCAGCTGTTCAAAGAACCAGAAGCCAAGGGCTCTGATGGGGCTTTCCACCCAGAACCATTTTTCGCCTCTTACTTCATGTATGGTTAACATGGAAGGCTTTCTGTACTTTCTTGCCAGATAGGAAGCTGGAAGGGCAGGGGTAAATATTGACGCATGCACTACGTCTGCCCACTTAATATGCTCCTCAATATCCCTGGGGGGAATGATTGGATGTCCAAACAACTCTTTCCAGGGGTAATAGTAGACGTCCATACCTTCGACAGTCTTATGTCCGGTGTATTCCTCGTCGATAGCTTCGGCCAGAATACGGATTTCATGTCCTCTTGGCAGAAATCCTTTTACCATATCGTAAAATATACGCTCTCCACCACCAACATATGGGTAAAAATGTGGAAGAACAAAACATATTTTCATAAGTTAATCAGTCCTTTCGGGCTTTTGGATAAATTGCTAATTAAACTACAATATGTTATGATTTATTCGGCTTTTTGTCAATTGTTAATAGATAAGGCGAAAAATTGATTTATGCAGTTTAATTCCTACGGATTTATGATATTTTTCCCCATTGTGGTGGGGCTGTTTTTTATTATTCCTGCGAAGCTTAGAAAGCTGTGGATTACAGTGGCATCCTTATGCTTTGTTGCTATTGCTTCGGTAAAATACATGGCAGTTCTGGTAGCAGTCATTTTATTAAGCTACGGACTGGCTCTTTTTATGGACAAAATTAAGGACGCTAAGAGGAAAAAGCTATTTCTCTGGGGCGCTATCCTTATGTCAATGAGCTTTTTGCTGGTGACAAAATACATTGGCTTTATATTCGACATTCCAGCAGGGATTCTCAACTTTTTCTTTGGTACCAGCTTAAAATGTCCCTTCAATCCGCTGATTCCTTTGGGAATATCCTATTACAGCATGCAGGTTGTGGGATACATTATTGATGTATATCAGGGCAGGGTATCTGCTGAAAAAAATCTGCTTAATTACGCAGCTTATATCTCATTTTTCCCCAAATTAATAATTGGACCAATTGAAAAAAGTGATTTCCTGAAGCAGGTTAAGGTTATTGAACACAAGAATCTGTGGAACTGGACCCGTGTAACCCAGGGGGCTACACTGCTTTTGTGGGGATATTTTCAGAAGATGGTTCTGGCTGATAATCTGTCGCCCTTTGTAACCAAAGTCTATGCTGACTATGCATCCTTAGGAAGCGTTGAATTGTTTATTGCCATGGAACTAAGCATTTTACAGCTGATTTTTGATTTTAGTGCAGGCAGTGATATGGCTATTGGAATGGCACGTATTATGGGCTTTGACCTGAGAGAGAATTTTGAAGCCCCCTTCTTTGCAACCACAATGAAGGAATTCTGGACCAGATGGCACATGTCTCTGTCCCACTGGCTTAGGGACTATGTGTATATTCCTTTAGGTGGAAACAGAAAGGGCAAGGTCAGAAAATATATTAATATCCTGATTACCTTCGCAGTGAGCGGTCTGTGGCACGAAGCCAGCTTCAAGTTCATTCTGTGGGGACTGGTAAATGGTATGTATCAGGTTGTGGGCGAATTGTGGGGGCCCTTCTGGAACGGTATAAATGCAAAGCTTAATACAAAAAAAGAGAGTGCATCCTACCTGGGCTTTCAGCATTTTAGAACCTATACACTGTATGCGCTGGTTATGCTGTTATTTTTCCTGCCCAGCATCAAAGATACCGGAATGTATCTCTACAGAATGTGCACCAGGCACAATCCCTGGGCATTGTTTGATGGAAGTCTCTTTGAGTTTGGCGTAGATGCCAAGACGGCCTTTGTGCTGTTTGTGCTTTCTGTTATCTATATCTGGCTTGAGAAAATTAAGTACCATACCGGGGAGAGACTGCCTGAACTGCTTGCAAAGCAGTGTATCTGGTTTAGGTGGATGGTTTTGCTGGGACTGTTTGTTGGAATAGTAGTGTTTGGAGCTTATGGCAGAAGCCTTATGGCAGGTAACTTCGTCTACTTTGCTTTTTGAAAAATATGAGAATGATTAAAAAACTGGTGAAAATAATAGCCTTTGTTCTGGCAGCACTTATGCTGGTTCTGGCCATTCAGTCTGTATTGATTGTAAAGACCGGACACAGAGGAACAGACAATATTAAGGGATTCTATGAGATGCCTGATAACAGCATAGATGTGCTGTTTTTGGGATCCAGCATCGCTTTTTGTACAGCAGATCCTCTGACCATGTATGAGAACAGTGGGATAACAGCCTTTGATATGTGCAGCTCCGTTCAGCCGGTGGAGCTGTCTTTGTTGTGCCTTAAGGAAGCCTTCAAAACCCAGAAGCCCAGGGTGGTGGTTTTCGAGACTACAATAGCTACCAAGGAGCTGGCACAGGATTCACTTAGCTATGCAATCAATGACATCCCTCTGAGCAGGGAAAAAATAGATTCCCTAAGAGATATGTTTTCAGACTGTCCCGAGGAAATCCCCAAGTATATTTTCCCGATACTGCAGTACAAGGACAGATGGAAGGAAATTGAGAGGGATGACTTTACCGGGGAACCGGAATCCTTTGAAAGATATGCCATGGGAGCCTATACTCCAAACCTTATTTCAGAATCGCCAATCGATTTTTCCAGTTATAAGGCTGATGGAGAAAGTGTAATTCCTGAAAAAAATATTAAATTGATAGAAGAAATGAAGTCTCTGTGTGAAAAAAATGGGGCGGCTTTTATGTTTTTAAAGTCTACAAGTGTAGGCTGGACAGAAGCTGACACAAGAGCCTTTGAAAAAATAGCTAAAGAAAGAGATATTCCTTTCTTGGAGCTGTACTCCAAAATGGAGGAGCTGCAGATAGACACAGCCTGTGACTTTAGGGATAACAGTCATCTGAACAGAACCGGAAGTAAAAAGACCTCTGTATATCTGGCCCAGTTCCTTAAGGAAAATTATGGACTGGCAGATCACCGTACAGATGGAAGCGGAAGCATCTGGGAAGAAAACTGTAACAGGAGAAACAGGGATTACGCAGGGGAACATATTAAAGAAATAGAAGCTCTGCCAGAATACCTGGAGGCTATTAGTATGCCTGGACTTGTAGTGGCAGTGCAGATAACCGGTGAGCAGGGAGAAAATGCTGAATTCGTAAACAGTTTTTCAGGCATGGACATGGAAAGCGGCGGAAGCTTTGTTTTGAAGGATGGCAGTGTGATAACTGGTGATGAACCCATACGACCTGGCCATGAATACATCTGGGAAAACTATCCTGACACAATCTGTTTAAATGGATACACCATCAGTGCCAACAGGGAAGTAATGGATCTGGTAGATGATGGAATAATATTTGTAGTATATGACGGCATTCAGAATAAGTTTTTGGATGCGGCAGGCTTTGACACCTATGGAGGAGGCTATGCAACAAGAAGGTAGTGCTGAAAGAATTCTCCAGGTCATGGGCAGAATGGACAGAGGAGGTGCCGAGACACTGGTGATGAATCTGTTCAGAAACATTGACAGGGAAAAGCTTGTTTTTGATTTTGTTATCCACACTGAGGATGAATGCGAATACTGTGATGAAATCAGAGCCCTTGGCGGAAGGGTTCACAAGCTGGGACGTATTCAGGATATGGGACCCCTGGCATACAAAGGGCAGTGGAGACAATTTTTCAAGGATCATCCTGAATACAGAATAGTCCATGGACATATGAGAAGTACAGCCTCCATATATCTGAAGGAGGCAAAACGGGCTGGCAGGGTAGCCATTGCCCACAGTCATAATACCTCATCGGGTGCTGGCATTGAGGCTTTGGTAAAGAGCGCACTTCAGCTGCCACTGAGATATTGTGCAGACTGGTATATTGGATGCAGCATCCCAAGTGCCCAGTGGCTCTTTGGAAAAAATGTAATAAAGAGAAGCAACTTCAGTCTCATAAGAAATGTAGTTGATACAAAACGCTTTCAGTATAATGAAGAGGAGAGAAGCCTTATTCGTCACCAGCTGGGAGTGGAGGGGGATGAACCGGTAATTTTATTTATCGGACGGCTTGAACCCCAGAAAAATCTCCCATTTCTGAAGAAAATTTTTGAGGAAGTGGTAAGAATTAATTCAAAGGCCAGGCTGTATCTATGCGGACTGGGGCCTGAGGATATAGAGCTTGAAAACTGGATTAAGGACAAGTCGCTGGAAGGAAATGCCTGTTATCTGGGCAGCAGAAGTGATATTCCAAGGCTGATGTGGGGAGCGGATGTGTTTCTCATGCCAAGTTTGTTTGAAGGGCTGCCAGTAACTTTGATAGAGTGTCAGGCCAGCGGACTAAAGGCCTGCGTATCCGATGTGATTACGGACGAAGCGATTCTTACCGACCTGGTGGACAAGGTGTCTCTGGGTGAGACTCCTGCCCTGTGGGCTCAAAGGTGTCTTGAGCTGGCGGCTATGAGGCCGGAGAGAAAAGAGTATGCGGCCAGGGTCCTGCAGGCCGGATATGATGTTAATAATGAAGCTAAAAAGCTTACCAGCTTCTATTTTGGGTTGTTAAAAAAACAGTAAACTGGTTTGTTGAAATATGAAGAGAAGAAATATTTTTTTCCTTATCTTAATATGCGTTCTCCTTGGAGCGGGGCTGGCTGGTCTTGTATACCTGAAACAAAAGACGACCCAGGTTAAGCCCACAGACGTAAAGGTTGTGGTGGAAACTGACAGTGCTAAGGAAACAATCTGCCTGTGGCAAAATTATTATGACGGCAAGGGCTACATGTTTTTGCCGGCCATGACCAGGGGTGATATTAAAGGGGCAGTGCTCAGGATTGACGGAGTAAAGCTTATCGAAACAGATGGCAACACCCACTGGACCCTGTCTGGTATGGATATTTTGCCCTACTTAAATGACAGTGACAGCGAGTTTCATCTGTCAGCTGGAACGCTGGATATAGATGTAAAAATTATGGTCTCAGCCAATGTTGGTGCCATGTTTATCGATACCGAGTCAGGAAGCCTGGCCCACATTGAAGAAGCCAAGGGAAATGAGGAACCAGGCATCTTTGCTTTTTATGATGCAGATGGCAGTGTAATTGGCAAGGGAAATCTTAAGAAGATTAAGTCCAGAGGCAATGCCACATTTTTAGAGGATAAAAAGCCCTATCAGATTACTCTGGAGGACAGACAGAATCTGATGGGAGATAAGGGTAGCCTGTTAAAAAATTATATCCTGCTTGCCAATCGTCAGGACAGATCACTGGTTAGAAACGCACTGGTGTATGATTTTGCCAGGGATATTGGTTTAGACTACTCACCGGCCAACCGGTTTGTTGATCTGTATATTAATGATGAATACAGAGGCTCTTACCAGCTGTCTGAAAAGGTGGAGGTTGATAATAACAGGGTAGATATTGATTGTGATCCCAAAGCCGCAGATACGGGATATCTGGTGAGCCTTGATTATGAGAGCCGAGCTGATGAGGGGGGACAGTATTTTAAGACTGAGAAGGGTACAATCTATGAGGTGAAGGAACCGGGTAACCTGTCAGCTGTACGATTAGATGAAATAAAAAATGATATAAGCTTACGAGAAAAGGCTGTGCTGGAAGGGAATATCGCCCAGGCAAATATTGACATTACAAGCTTTGCAAAAAAATATCTGGTAGAAGAGCTTTCCCAGAATCTGGATGCCATGTATACCAGTCAGTACTTTTATAAGGACAGGGGGCAAAACCAGACTGTATTTGCCGGACCTGTGTGGGACTATGACAAGACGTTAGGCAATCCTTTGATAGAAGGAAACAGACCTATTAATTTCCAGGAGCCCTGGGGCTATTATGCTGCCATTAAGGATCCGGGACAAAATGGAGCCTTTTGGAAATATCTGATGGAGGTGCCGGAGTTTAAGGAGGCAGTAGAGGCAGAGTATCAGAAATGCCGTGGTGCATTCCTTGATATCGCTGACAGCAGAGTTGACAGCTTAAAAAATAAACTTGAGGCATCTGCCTGCATGGACTACTACAGATGGGATCCTTTTGAAAACTTTAAGTATGAAGAGGAGCCTGATTTTGACGGCAACTGGACTGCTGAGCTGGACTGGATTAAGACCTTTGTGACAGCAAGAGCAGAGTTCTTTGATGCAGTCTGGATAGATGGCAGGAAGGATTATGTAATTAACCTGGATCCGGGTGACGGGGAGATATTTGTCCATGAAACCTATGGAGTGGAGGGACTTCCCGTGAGAGTTCCCAGGGAGCCTAAGCTTCAGGGAAAGGTCTTTGCCGGATGGGTAGATGATACCGGCAAGGAATTTGACTTTGACAAGCCCTTCCAGGGACAGACAGAAACCCTTCATGCCCGGTATGAAGATGAGAATTAGCACAGGAGAAAGATTTGAGTATAGAAGAAAGACCGGTGGATGCTGCCACAGTAAGTAAAAATATGATGTGGAATGTGGCCGGCTCAATGTTTTTTATTGGAGCCCAGTGGATAATTACTGTGCTCATTGTACATCTGGCAGATTTTGAACAGGCAGGATATCTAAGTCTTGCCCTGTCCATAAGTAATGTATTTTCAACAATATGCTACTATTATGTCAGAAGTTTTCAGGTGTCTGATGTAAGGGGCGAGTTCTCCGATGGCTGTTACGTGGCCCATCGTTGGTTTATGACATTTTTATCCATTGGAGTGGGAACAATTTTTATCCTGGTCAACGGCTATGAGCCCTTTTTGGCCCTGTTTTTAATACTATTTTTAGTATATCGAATCAGTGAGCCCAATGCGGATGTATATCATGGAATAGACCAGAAGTCCTGGAGGCTTGACGTGGCGGGCAAGAGCTTTGTCATGCGTGGCATTATCTCAATAGCTGCCTTTGTGGGAATGATGCTTGTGACACATGACCTGGTGAAAACTGCCCTGGTAATGGCGTTAGGCGTATGGGCGGTTGTATTTTTATATGATATCCCCCAGGCTAAAAAGCTTTCAGCCCACCGTGCTGAATGGAATTTCAGTAAAATAATTGGACTTACAAAGACCTGTTTTCCCTTATTTTTGTATTTCCTGTTTATTAACATGATTATGCCGGTTCCCAGATATTTTCTGGAAAAGATAGAAAGTGGAACCATATTAGGATATTATTCATCGGTGGCAGTACCGGCCAGTATGATTCCAATGCTTGCCAGCTTTGTATTTAATACTTTTATAGGACTGTTTACTGAAAAAAGTGAGAAGGGGGACAAAAAGGGCTTTGTAAAGCTCTTCTGGATGATTACTCTGGTAATAGTGGCAATTACGGCAGGGGCCATGATTGGGTCATGGCTGTTGGGAGAATGGATACTGGCACTGGTGTTTACAGATGAAATCAGACCCTATGCATATCTTTTGATACCAACTGTGGCAGTATGCGGAATGTACTCCATGGTTCAGTATATGGGAATGGTTCTGACAGTATTAAGAGATAAAAAATCTCTTATGTATGGTGCTGGAATTGCAGCACTTGTTGTGACTTTATCTTCCTATCCGGCTATCAGGCTGATGGGAGTAGACGGAATAAATGTGGCTATGCTTACTGGATGTATGATGGCCGTAATATATTTAGGAGTGAGATTATATGTGGATTGCCGACGGATGGAAGGATTATAAGGTTTTAGATACAGCTAATGGAGAAAAGCTGGAGAGATGGGGAGACTATACGCTGGTTCGTCCTGATCCCCAGGTAATATGGACCACCCCTAAGAATCACAAGGGATGGAAACATAATAATGGACATTATCACAGATCCAGCAAGGGTGGCGGAGACTGGGAATTTAATAATCTGCCTGAGGAGTGGCAGATTTCCTATAAGGAGCTGAATTTCAGACTTAAGCCCTTTAAGTTCAAGCATACTGGTATATTCCCAGAGCAGGCGGTGAACTGGGACTGGTGTCAGAGTTTAATCAGACCTGAGGTAGAAAAGGGCAGAGAAATCAGAGTGTTAAATCTGTTTGCCTATACAGGGGGAGCAACCCTTGCAGCAGCTTCTGCAGGAGCCAGAGTTACCCATGTGGATGCCTCCAAGGGAATGGTTGCCTGGGCCAAGGAAAATGCGGCAGTATCAAATCTGTCTGATGCACCGGTCAGATGGCTGGTTGATGACTGCATGAAATTTGTAGAGAGAGAGCTTAGAAGGGGCAATACCTACGAAGGTATTATTATGGATCCCCCTTCCTATGGCAGAGGACCCAAGGGTGAAATCTGGAAGATAGAGGACAGTGTGTACTCACTGATAGTACAGGCTTCAAAGCTGTTGTCTGATGATCCGCTGTTTTTCCTGATTAATTCCTATACAACAGGTCTCCAGCCAGGAGTTCTTACACATATGATTAAGACCACGGTGGTCCCCAGGCATGGAGGAGTAGCCCAGGCCCAGGAAATAGGATTGCCTATTGAAAATACTGACCTGGTATTACCCTGTGGTGCCAGTGGAAGATGGAGCAAATAATATTGACAGAAAATAAGACGATTAAACTAAATACTGTACTTACTACTGTCTTTCGAAGTGTTGTAATAATTTTGTTTACAGTGTTCACCGGGTATCTGACCCTGTTGAGTATGTATACAACCCATTACAGCTTTGTAGGAAAAGAATGGTACGTGTCAGATTCCCCCATAAAATTTGTGGGCGGCTTTGTTTTACTGGTTATAGGAATGGCACTTGCTCTGAGAATATGGAAGAGAATCTGTAATCATTGGGGCCTTTTGTTTATTACAAGGAGAAGGGTTGCCATCACTTTTTTAATTATCACTGGAGCGTTTTTACTCTGGTATATTATCTCCACTCAGATTATTCCTGTGGGAGATCAGAGGATGATTTGTGATGCTGCCAGTGCCCTGAAGAGCTATGACACCTACCTGTTTTCAAAAGGCAATTATTTTGATTACTATCCCTTTCAGGCCAGAGTATCTGTATTTTTATGGATGTTTTTTAATGTCTTTGGAGATAATAACTATGTGGCTGTGCAGCTCCTTAACGGGGTGTGCCTGCTGGGCATATTTTTCCTGCTGGGACTTATCTGGAAAGAGGCCGATCTGTCCAGACAGGACGAGGGGGATGAGGCAATTATATGCAGCTGTCTGTTTGTTCCGGCCCTTTTGTATGTGACATATATCTATGGTAATCTGCCAGGCCTGTTATGTATGCTGGCGGCAGTATATGAGCTGATTAAATACCGTAAAAATCATGGCACCAGAGAGCTTGTTGCCATAATTGTTTTTAATGCACTGGGAATCGGATTGAAAAGCACCTATATGATTATTATGGTGGCAATCATTGTATTCCTGGCATTGGATGTTGTTGAAAACAACTGGAAATATCTGATAAAGAATCTGACGGGCATATTGTTAGTTCTGGTGGCTGTGAGCCTGATGAATGGCCTGTTAGATACTGTTGTGGAAAAAAGACTTGATATTAAGCTGTCTGAAGGCACACCCATGGTATCCTGGATAGCCATGGCTACATCTGAGGATGAGGCCGGTAAACCGGTTATGTACAACGCGTATAATGTAAATGTGTACAAGGACAATAACTGTGATACCAGTCTTGCCCAAAAGGAGTCCCTTGAATTAATAAAGAGCAATGTTGCCAGCCTGACAGACAGTCCTCTTCACCTGATTTCATTTTTGGGCAAAAAAATGGCTGTGGAGTGGAGTGAACCTACCCATCAGGCCCTGGTTGCCAGCAATCAGTGTACATATAATACAGTCCTCCCGGAAAGGATTAAAAATCTGCTAAGACAGGACAATACAAATCCTGTTGTGAAACTTTCCAATCTGTTGCAGACCTGTATATATATGGGATCCTTCTGGTGGATTATTTTAAGACGAAAGAAAATTAATAACTCACAGCTGATTCTTCCGGTGATTTTTATTGGCGGTTTTATATTTCAGCTTTTTTGGGAAACCCAGTCCCAGTACACACTTACTTATGTACTGCTTCTGATTCCTTTATCTGTTGCAGGCTTCAGAGAATGTGCCAAATGGATCGGAATCCACATTACCAAGAGGGTGAATGGAGCAAATAGCTGGCTTAGAATGATTCCCTATGGAATATTACTTATTGGAATTGTGGCTTTTGTGGGACTGTCTCCGGATCCCGTGACCAAGGCGCTGTTTAGAACCGATGAGGATACTATTGCCTATACAGAATATCTGGCAGAGTCCCTTGAAAAAGAGAGTGAGCTTCAGGCAGCAATTGAGGATGGAGTGTATCAACTTACCAATGAAGCGACAGGAGCCACAATCAAGGTAACCATATTCCATAATTATGGGTTTGACCTGATCAGGCGACATGAGGATGGACTGTTATTAAGCCTGGATGGAGATCCGGCAGCAGGCAGTGTTGATATCTGCTGGGATGGAGACTATTATCTGTGGAAGATAAAGCCTGTTGAAGCGGGCGGATACAAGATATATTATGGCGATTGTGTACTGACAGACCAGGGAGAGTTAGTGCTGGAAAGTGATAGTATGGAATCAAAAGCTGTGTGGAAGATACAGTAAAATAGAAAGAAAAAGAAATGAAGCTATTAAGTCCAAAAGAACTGACCAACAGTATAATCAAAAAAATTAGTCCCCAGGGAAAGCTGGCCTTTATTTCCACTTTTATTTCAGGGATGTTAATTCATCTGTATATAATTACCCATTACATGCTTAATCAGGATGAAGCCCATAACATGTATGTGTGTATGGACAGAACCGATATGGGAAGATGGGCTCAGGTCTATTTTTCCAAAATTACATCAGATTACAGCCTGTCGGTGGTAGGGGGCATTATAACCATGCTGGCCTTTGCCGTGGCAGCAGGATTCCTGATCCATGCCCTTGATATAAAAAACAGTGTACTGATTGTTTTGTCAGGTGCCTGTTTTGTGGCATTCCCTTCCGTGACATGTATGATGTCATATACTTTTATGACAGAAATATTTGGATTTTCAGCGCTCTTTGCCTGTGCTCAGAT
This sequence comes from Lachnospiraceae bacterium UBA1729, assembly GCA_002315945.1. Classification (GTDB taxonomy): domain Bacteria; phylum Bacillota; class Clostridia; order Lachnospirales; family Lachnospiraceae; genus UBA1729. The sequence continues at coordinate 23,174 of DCIJ01000055.1, read as the reverse complement.
TTTTTTGGTCAAAACTATTGCTGAAAGTCTGAACAGTGAAAGGGTGAAAATCAGGGATATGGTTGTACCCGTGATTTTGGCAGCAGTATGCCTGTGTATTTCCATGGGACTGTATCAGGCCTATCTGTCTGTGATGCTGGTGTCCATGCTGATAATCTATGTTAAATATATTGCTGAACCAGCAAAGTACAAGGATAAAAATCTGATACAGCTTGGAATTGCCTATGTGGCCATTCTTGGAATTGGAACCCTGTTTTATTATCTGGCTATGGTACTGAGCCTGAAATTAAGAAATACCCAGCTCATTACATATATGGGACTGGATAGTGGTGCCAGCATGTCGGTGGATAAGCTGATTGGTGGAACAAAAGGGGCGATTAAGGACTGTATCATCTATCTGAAGGACAAATCTTATGTAAACTACAACCCTTATGTGCTCATTGGCACCATACTGGCAGCCGGTATTATTCTGGCATGTATTATCAGGGTGTTTATTACAAACAAGGTATATACTAATATTTTAAGAATTCTTCTGACCGGATTCTGTCTGGTTTGTGCACCACTGTCCTTTAGCGTAATATATCTGATTTCCAATGAGGTCAGCTATCACGGACTTATGAGACATGTGTGGGTGCTGGTATTCATTGGGGCAGCCAGTATGTTTGAGTGGAGTATGCCCTACTTCAAACTAAATATGACCAGAATACTGGAATGGCTGGTGGTCATCAGTCTGGTATTAGTGACCTGGAATTATATTCTGTTAGATAACATTGCATACTATAATATGAATTTCAGATATCAGAGAACTGTTAATCTGTGTCAGAATGTAATGGAAATGGTAAAACATACCGAGGACTATGATTCCCATAGACCCATGGCTTTTATTGGACGCTATTCAAAGACCTATGTACAGCCGGAAATTAAGGAGCTGTTAGATTTTATGGTGGGCTGTTCTGGCAAGAGAGCCTTTGATGAAGGGGCCAGAAACTTTGTTCCTTTTATCTGTAACGTGCTGGGAGATGATATTGAAGGCGTAACCCCGGAGAGAGAGGAAGAGCTGAAAGCAACCAGTGAATTTGAGGAGATGGCAATATATCCCAAGGAGGGATGCATCAGAGTTATTGATGATGTAACTGTTGTTAAGTTTAACGATTAATTATGAAGACATTATTTATTACAAGAAAATACCCCCCAATGAAGGGCGGTATGGAATCCTACAGCTATAATCTGATTGAAAATTATCACGGAGACAAGAAGGTAATTGCCCTAGGAAAAAAGCAGAGCAATCTTGTCTGGTTTTTGCCCTATACTTTTTTATACACCCTGTTCAATGCCAGAAGGTATGACATACTCCAGCTGGGGGATATGCTGTTATCCTGTCTGGGATGGATAGCAAAGCTTGTTAATCCCAGAATCAAGGTGGTAGCTACCTGTCATGGACTGGATATGACCTTTTCCAACAGACTGTATCAATGGTACCTAAAGAGCTTTTCCAAGGGATTTGACCTGTATGTGCCCAACAGCAGTAATACAGCTAAGATTGCCAGTGAAAAGGGATATGCTCCACTGGAGGTTATCTTTCCGGCAACCATAAATGAAGACAGATATGCTGATATTTCATATGATAAAGAGGCCTTTTCAAAGAAATATGGTCTGAAGGGGGAGCTGGTTTTGCTTACTACCGGAAGACTGGTGCCAAGGAAGGGCGTTGAGTGGTTTGTAAGAAATGTTCTTGCTGAATTCAAGGACGAAAATATTATATATCTGGTAGCGGGGGCAGGCCAGATGCAGGAGGCTATTGAGACTGCGGTCAGAGAAAAGGGCCTTGGTGACAAGGTAAAGCTTCTGGGAAGAGTCTCTGACGCGGATTTGGACGAGCTGTATGTTAATTCGGACATATTTGTCATGCCCAACATTGTAGTACCTGATAATGTGGAGGGCTATGGAATGGTGGCAATCGAAGCGGCAGCAGCAGAGTGTGTGGTTGTGGCCAGTGCACTCCAGGGAATCAAGGATGCTGTAATTCCTGATGTGACAGGAATACTGGTTGAGCCTGAAAATCCTGAGGCTTTCAAGGAAGCTTTAAGGAAGATAATCTATAATTGGAATGAATATGAACCCCTTAAATCAAGCGGGAAAGAATATGCCTTTAATCATTGTACAGGAACTGCTATTGCAAAACAGTATGCAGACTGCTTTGAAAGGCTGATGAAATAAGAGATGATAGCAGTACTATTATTAACAAATTATATTCTGCTCTTTGCGGGTGACTTTTTTCATGGAAAAAGAAGGAATGCCATCAGTTCCCTGGCATTTAGTGTTGCGTACCTGTTTGGAAGCATGTGCATAACAGGCGCAGTATGGTTTTTCTTTGATGCATTTACACCCCTTAGAATGTTAATATCCTCCATCCTTGTGGATGGAGCTTTTGTGATGTCAGGAATGCTTTTTGGCAAGGCTGATTTTTCCATAAGACATGACAAATTAGGTAAGGAATACTTCGGACTGGCTATAATCCTGTTGTTGGGATTTGTTCTGTCCTTTAATAAAAATACTCTGTACAGCATGGGACAGGACCAGGGAACCTATCAGGTTCGTGCCATGGTAATGATGAGCGGAAACTATGATAACAGATATAGTCTGCCGGAATATGAAGGCCTGGAAACAGATGAACAGAGACAGAAATATCTGGATTTTGTGTACGGTCAGAATAATCTGTACCTGCCAAGAGTTGAGTGGGAAACTGATTCTGATGCCAGAAATATTGATAAGATCGAGGGGGCCATTCACGGGCTGCCCACCTATTCAGTGCTGCTGGCACTGTGGGGAGTGATATTTGGTCTTTCAAATATGATGGGAGTTCAGACGATTGGATTCTTAGCTTCCATTGTAATTATGTGGTTTGCCTGTGAAAATATTGGACTTAAGAAAGAAACAAGGTTTTTGGCAACCTTTTCTTTTATGCTGAGTCCTATATGTATCTGGCTGGCAAAATCCTCTCTGACAGAGACCTGGCTTACACTGCTGTTTGCCATGTTCGTATATTTTCTGACTGATAAGGAGGATGATCTGGCTCCCTGTCTGACCTGTGTGCCACTGGTTGTTTTTTCCTTCTTTCATATTAGTCTGTTTGCCTTCATGCCTATATTTGTAATTAGTCTGTGGGCAAAATATCTGTATGAGGAAAAAAGTGGTTATCTAATCAGTGCCATTGTTACAGTGTGGGGATATTTCCTGGGAACCCTTTGGGCAGTTACTATTGCACCCTATTATTCCTATGGCAATTACACAGAGCTGTTTCATGTGCTCAGATTTGTAAATGATGGAAATCTGATAGGATTTATTGGATTAGTGTGTGTTATCTGTACTGTAATTACAGTGCTTCTTGGAGTAAAACCTGTAAAAAATCAGTACGAAGGGGTAAAGGCTTTTTTTGAAAAAAATGCAAAGTGCTTATGGGTTGTATTAAAGCTGTTCCTGATTCTGTGTGTAGCCTATTTTTGCTACAAAGGCTTTGTAGGAGTGGAGACTCACACTGCAGTTGAGTATCTGCAGATATCAGCCTACATATATCTGTCAGGAATGATAGCAATTCCAGTAATTGTCTGTATAATGTTTTTCCTGCCAGACAGGGTGTTTTCCAGTGTTAATCATAGTCTGGTGGCAGCGTTGTTCCTATACGGAATCATGTTCTATTCCTGCGTAATGAGGGTCAGAATTCCCCATTACTATTACTATGCCAGATATTCAGCACTGATGCTGCCGATAATATTTATCCTGTTAGGATTCATACTGGATGGATTTGATAAAAAAGTACTGACCAGGGGAGTCTGGATGATTATTATCCTAAGTTTCCTGCCCTATTGTATAACCCTTGCCAGAGGGCGGGATCATAGCAGGGCAGACTGGGAGTATGTTGAGAATATGGCTGCCTCCATGGAATCAGACTCTGCGCTGATAATAGCAAAGGAGGAGTTAGAAATAATATTTGATTTCCCTCTAAAGACTCTGACAGGCTGTGACATATATTACTATGATGCACCGGGGGAGGGCCTTGAGCAGGAGATTGATTTCCTGTTAGACAGGTACAACCATGTGTATGTAATGAATTACTCCAGTGAATTTGAACAGGATAATATATCCGAATATTCAGACAACTGGACCGCCAGCTGTGTATTTAGAAAAAATAACAGACTGGAATACTTTGATTATTTTAATATTGATAATCCCATTACACCAATACCGCTGAAAACAGTCAGGTATGAGCTGGATATATCCTTATATGACATAACCAGCAAGAAATGATATAATACATAGAATTTTAATTGTAAAATAATGATGACCGAAAGAAGCTTGTAGGTATAAGCTTTTGTTTAGGAGAAAAATGGAAAACCAGAATATCGAGAAACCTAAAAAGAAACGTCCTGTTAATTCCAAGGGAAACCACCCTAAGAAAAGAAGGAAGAAGAAAAAGAACAGCATAAGAAATTATTTGCCACATATTATTATTCTGGTGCTGGTTGTTCTTATTGGAATAATAGCTATCTGGCGTCTTAGTGTATGGAATAAGGGGCAGGCAAGCGAGTATGATCCTAATGAGGATACCTCTCAATGGGATGTGGAGACAGAGGATTATATAGTTCCGCTACTGGATGACAAGAAAGCACTTCAGCTGGATGATGGAGTAGAGACAGTACTGATACTGGGTAACGATCCCATGGCAATTAATGATGATGGAACAGGAATTCCAGACTATATCAGACAAAAGACAGGGGCCAATGTAGTCAACGCTTCCTTTGAACATTCCACTATTGCAAAGAAAAATATGCAGTATACAGAGGATTATCTCAAGGATGCCATCAGCTTTGCATGGGTGTGCTATTGTATAGCCCATCATGATTTCCTGCTTCAGAAGAATGCTGTACTCAACATGGGAGACAGTGGTACAGCCATGGAAAAGATTCAGAATCTTGAAAATCTTGATTATAGTACAGTCGATACCATTGTAATTATGTACGATGGAAAAGATTATGAAGAGGGACTGCCCTCAGCATCAATATATGATGATGAGCTGCCTGCCAGTGCTGCCGGCTGTCTCCATCAGGGACTTCAGTATCTCTCACTGGCGATGCCTCAGGCCAGAGTGATTATCAGCTCTCCATACTACTACTATGTAGAGGATCCTGAGAATGAGGACAAGTATGTTCCCTGTACGCAAGCTATTCATGGTGAACAGGGTGGCGATGTGAATGAGTTTAAATATGGCAATCTGGGCGAATATATGATTGCCTATAAATCTATTGCTGTTGGTGATGGAGTAAGTTTTATTGATAACTACTTTGGAACGGTAAATGAAGATAATTACGCTACCATGCTGAAGGATGACAACACTCAGCTTTCCAGTGATGGCCGTGACGCTATAGGTCAGCGAATTGTTGATTTTATGAAAATGTAAAAGTGGATGAATAAGCGTGTGGAACAGGCAGATCTCTTAAGGGGGATTGCCATATTAATGGTATTTTTTTACCATTCAATAATTGTATATCCAATAAATCTTCACGAATACGTCCTGTGCGAGAAATTTCACAGCTTCCTTTGGGTTGCACAGATGCCGATATTTTTCTTTGTATCAGGCTTTTGTACCTCCTACAGGCAGGGTTATGGAACCTATGCCACAAAAAAGGTGCGCAGGATATTAGTTCCCCACATTGTATTTGGACTGATTGATCTGGTGCCAAGAATACTTCCGGTCAGCCTGGTGCATGAGCATATGGACTGGAAGGAAGCACTGTCAGATTTTGTATTATATGGCGGAAGCGACTGGTTTTTGTGGACACTGTTTTTGCTGGCCATGGTATTTCCGGTGTTTATTCTGGTTTATAATACCGGTAAAATCGGAAAGCTAATAGTGGTTTTGGTGACAGCAGGACTCTATATATTTAACAGTCAGCTGACAGATAAGCTTCTGATTGATATGGCCTGCAGATACTTGCCCTATTTTTTACTGGGATACATGGTGAAATGTGAAAAACCTGATTTCTTCTTACTATGCGAGAAAAAATGGGTTAGTGGACTGGGATTTTTTATGGCGGCGCTGGGGTTTATCCTTTACTGTGAAAGAGCAGACCGCTATGCTGAGATGCTCTGTTCTCTGGGCGTGATATTAGTATGCTCAGGTATATGCAGATTCTTGCCTGGACAAAAGACGATATTATCCTGTGGCAACTGGTCATTGCAGATGTATCTTCTGAATGGATATGCCCTGGTCTTTATCAGAACTATTCTGGTAAGTATTATGGGAGTAAGTAATCCGGCTGTAATAATAATTGTGAATTTTGTATTTTGTGTTGCAAGCTGTCTGTTTGGAGCCAGATATATTCTGTCATCCAACAGTCTGTTTAGATTCTGTTGTGGAGTAACGAGATGAATTACGCAGGTATTGTAGTCCTGTTTTTAATATGTGGCCTGCTGCCTTTTATCCTGGGATTTTTACCTGTTCAGTTTATGAGAACCGAACACAAAAGTCTCACCATGGTGTGGGTATGTGGCTGGCTGGAAATGCTAGCACTGTGTGTTATTGTAGTAGTACCCTTCGTGGTGCTGCAGGAACCCTTCACATTGACAGCTAATGTGTTTTCAGGAGTGCTGGCAGTCTTTGGAATAGTCAGCCTCATCTGTTCAAGGAAGGATATCAAAAATTACTTTTCCTTTGTAAAAAAACAGAATGCTGATAAGAAAGAAAAGATAGACTATTTTGCACTTGGACTGAGAATACTGGTGCTGGTGCTGATTTTGGCCCAGCTGGTTGCCTCTGTATTTATGCAGTATCTGGACGGAGATGATTCCTTCTTCATTGCAGCTTCGGTAACTACCCAGTATACCAACAAGATGTATATTTATAATCCTTATATGGGGGCTCATGGTGCGCTGGACATAAGACACGCCCTGTCACCGGTGCCAATTTTCCTAAGCTGGCTGTCTAATCTGTCAGGAATACAGGTTACTGTCATGTGCCATACATTTATTAGTATTTTTCTGATTACACTGAGATATTGTGTGGTATATCTTCTGGCAAAGGAACTGTTTGATGATGCCAAGAGACAGAGCTGGTTATTTATGCTGTTTGTAAATATCTGGTATCTGTTTGGAAATGTTTCAATATATGCGGCAGAGAGCTTTGCCTACACCAGGACCTGGCAGGGAAAATCCATATTTCCAAATGTAATAGTGCCCTGCATATTTGTATTCCTGTTAATGATTTCAAGGAATAAAATGTACCCGGGTGAATGGTGCATGGTATTTATCCTGACTCTGGCAGGTATCTGTACTACAAGTATTGCAATCTTTTTGATACCGATTCTGTTTGCACTGGCTGTTTTGTGTATTGCAATCAAACAGCGTCGTCCTGTGGTTTTGGCTCAGAGTCTGGCGTGTCTCTTGCCAAGTGCATTTTTTGGAATGCTTTATCTGTTTTTAAAATAATTTCATGAGGTGGGAAATGAATAAATTTGATTCATCAAAAACATATCTGATAACTGGTGGTGCCGGATTTATTGGATTCTTTTTATCAAAAAAACTCCTGTCAGAGGGAGCAAGAGTAGTAGGACTGGATATTATTACAGACTATTATGAGGTGTCTCTTAAGGAAGCCAGATTAAAGGAATTGGAGACCTTTGAAAAATATACCTTTATCAAGGGTGACCTGGCTGACAAAGAATGCATATTTAAGGTTTTTGAAGATTACAAGCCTGATGTAGTGGTTAATCTTGGAGCCCAGGCAGGCGTCAGATATTCAATTGATAATCCGGATGCCTACATGCAGTCTAATATGATGGGCTTTTTCAATATTCTGGAGGCCTGCAGACACTATGGTATCTTCCATCTGGTATTTGCCTCCTCTTCATCAGTATATGGTGGCAATGAGAAGGTGCCCTTCTCTACAGATGACAAGGTAGACGGACCGGTCAGCCTCTATGCAGCTACCAAGAAATCAAATGAGCTGATGGCCCATGCCTATAGTAAGCTCTATCATTATCCGGTAACAGGACTCAGATTCTTTACTGTATACGGACCTATGGGCAGACCGGATATGGCATATTTCAAGTTTGCTAAAAAGATTATGGCAGGGGAGCCAATTCAGATTTATAATAATGGTGACATGATGAGGGATTTCACCTATATAGATGATATTGTAGAAGGTGTGTTCAATATTCTGTGCAATCCACCTGCAACCAATGATAAGGGAGTTGCTTACAAAATCTATAATATTGGAAACAATCAGCCGGTTAAACTGATGGACTATATACAGACTCTGGAAAAACATCTTGGCAGGGAAGCTGTTAAGGAATATCTGCCCATGCAGCCAGGAGATGTATACCAGACCTATGCTGATGTAAGCGAACTGATGAAGGATTTCGGTTTTAAACCAGATACCTCCATTGATGAAGGTCTTGGAAAATTCGTAGAGTGGTTTAAAGAGTATTATAAGTATTAATTCTAAGTAAGGATAAATTGTATGGACAAAATTGCGGTTCTAATTCCCTGCTACAACGAGGGACAGACAATCAGAAAAGTAGTTACTGATACCAGGGAAGCATTGCCTGAAGCTGTTGTATATGTATATGATAACAATTCCTCTGACAATACAGTCTCAGAGGCTCTGGAGGCAGGGGCTGTTGTCAGACATGAATATAAGCAGGGCAAGGGTAATGTTATCAGAAGGATGTTCAGGGAAATTGATGCCCAGTGCTATCTGATGATTGATGGTGATGATACCTATCCCCTGGATGCAGCCAGGCAGATGTGCCAGCTGGTGTTAGAACATCAGGCTGACATGGTAGTGGGTGACAGACTTTCTTCAACATATTTTACTGAGAATAAGAGATTGTTCCATAATTCGGGAAACAGTGTGGTGAGACTTTTGATAAACAAGCTGTTTTCTGCAGATATAAAAGACATTCTCACAGGCTACAGAGCTTTTAACTATGCTTTTGTAAAGACCTTCCCGGTTATGAGCCGTGGATTTGAGATAGAGACTGAGCTTTCAATTCATGCAGTGTATAACAATATGCAGGTTGAAAATGTAGTTGTAGAATACAGAGACAGGCCTGAAGGAAGTGAAAGCAAGCTTAATACAGTATCTGATGGAATCAAGGTGCTGACAATGCTTGCAAGACTGTTCAAGAATTACAAGCCACTGGCATTTTTCTCAGCTATTTCTGCAGTGCTTATGCTGTTAGCTGTGATTTTCTTCATTCCTGTATTTATTAAATTCATGAATCTGCATATAGTGGATCAGATTCCTACACTGGTTGTGTGCGGATTTGCTGTTATGGCTGCATTACAGTCATTCTTTGCAGGCTTGATATTAAGCAATATGAGCGAAGAAAACAGGAGAAATTTTGAACGTCAGCTGGTTGCTGCAAGGGATGAATATCTTAAAAAAATACTTAAATAGCTGACAATTTTAGGGGGCATCGGGGCCAGGACCTTTTTTAAGTCTGTAGGTCAGAAGTCCTGCAAAGAATATGGACAGGGCTGCAAGAATAATCAGGAAATAGAGACTTATTCCCAGCATGCCATGACTCTTTACGACTGATGATCCGGCTACAAATAATAGAATACTGGCTACCGAAAATCCTACTATCAGAAGACGGTGAAACCGTATTACAGTAAGAAGCGTTACAAAATAGCTCTGTATAGCCTGGAAGCCCCCTGCAATAAGTAAAATATACAGAATCAGAGAATATTCTTTTAAATCAACGTTATATACAAGTTCTAATAAATGAAGTCCAATTAATTTTCCACCAATAATAAAAGTAACAACAAGTACTGAGATTACTGACAGGTGCATAAGGATAAGCTTTCTAAAGTCCTTCAGATTGCCACCGGCCCAGTGCCTTGTGTAGGTTGTAACCAGAGGCTGCAGCATTACATTTCCAAACAGTGAAATTAGAAATACCGGCATAATAAGATATCCGTAGATGGCCTGCATCTCATCGCTGAGATTGCCATTAATAGCGTATCTGGGAGCATTGCTTAGGTACATCTGCAAAAAATAGGATGCAAACAGAGGGAAATTAGCCCAAAGTAAGGGCCAGGGGGATGCAAAAAGTCCCATATTGGATGAAGTTTCCTGATCGGATGTATTGCCAAGTTCTGCTGAGTACAGACTCTTAAAGGGTAAATTAAACAGGAAATATGTAACCAGGCAGGACAAACAGGACACAAAGGAAGCGGTAACCAGATTGTCAGTATTAAGGTAGGTAGTGCAGAAAAATACTATGGAAAGTACATTTCTTGCGCCCCAGATTTTTGAAGCCAGCTCCAGTCTGTCTATGGACTGGAGATAGCCATGATATACATCTTCATAGGATTCAATCACTCTAATGGCGCACCATAAGATAATAACCAGCATTTTTTTGCGGTCGCCGAAGGAAGCGTGCAGGGCATAACCTATAGAAACTACTATCATAAGCAGACAGGTAATCTGTCTGGAACGAAGGTATGTACCCAGGGAGTACTGTCTGGACAGATCGCTGGCCTGATACTGTCTCATGCCAAACTTACCAATCATGGTCATGAGATTGGCGGTGGCAATGGCAAACACAAGAATACCGGCATCTGCCTGGGATCCTGAATGAGAAATTACTATTAATATAAGAAAGGACTGAAAGGAACTGATAGACGCAGCTATTGTGTTCCATAAAAAGGCCTGTTTTTTATTCTGGGGTTTAGAATTCATAGTATAAAAAAATCCTTTGTTGTGCAGATTGTATATTTTTTTGCGGATATGTTCAAAATATAGCATAAAATTGCAACATGACAAATGTCATACAAAATTGTGCTAACGAAATATTACTATCAGGTTCGATTATGACTTTAATTAGCAAAAATGTCCACCTGTTTCGCAAACCTTTACTAATGAAAAGCTGATAATACTATGGTAAAGTCATAAGCGTAGTAAAAATACTTCATTAAATTTTATCAATAGGGAGGAAAAATTCAAATGAAGAAAAAAGTTATTAGCGCACTCTTAAGTGTAGCAATGGTAGCATCACTCCTCGTAGGATGTGGCGCAGCTAAAGAAGAAGCAGCAGCACCTGCAGCAACAGAAGAAGCAGCACCTGCAGCAACAGAAGAAGCAGCACCTGCAGCAGAAGAAGCAGCTCCTGCAGCTGAGTCAAACGGAAACAAGGTTGGTGTAGCAATGCCTACAAAGGACCTTCAGAGATGGAACCAGGATGGTGCTAACATGCAGGCTGAGCTTGAAGCAGCTGGTTATGAAGTAGATCTTCAGTATGCATCAAACGACGTTCAGACACAGGTTTCTCAGGTTGAGAACATGGTTAACTCAGGATGCTCAGTAATCGTTATCGCAGCAATCGAAGGTTCATCACTTGGTGATCCTCTTGCACAGGCTAAGGCAGCAGGTATTCCTGTAATCGCTTATGACCGTCTTCTTATGAACTCTGACGCAGTTAGCTACTATGCAACATTTGATAACTACATGGTAGGTACAAAGCAGGGTCAGTACATCGCTGATACTCTTGATCTTGAAAACGCTGATGGACCTTTCAACATGGAAATCACAGCTGGTGATCCTGGTGATAACAACGCTGGTTACTTCTATCAGGGCGCTATCGATGTTCTTCAGAAGTACATCGACGCTGGCAAGATTGTAATCCCTTCAGGTCAGGTAGATTTCGCAACAGTTGCAACTCCTTCATGGGCTACAGAAACAGCTCAGTCTAGAGCAGAGAACATCCTTTCATCTAACTATGCTGATGGAAAGAACCTTGATATCTGGCTTTGCTCAAACGACTCAACAGCTATGGGTGTTGAGAACGCTTTAGCAGCTAACTACACAGGAAACTATCCTATCATCACTGGTCAGGACTGTGATATTGAAAACGTTAAGAACATGATCGCTGGTAAGCAGTCAATGTCAATCTTCAAGGATACAAGAACTCTTGCATCTCAGGTTGTTAAGATGACTGGCCAGATTCTTGCAGGCGAGACAGTTGATGTTAACGATACCAAGACATATGACAACGGATCTTTAGTAGTTCCTTCATTCCTTTGCGAGCCTGTATTCGCAGATGTTAACAACTACAAAGAGCTCCTTATCGACTCTGGTTACTACACAGAAGATCAGCTTAAATAATTTAATCTGATATCTGATTGTAAAATCGTAATCCGAATTAGGAAAACTTATATGGGCGGGAATTTTATTCCCGCCTTTTTCAAACGAAAAGATAAAGCAGGTCAATGGTTGTGACTATGCGAAAGATGAATTGTTATGAAAAAATTGGAGGGAAAGAAATTGGCGAAGGTATTACTTGAAATGAAAAACATCACCAAAGAGTTTCCCGGTGTCAAAGCTCTTGATAATGTCAATTTGAAGGTTGAAGAGGGCGAAATTCACGCGTTGGTTGGTGAAAATGGTGCCGGAAAGTCCACTTTGATGAATGTCCTTAGTGGTGTTTATCCTTTTGGAACATATACCGGTGACATCATCTATGATGGTGAAGTATGTAAATTTAACAAAATCAAAGACTCTGAGGCAAAAGGAATCGTTATTATTCATCAGGAATTGGCTCTGATTCCTTACATGTCAATCGGAGAGAATATGTTCTTAGGTAATGAGCAGGGCAAGAAAGCTGCCATTAACTGGGACAAGACTCATGCAGAAGCTGTGAAATATCTGAAGCAGGTTGGCCTTACAGATTCATCCAAGACTCTGATCAAGGATATTGGTGTTGGTAAGCAGCAGATGGTTGAGATTGCCAAGGCTTTGGCTAAGAATGCAAAGCTGCTTATTCTTGATGAGCCTACATCTTCTCTTAATGAGTCTGATTCAAGAAAGCTTCTTGATATTATGCTTGAACTCAAGAAGCAGGGACTGACTTCGATTATTATATCTCATAAGTTAAATGAGATTTCATATGTTGCAGATAAAATTACTGTAGTTCGTGACGGTTCTACTATTGAAACAATTGATAACCCTGATAAGAATCTTCCTGAGGACAGAATCATCAAGGGAATGGTTGGCCGTGAAATTACAGACCGTTTCCCCAAGCGTCATGATGTGACAATTGGTGAGACAATGATGGAAGTTAAGAACTGGACTGTTTTCCATCCCAAGTATGAGAACAGAAAGGTTTGTGATAATGTATCAATCCATGTTAAGAAGGGTGAGGTTGTTGGTATCTCTGGTCTGATGGGTGCCGGAAGAACAGAGCTTGCAATGAGTGTCTTTGGACGTTCATATGGTGCTAATATCTCGGGACAGCTTTTCTTAAATGGTAAAGAGGTTGAGTTTAAGACTGTAAGGGATGCCATCAAGGCAAAGCTTGCTTATGTAACAGAAGACAGAAAGGGTAACGGACTAGTATTATCCAATTCAATCAAGGTTAACACCTCTCTTGCAAACCTGGATAGTCTGGCCAGCAATATGGTAATCGATAAGGATGCTGAGTACAATGTTGCTGTTGAGTACAAGGACAAGCTTAAGACAAAATGTCCTACAGTAGAGCAGAACGTTGGTAATCTGTCTGGTGGTAATCAGCAGAAGGTTCTCCTTGCAAAATGGATGTATGCAGATCCTGATGTACTGATTCTTGATGAGCCTACAAGAGGTATAGACGTAGGTGCCAAGTACGAAATCTACTGTATCATCAACGATCTTGTAAAACAGGGCAAGTCTGTTATTATGATCAGCTCTGAGCTTCCTGAAGTACTGGGAATGTCAGACAGAATCTATGTAATGAATGAAGGACGCATTGTTGGCGAATTAAGTAGTGAAGAGGCAACTCAGGAGAAGATTATGAGCTGCATCGTTAAGACAGGAAGGGGTGAATAATTATGGAAAAGGCCGGAATTGGAAAGTCTATTCAGAAGTACAGCATGATATTCGCTCTTGTAATCGTTGTGGCTTTCTTCTATGTGGGAACAGAAGGCAAGATTCTTCTGCCTCAGAACTTCAACAACCTGATTAGCCAGAATGCATACGTATTCGTACTTGCAACTGGTATGTTACTTTGTATTCTCACTGGTGGTAACATCGACCTTTCAGTTGGTTCGGTTATCGCTTTTGCAGGTGGTATTGGTGCCAGCATGATGGCAAAGGGTGGCAACTGGATTGTTGCATCAATTGTAATGCTTTTAGTAGGCGCGCTGGCAGGTGCTTTCCAGGGTTACTGGATTGCATATGTAAATGTACCTCCTTTCATCGCAACTTTGGCTGGTATGTACGGTTTCAGAGGTCTGGCAAACGTAGTTCATGGTGGCCAGGCAATTGGTATTGGCGATGAAGCATTCTTAAATGTATTTGGTGGCGGCGCTGATTGCTATGTACCTGATTTTATTGGTGGAAATGAGAACCTGAATATGACATGTATGGTTGCAGGTGTTGCAATTGCAATCATCTATGTGGTTGGCTCTGTTGTATCAAGAATCAGAAAGAAAGCTCAGGGCTATGTGGTTGATCCTGTTCTTGGAGCAACAGTCAAGATGGTAGTAATTACCGTTGTTGAACTGTGGGTTACCTACACATTATCAAGACACAAAGGTATTCCTTCATCCCTTATCTGGATTGGAATCATCGTTCTTATTTATAACTATGTAACAAACAATACTACTGTTGGACGTTATCTCTATGCAGTAGGTGGTAATGAAAAAGCAACCAGACTGTCTGGTATTAATACAAAAAATATCTTCTTCATTGCTTATGTTAATATGGGACTGTTAGCTGCACTTGCAGGTATCCTTACAATTGCAAGAGCTGTCGGAAGTCAGCCTACATTTGGACAGGGTTATGAAATGGATGCTATCGCAGCCTGCTTCATCGGTGGAGCATCTGCTTATGGTGGAATCGGTAATGTACCTGGTGTAATTATCGGTGCTATTCTGATGGGTGTAATCAACCAGGGTATGTCAATCATGGCAGTTGATGCTAACTATCAGAAGGTTGTAAAGGGTCTGGTACTTTTGGTAGCTGTAACCTTTGACGTACTGTCTAAGAGAGAAAAGAAGTAAGGAGGAAGAAAAAGTGAAGAACGCAGTTTCTATAATTAGAAAAAACACAATGCTGATCGTCCTCGTACTTGTATATCTTTTCTTTACATTTACGACTAAGGGATCAATCTTTATGGCAAACAACTTCAGTGCCCTGATTGCTCAGAATGCATATGTATATGTTCTGGCAACTGGTATGCTGATGTGTATGTTAACAGGTGGTAACATCGACCTTTCATGTGGATCATTTATCTGCTTCATCGGAGCTGTTGGTGGTATCCTCATGGTTAACTATGAGATGAGTGTTCCTGTGGCAATCCTTGTTCTCCTTGTTATTGGTATTATCTATGGATGCGTACTGGGTTATCTGATTGCATACGTTAATGTTCCACCCTGGATTGCAACACTTGCTGGTTACCTGGCATTCAGAGGATGGGCAGTTGCACTGCTTTCATCTCATTCAACAACAGGTAGTATCGCTCCTATTCCTGATGGATTCCTTAAGATTTTCTCAGGAAAGCTTTTTGAAACAGCACCTAAGACAGTTAATATGATCTGCCTTATTACTGGTATTGTAGCAAGTATCATTGTTCTGGCACTTAATATCAGAACCAGAGCTGTAAGACTTAAGAAGGGTTATGAGGCAGACTCAATTATTGCACTGGCAGTAAAGAGTATACTTGCAATTGCAGTTATCCTGCTGTTTGCTTACAAGTTAAGCCTGGCAGGTGGTATCCCTACAGTTCTTGTATGGGTTACTGTAATCGTTCTTATTTACGATTTTATTACTGATAAGACTACAATTGGACGTTATTTCTATACAATTGGTGGTAATGCAGAAGCAACAAGACTTTCTGGTGTAGATACCAAGAGAATTATGTTCATAGCTTATCTGAATATGGCAGTTCTTACTACTATTGCAGGATTCATTACTACTGCTCGTTTCCAGGCTGCTAACTCAACAGCTGGAACCAACTTCGAAATGGATGCAATTGCATCATGCGTAGTTGGTGGTGTATCTGCTTATGGTGGATCAGGTTCCGTATTTGGAATGATCGTTGGTGCTACTCTTATCGGTGTTATTAACCTGGGTATGTCACTGATGAGCGTTGATGCTAACTGGCAGAAGGTTGTTAAGGGTGTAGTACTTCTTGCAGCTGTTGTATTCGAAATTATGAATAACAAAAACAAGAGCACAAAATAGTAAGTAGTATTTTAAAGAAATTTAAAATATTTAATGGGTTTCCTCTCCTGCATGGCAGGAGAGGTTTTTTTGTGCTATACTTTACATTCAGTGGCGTTAATGCACGAAATAAATGATTCTATACAGAGGAGAAGAAAAAATGACACAGGCAGAACTGGCAATCCAAAAGCACAAAGAATGGCGTGGTAAAATTGAAACCGTTTCAAAGACACCGGTTAAATCTCGTGAAGATCTGGCAATAGCATACACTCCTGGTGTGGCCGAGCCCTGCAAAGAGATTGCCAAGGATAAGGAACTGGCATATACCTATACTATCAAGCAGAATACAGTTGCAGTTGTCTCTGACGGAAGCGCTGTACTGGGACTGGGCAATATAGGGCCTTATGCAGGAATGCCTGTTATGGAAGGTAAGGCAGTGCTGTTCAAGGAGTTTGGTGGTGTAAATGCAGTGCCCATCTGTCTGGATACCCAGGATACAGAAGAGATTATTCAGACTGTAAAAAATATAGCTCCAGCCTTTGGCGGAATTAATCTGGAGGATATTTCTGCTCCCAGATGTTTTGAAATAGAAGAGAGATTAAAGGAAATGCTGGATATTCCAGTATTCCATGATGATCAGCACGGAACTGCAATCGTTGTGCTGGCAGGAATTATGAATGCCCTTAAGGTGGTTGGAAAGAAAAAAGAAGACTGTAAGGTGGTTGTAAACGGGGCAGGCAGTGCTGGCGTTGCAATCTCAAAGCTTTTGATTACATACGGCTTTAAGAATCTGATTATGTGCGACAAGTTTGGCGTGCTGGATCCCGAGAATCCTGATATGAATTACATGCAGCAGGAAATGGCCAGAATTACCAATCCCAACAAGGAAACCGGAAAACTGGCAGATGTTATGAAAAATGCAGACATTTTTGTAGGTGTATCAGCGCCTGGCATTGTAACTGAGGAAATGGTTGCTTCCATGGCTCAGGATTCAATACTGTTTGCAATGGCTAATCCTGTTCCAGAAATTATGCCTGATATAGCTAAGAAGGCTGGTGCCAGAGTAGTTGGAACCGGCAGAAGTGATTTCCCTAATCAGGTAAACAATGTGGTAGCCTTCCCTGGAATTTTCAAGGGAGCATTGGAGGGAAGAGCACCTCAGATTACTGAAAAGATGAAACTGGCAGCTGCAAATGCAATAGCAAATCTTGTGCCTGACAGTGAACTGAGTGATGTTAATATTCTGCCTCAGGCATTTATGCCAGGAGTAGCAGAGGTGGTTGCAAAAGCAGTAAAGGACAATATTGAGAGATAATGGTTGGCGAAGGAGTAATGCTTTACAAGTTAATAGTGCTGTATATGCTGAATTATGTTAACTTTCCGCTTACAAAGGCTCAGATAGGTGATTTTATTCTGGAGAAGGATTATACCAACTTCATGAATCTGCAGAAGGCCTTTTCAGAGCTGGAGGATGGCGGATATGTAGTAGCAAACTCTGTTCGAAACAGAACTCATCTGAGAATTACTGATGAGGGCAAGGAAACACTGACATTGTTTGAGGCCCGTATCAACGCAGGAATCAAGAAGGATATTGAAGAGTATCTAAACAAGAACTGTCCCGAACTAAGGCGGCAGGTTGCCATTCAGGGTAATTATCAGAGACTTGTTAATGGAGAGTATCAGGTGGATCTGGTGGCCAAGGAGAAGGATTACGATCTGGTTCATCTGACAATGACGGTCCCGCTGGAAGATATTGCCTCAAATATATGTGATAACTGGCAGAAGCGTAATGAAAAAATCTACCAGTATCTGACTAAAAACCTTTTTTAGTTATTGTAAAATGTACAAGTTGCGTATAAGATTAGTCTATACGCAACTTTTTTATTCCATACCTAAGGACACTCGCAAAGTGTGTGGCGTTGTGGTCAGGTTGCGTTGGCTCCGTTTTTATCTGAGGGAAGAGTGTGTCCCAAGGGTAGACTTCTTTTGGAGGCATTTTCCCAAAAGAGGTTAGGAAAGGAGCAAAAATGAAGAAAAAAATATTTGTTTTAACAATCACTGGTCTGATACTGGGATTTAGTGCAGGCTGTTCAAGGGATGACATTAGCATATCTACTGTAGCTTCCTCAGAGGAGGAGATGCTGGAGGAGGAATTAAGCGAGCTTGAACAGGTGGAGCATACTGCTGACGAAATGGTAACTGTCCACACTGTAATGCAGCCTCAGTATTATTCACCTAAGATTTATGTGTACGTATGTGGCAAGGTATTAAGGCCCGGAGTATACGAGCTTCCACAGGGTAGCCGCATATATGAAGCGATTGATATGGCCGGAGGTATGACTGAGGAGGCCTGTGCAGAGCAGGTAAATCAGGCACTGCCAATTGAGGATGGAATGCAAATTACGGTTCCGGGGCCAGAGGATATAATTGCCAGACAGAAGGAAATAAAGGAGGCGGGTCTGATTAATATCAATCAGGCAGATGTATCTGAGTTAATGAAGCTGACGGGAATCGGAGAATCCAGAGCCGGGGCAATTGTCGAGTACAGACAGAATCAGGGATTGTTTACCTGTATAGAGGACATTATGAATGTCCCTGGAATTAAGCAGGGGGCATTTGAAAAAATAAAAAATCAGATTGTGGCGGAATAGAATATGGCAAAAAAAGTTCTGGTAGTAGACGATGAAAAATTAATAGTAAAGGGAATAAGATTCTCCCTGGAACAGGATGATTATGAAGTATCCTGTGCTTATGATGGGGAAGAAGCTGTACAGATGGCTACATCAGAGACTTTTGATATCATATTGTTAGACATAATGCTTCCAAAGCTTTCAGGTCTGGAGGTTTGCCAGCAGATCAGAGAATTCTCCCAGGTTCCGATAATTATGTTAACTGCAAAAGGCGATGACATGGATAAAATTATGGGACTGGAGTATGGTGCAGATGACTATGTGACCAAGCCTTTCAATATATTGGAAGTTAAGGCCAGAATGAAAGCAATTATGCGTCGCCTGGGAGACAAAAAGGAAGGATCCAAGCCCTCCCATGTAATTGTGAAGGGTGACATGCGTCTTGATCTTGAGAACAGAAATGTAATGATCGAAGATGTTAAGATTAATCTGACCACCAAGGAGTTTGATCTGCTGGAGCTCTTTATCCAGAATCCTGGCAAGGTATATGGAAGAAATGACCTGCTCAAGCTGGTTTGGGGAACTGATTATCCTGGAGATGTAAGAACGGTTGATGTACATGTTCGTCGTCTCCGTGAAAAAATAGAGCGTAATCCCAGTGAGCCCAAGTATGTTCATACAAAGTGGGGCGTAGGATATTTTTATGCTGAATAGATTTAAAAAAATATTGTCTGTACTTAGAATATTTAGAAGTCTTAAGGTACAGTTATTTTTAGTGCTTGTGCTCATTGGCAGCCTGCCTCCAATGCTTTTGCGCCATGAAATACTGCGAAGCTATGAGGACCGTGCTGTCAGTGTGCGCGTTCTTGATGTGCAGAATCAGTTCAAGATTCTGGCAGATCATCTGATTACCTATGATTATCTTAGGGATACATCCTCCGAGACAATTAATACTGAATTAGAGCAGTTGTCCAATCTGTATGATGGGCGTGTACTTGTTATTGATAAAAACTTTAGAATTATTAAGGATACCTATGGAATTGCCGAAGGAAAAACCATTGTATCAAAAGAGGTTCTGGAGGCGTTTCGTGGCATAGGAACCTATAATTATGACAAGAGCAATGCTTATATTGAGATAACTACCCCAATTGGACTTACAGCTACGACAGCTAATAATTCCATACTGGATGCCATGGCCACAACTGTGGCACCTGATGAGGTGACTCTGGCTGACGGAGTACTGCTGACGTCAGTATCTACAGATACCATCATTACTACAATGGAGATACTGTCTGATAATTCTGCCATGTATCTGTTAACTATTTTTGCATTTCTGCTGGCACTGTCATTATTTTTATGCACCATAATGACATCGCCCTTTGACAGGCTTACTCAGGCGGTTAAGGGAATGAAGGAGGGTTTTATTGAGGAACCTATTGCCATCAGGGATTATACAGAGACTGAGCACGTGGTTGATGCTTTCAATCAGGTACTGGGAAGAATGCAGGCCCTGGACAAATCCAGACAGGAATTTGTGGCCAATGTGTCTCATGAATTGAAGACGCCAATTACATCCATGAAGGTTCTGGCTGACTCACTGGTGGGGCAGGACAACGTGCCAGTGGAACTCTACCAGGAATTTATGACGGATATTACTGGCGAAATAGACAGAGAAAGCAAGATAATAGATGACCTCCTGTCTTTGGTTAAGATGGACAAAACAGAGGCAAAGCTTGTCATCAACAAGATAGATATCAATCAGCTCCTTGAGATACTTATGAAACGTCTAAGACCTATTGCACGAAGAGGCAATGTGGAATTGACACTGGAATGTATTAGAGATGTGGAGGCTGATATTGATGAGGTGAAGCTTTCCTTAGCCATATCCAATCTGGTAGAAAATGCAATAAAGTATAATAAAGAAGGGGGCTGGGTCAAGGTTACACTGGACGCTGACCATATGTATTTTACAGTTGTGGTAGAGGACAGCGGATGGGGAATCCCGGAAGATTCGCTCCATTATATCTATGAGAGATTCTACAGAGTAGATAAATCCCATTCAAGAGAAATTGGCGGAACAGGGCTGGGACTTGCTATAGCTAAAAATGCTGTAATGCTTCACAAGGGTACCATTCAGGTTGAGAGTGTTGTAGGAGAGGGAAGTACCTTTACAGTAAAAATACCAATTAAATATGTAGAGCAGGAGGAGTTCAAGGCATGAAAAGAATGATATGTATAATATGCTGCCTGACTACATGTCTCCTGTCTGTGCTGGGGCTTACAGGATGTGCTGAACAAAAACCTACAGGCACACCGGTATCTGTCTATTACCTGAGCAAATCAGTAGATACAATTGACGCAGATGTTCAGTATCTTGAAAACGATACGACCCTGGGCCAGATTGAGGAGGTTAAGGAACTGTTAGGCAGGACGCCGGAGGACGGGCATCACATTGCCTCCTGGGGAATAGACTATTCCATAGAAGCTGTTAATCTGGAAAAGGGTAATCTGCTGATAACAGTTGATGAGAATTATAGAAAGCTGAATCCAATAAAGGAGGTACTCATCAGAGCCTCTCTGGTGAGAAGCTTCGCTCAGATAAAAGGTGTTGATTTTGTGACACTGCAGATAGGCGAAGAGGCACTGACCGACAGCAATGGAACCCCATATGGTGCTATGAATGCAGACAGCTTCATTGATAATGCAGGAAATGAAATCAATATATATGAGAAGGTTCGCCTGAAACTGTATCTGGCCAACGAAGCAGGAGACGGACTGGTTGAAGTAAACCGAAATGTTGTATATAACACCAATATTTCAATGGATAAGCTGGTGGTGGAACAGATAATTGCTGGTGGGGACTCCCAGGTAGGATATAGCAGCGTCTCGTCAGATACAAAACTGATAAATGTATCTACAATGGACGGAACATGTTATGTCAACCTGAGTGAGGGCTTTTTACAACCTCCGGGAAATGTTACAGCAGCAGTAAGTATTTACTCTATAGTAAATTCCTTATCTGAATTGCCAAACGTTGCCAGAGTTCAGATCCTTGTAAATGGAGAACAGGCTGTAAGCGTAAGAGATACCATTTCCCTGGATACTCCCTTTGAGAGAAATCTGGAGCTTGTAGCCAGTCCTGAGTAAAAAGGCTAAGAAAACTGCTAAAAACCGCTAAAAATAGCGAGGTAAAAGTGCTGGTTTTTATCAAGTAAAATCGGTTTCGAAATAGCAATAATTGTTAAAACGATAGCAATAATTGACAAATGGGTAGAAAAGAGACCAAATTGTCTGGTCTCTTTTTTTGACCTGTAAATAGGTCCATTCTATAATGAATGGGTTGAAAAACTGGTTAATATTTCGAAGGAAAGGAAAATGACATGAAGAACAGAGTTCTTGTTACTGGTGGAGCCGGATTCTTAGGATCTCATCTGTGCGACAGACTTATCAAAGAAGGCAACGATGTAATCTGCGTAGATAATTTGTATACAGGAAGCAAAGACAATATCAGACATCTGTTGAATAATCCATATTTTGAGTTTATTCGTCATGATGTAACACAGCCCTTGTATGTTGAAGTGGATCAGATCTACAACCTGGCATGCCCTGCAAGCCCTATTCACTATCAGTTTGATCCCATTCAGACTACCAAGACAAGCATGATAGGTGCCTTTAATATGCTGGGACTGGCCAAGAGAGTGAAGGCAAGAATACTGCAGGCAAGTACCAGTGAGGTGTATGGAGACCCAGAGATTCATCCCCAGCCAGAAAGCTACAGAGGATGTGTAAACCCAATAGGTATCCGTTCTTGCTATGATGAGGGTAAGAGAGTAGCTGAGACACTGTTCTTTGATTATAAGAGAATTCATAATGTTGAAATCAAGGTTATGAGAATCTTCAATACCTATGGCCCTAGAATGAGCGCCCATGATGGAAGAGTAGTATCTAACTTTATTGTACAGGCACTTAACAATCAGGACATAACAATCTATGGTGATGGTTCCCAGACCAGGAGCTTTTGCTATGTGGATGATTTGATTAACGGAATGAGAAAGCTGATGGATTCACCTGCTGATTTTACAGGTCCTGTCAATATCGGTAACCCTGGAGAATTTACAATCAGACAGCTGGCAGAGGAGGTAATCAGACTGACCGGATCAAAGTCAAAGCTCATATTTGAGCCACTTCCCTCAGATGACCCCATGCAGCGTAAACCTGTTATTGATCTGGCTAAGGAAAAGCTTGACTGGGAACCTTCAATTCAGTTGGAGGAGGGTCTGATTAAGACTATTGATTACTTTAAGAGTACGCTATAAACTACAATGCTACACGCTTTGTGAGTG
>DCIJ01000087.1 GCA_002315945.1 Lachnospiraceae bacterium UBA1729 | reverse complement strand
AGAATCTTATGCTGGTTAAAGAATACAAAAGAAGATACACCTACAATTATACCACCGATGCATCCGGCTGAGTTTCCTTTTTTCCAGTACAGACCACCAATGAGGGGCCAGAAGAAAGTAGACTCAAGACCACCCATGGCAAACAGATTAATCCATACAATGATATCCGGGGGTGAAAGAGCAATGGCTCCGGCTATGAGACCCAGAATAATTGTCAGGCCATAGCTTATTGCCTGAATTTTATTAGTATTCACATCAGTGCTTCCGTCTGCTTTGACAACATATTTCATAATCAGCTCTTTGATAAGAGTTGCTGAAGCAAGAATGAGAAGTGAGTCGACGGTTGACATAACTGCTGCAAGAGGAGCTGCTAAAAACAGTCCGGCTGCCCATGCAGGCATGTAGTTAAGCACTACATAAGGGATGATGGCATCAGTGCTGCCTACTCCACCCTCTGGAACCAATGGAAGCATAAGTGCTCCGGCAAAATGCATTCCGATCATGAGAATACCAACAATTACAGTACCAAAAAGCATAGCACTGTGAAGTGATTTGGTATCCTTAAAGCCCATATTGCGTACGGCAGTCTGGGGAAGACCCATGACACCTACACCAACTAACACCCAGAAAGAAATCAGGGTACCAGGACTCAGTGCAGAGCTTCCTTCATTGTATACGCCACGGCCAAGGATATCCCAGCCGGGGTTGTTGGCATCCAGATAAGTTACGATATTTCCAAGACCACCGCCTGCTTTGAGTACATAGAAAAGCAGGAGAAAGGTACCTACTGTCATGATAAATCCCTGAATGGTATCAGTTGCAGTTACAGCTTTGAAACCACCAACTGCTGTGTAGATGATTACTATAGCGGCAAAGATTAACAGAGCTCCCTTGTATGGAATACCGGTTACAGTCTGGATAAGAGTAGCACCACCGATGAACTGGGCTACCATCTGTGTTATGAAAAATACAACCAGGCAGAGACTGCAAAGAATTACAACAATGGGAGATTCATATCTGGCCTCTAAAAAATCAGAGATGGTTACAGCGTTGATACGTCTTGATACGATGGCCATTTTTTTACCCATAACACCAAGGGTCAGGAATGCAGTACCAATCTGAATTGCAGCAACCCAGCTCTGGGTAAGTCCCCAGCTGGAAGCCAGTCCGGGTCCACCTAAGAAGGAGCTGGCGCTGGTATAGGTGGCAACTAAGGTCATGGCCAGAACTACACCGCCCATGTTTCTGCCACCAATAAAGTATTCTGAAATAAAGCCGGACCTGCCGCTGCTTTTTTTCTTGGAAACAACAATGCCTGCAATCATATTAATCAGCATGTAGGCAATGAGAATAATTAGAATAATAGTTGAATTCATCCTATGCCTCCCCATCCAGATCAAAGTTCTTAAATACTCTGGTTAGAAGAATATATACTCCAATCAAAGCCACAACAAATACACCAGGTACACTTACCCACCACCACAGGGGGATGCCTGCAAAACGAATGGGAACATAGTTTAATCCCCAGCCAAAACCTACATGCCAAATAACACAGATGGCGAAAAGCAGGAAAGAAGCGCGGGCTTCTTTTTTAATCTGTTCATTAATATTCATAATGCCTCCTAAAAAAGTGATAATAATAAAAAAAACCGCCTACCTGAATAAGTAGCGCGGATGGTATGATTGCCTGTGAATCCAAAAAAATAAAAAGGACGTAAAAGGGGTCCTTCAATGATTCTGGTATTATTTATTATCACGGTATCGTTTCCTCTACAGGAATACCATCCATGGCGCATTATAGCATAGAGGATATTGTAAAGTAAAGATATTTTATTTACTGTAATTTTGAGGTTCCCTATGGTATAATAATGCGGTTATGAGTTCAGAAAATAATGTACACAATAGTATGGATAATGAGCGAATATTTGATGCCCTGGTATTAAGCCTTACGGATGTAATCGAGGTTAGAGATGGTTCTACAGGTGGACATTCCAGAAGAGTAGCAGCCTATACAGAGTGTCTGCTCAATAAGCTGTATCAGAAGGGACTCTACCCAGAAATAATTAATCCAGAATACATATACAGAATTGTCAGAAGTGCCATGCTGCATGACATTGGAAAAGTCGGAGTTATGGATTCGCTTTTGACGGGACCCAAATTCAGTCCGGATGACACTGAGGCTATTGAGGATATGCACAGGCATACCCTGATGGGAGCCCATGTGCTGGACAGTGCAATTAAAAAAGTGGGAGAAGGAACCTTCCTAAGTGATGCCCGTCAGGTGGCCCTCAGTCATCATGAAAGATGGGATGGAAGCGGGTACCCGGAAGGCCTTAAGGGGGAACAGATTCCTCTGTCTGCCAGGATAGTTGCCATAGCAGATGTCTATGATGCCCTGACCAGTAAAAGGAGCTACAAGGAGCCCTATTCCCATGATCTGGCCTGCAAAATTATCCTGTCAGGAAGTGGCAGGGACTTTGACCCGGAACTGATAAAAGTTTTTGACGAAATGAAGCGTGCTTTTAGAAAAGTTGCCACTTCGGTAGATAATATTATATAATACCATGTTAGTACATATCATGAGATTGCGGAATATATCTGTGATGTTGTGATAGTTTAGAAAGGAAAATAAGATGTTAAATAATAAAACAATCCTTGTAACTGGAGGAACAGGAAGCTTTGGAAAGTGCTTCACAAAATATGTACTTACTCATTACAATCCCAAGAAGATAATTATTTATTCCAGAGATGAATTTAAGCAGTTTATTATGCAGAATGAGTTTAAGGAATTAAATAAGGATAATAAGCTCAGATTTTTCATTGGTGATGTTAGAGACAAGGAAAGACTTACCAGAGCCTTTGAAGGTGTTGACTATGTAATTCATGCAGCTGCTCTTAAGCAGGTGCCTGCATGTGAATATAATCCCAGCGAAGCAATCAAGACCAATATTAATGGTGCTCAGAATGTTATTGATGCCAGTCTTGACAGCGGCAGTGTTAAGAAGGTTGTTGCATTATCTACTGATAAGGCAGTAAATCCTGTTAACCTCTATGGTGGAACCAAGCTGGTAAGTGATAAGCTGTTTATTGCGGCCAATGCATATGCAGGCAGCAAGGATATCTGCTTTTCTATAGTAAGATATGGTAATGTAGCAGGAAGTCGCGGCTCTGTCATTCCCTTCTTCAAGAATATTATTGATAATGGTGGAGACAAGCTGCCAATTACTGATTACAGAATGACCCGTTTCTGGATTAGCTTGGAGCAGGGCGTTGAGCTGGTAATCAAGGCTTTGGAAGAATCAAAGGGTGGTGAAACCTTTATTTCAAAGATTCCTTCCTTCAAGATTACTGATCTGGCTGAAGCTATGAAGCCAGGCTGTGAGATGCCTGAGGTTGGAATCAGAGAGGGTGAGAAGCTTCACGAGATTATGGTTACCGTTGAGGATTCAATGACTACATACGAGTATGACAAGCATTACATCGTATATCCTCAGATGGTATGGAGCGAGTCACGTACTCCTAAGCCAACTGGTAAAAAGGTACCTGAAGGTTTCTCCTACAGCTCTGGAAATAATACTGAATGGCTGACAGTAGAAGAGATTAGAGAATTACTGAAGACTGTTGAATAAATGGATGAATAAGCCACAAGACTTGCTGGTTTAGTAATGAAAAATAATAAAGCACGGATTTCCAAAACGGAAGTCCGTGCTTATTTTATAATAACCATTTTCTTAAAGTTTTTTCCAAGGCATCCTTATCAACAGGCTTTGAAAGGAATCCATTGAAACCAAGCTCCAGATAATGCTCCTCCGCGCCGTTTAACGCATTGGCAGTCAGCATAATAATCGGAGTGTCAGTACACTGGTGTGTATCATCTGTTTTAATTGCATTCAAGGTATCAATGCCATCCATCTCAGGCATCATATGATCTAAAAATATTAAATCATAATGTACATTTTTAATTCTTTCAAGACATTTGAAGCCGCTGTTTACACAGTCAGGGGATAAGCCTAATTTGTGTAAAAATCCTGAAAGTACAGTTAAATTAATCAGGTTATCATCAACGGCAAGTATTCGCTTATCCGATGGAATAGGTGCAAGCACTTCCGGAGCAGGCTTTGGAGCTGAAAGGTTAATACTAGGAGTGGAAGCTGGCTCCTGAAATAAATCAAAGCTGAAGGTGCTTCCTTCACCATAGGTACTTGTGAGTGAAAGAGTACTACCCATAAGCTCAAGCAGCTTTTTGACTATTGGAAGTCCAAGACCGGTACCCTGTATGCCTTTGTTTTTTGACTCATCAACACGGGTGTAGCTTTCAAAGAGCTTGTCGAAATCTTCCTGCTTGATACCAATACCGGTGTCGGTAACCTGTGCGTGGAGAAGATACCCATCCTCAGCAGAAGAAATACTGAGCTTTAATATGATAAAACCTTCTTTTGTATATTTTACAGCATTTGTCAGCAGATTAAGCAGTATCTGTCTGATACGGGATACATCACCTCTTAAGTACTGAGGCATATCTTCAGAGATTTCAA
The DNA here is from genome assembly GCA_002315945.1 of Lachnospiraceae bacterium UBA1729. Taxonomy (GTDB): domain Bacteria; phylum Bacillota; class Clostridia; order Lachnospirales; family Lachnospiraceae; genus UBA1729. Next base: position 4,133 of record DCIJ01000087.1, on the reverse strand, counting down.
CCGAGAATCCCAACCCTTTTTTCTGCGCCTGAGGAGATATGATGACATTCAGCTCATGAACCATATCTGCCACATGGTAGGTAGTAGGAATTATCTCAATCTTGTCTGCTTCAAGACGGCTTACATCCAGTATGTCATTAACAATATCTAATAGATTTCTGGAAGAAATATTAATATCTTCAACATATTTTCTGGCATTGTAATGCAGAGGCTCTTTTGATAACAGCTCTCCAAGCCCAAGCATTCCGTTAAGAGGAGTGCGAATTTCATGGGACATCTGAGCCAGAAAATGTCCTTTGGCACGACTGGCCTCTTCAGCACGCTTTGTAGCATTAATCAAAGCAGTCTGATAATCAAGCTCACGCCTTTTTTCTTCATCAATATTCTGGATTCCAAAGATAACAGAAGAAAGCTTTCCGTTTTCATCATAATTTAAGGGGAGAAAATATCCACGGCACCAGCCAGTGAATTTTCCTATAAAATCAAAGGAAACATAATTTTTCCCTGACAATCTCCTGTCTAAGGTGGACAGATCGCAGAAAAGCTGCATTTCAGACTGGTAATCATCAGCGACCAGCAGAGCAATAACATTGTTGAAGTCTTCTCCAACATTACCCTCTGTTCCCATAAGCTTATGAATTTCGGGAATCGCATGCACTTCGGTGTAGGATCGGTCACCAAGATTTACCTGGTGAAGAGCCACATACAGATGGGCAAGAGCACTAATCAGAGGCGAATTTAATTGTAATGATTGATTATTCATGAGAGCGCACTCCAAAACTACAACAATATCGGTCTCATTATCCCATTTTCTTTGTTCACTTTCAATATTATTTTCTACAAATATGTAAAAAAATTTACGAATATATGCATTACATTTCCCAAAGAAAACCTCCTATTTGTGCAAAAAATACAAAAAGTGAATAATATTTACCTGAAAAATAGGCAAAAATGTTCAAAAAGTGTTTTTTAAAATTGTTTCATTATGTTATAATCGTTCCAAATGTAAATTGTATAGATAGGAGAGTTATATTCTATGAAATCAATCAGAACCAAAATTACATTATGTATTGTATTATGCGCCCTTGTATCATCGGCTATTGTAGGAATAGTAAGTCTGAATAATGCAAGAAAGCTGGTTCTAGAGCAGTCAGAAGAGTCATTATCATTAGAAGCAAAAGGAAGCAGCACTGAACTATCAGCTATTATATCCAATATTGAGCAGTCGGTTGATACTGTCAGTGAAATCTGTATGGATGATATGGACTGGGAGGACTTTAAGTCAAGCAATCTGACACAGACTATGTATACTGGAGCCCTGAAGCAGACATTCCTTTTGTTTGCCAAGAATACCAAGGGTGTCACCAGTTCATATTACAGATATAATCCTGAATTTACAGATCCCAAGAGCGGTATCTACTATATCATGGGTGAGGGAAACAAATTTACGACTGGTGAGCTTACAGATTTTTCCCAGTATGAGCCTACTGATGTAGCTAATGTTGGCTGGTATTATATTCCGGTGAATAATGGAAAGCCAACATGGATGGATCCCTATGTGAATGGTAATACTGGTCAGCATCTTGTTTCATACGTAGTGCCTCTTTTTGCAGAAGATGGAGCAAACATTGGTATTGTTGGAATGGATGTTCAGTATTCACAGCTTACCGATTCAGTTGATGCAATTCAGGTATTTGATTCCGGATACGGATTCCTGTTTAAGGAAGACGGAACCATTCAGTACCACAAAGAGGCGGAAGAAGGAAGCAGTATTACTGATTTGGGAATAAGTGCCGAGGATTTGGCCCTTATTACAGATGAGGCCAATGAGGGCAGGGTAATCGATTACAACTTCTCAGGAAAAGTTTATTCATTATCTGCCTACAAACTTCCTAACGGAATGTATTTAGCTGTTACAGTTCCCAGAGCAGAACTGACTGAAGCGGCAGATGTTCTTACGAAAAAGATTATTAGTATCATTGTAGGCTGTTTAGTTGTCTGCCTGATTTTAGGTATTGTAGTTGGTAACAGAATTGCTGCTCCTATTACAAGCATTACTGGTATTATCAAGCAGTCTTCCACTCTGGATTTCAGTAAGAGTGGATCCAGTGGGGATAAGCTTAAGAAAAAAAGAGATGAGACTGGTGTTATGGCAGGGGCTGTAAGCGAAATGCGAAGCTCACTGAGAAAAATAGTATCTACTATAGAAGCAGTTGAGGAAACTATTCTTGACAATGTTGGACACCTTGAAGAAATAATGAAGGAGAATAACAGTATAAGCGAGGATAACTCAGCTACTACTGAAGAACTGGCTGCAGAGACAGAAGAAACCAGCGCCAGCACAAGCCTTATTAATACTAATGTCTCAATGATTTCTGAAGGCGCAAATAATATTCGAAACAGAACCGAACAGGGCAGAAGTGATTCTGTTGAGGTCATGAACAGAGCACAGGCTCTTAAGGAAAAGACCAGGGTAGCATCTGACAGAACTCTTTCAGTATATGAAGAGATGAAGGTAAGGAGTGAAGCTGCAGTAGAACAGTCTAAGGCAGTAGAGAAGATTAATGAACTTACTGAAAGCATCAAGGCAATATCAACCCAGACTAATCTGTTAAGCTTAAATGCTAATATTGAAGCTGCCAGAGCAGGAGAGGCAGGCAGAGGATTCGCTGTTGTTGCTACAGAAATAGGAGCTCTGGCTACACAGACCTTTAATACTGTTGAAGGTATTAATGCTATTGTAGATGAGGTTAATTCAGCAGTGGACAATATCGCAGGATGTCTTACTACTGTTATGGAATTTTTGGAGTCCACTGTTATTTCCGATTACAATTCATTTACTGAAGTATCTGAAAAATATGAAGCAGATGCACATGGATTTGAGCAGGCGATGACAGGTATCAACATGGATATTGTGGAGCTCACTAACAGAATCGGAGAGATTACTAATGCTATTGAGCAGGTTAATGAATCTATTAACCAGACTGCAGAGGGTGTAAGCGTTATTGCTGACAAATCTGGCGAGGCAGTAAGCAAGACTGTGGAAGGCTATGAAGCAGTTAAGGAATGCAGAGCTTCTCTGGAAAAACTTCATGGAATAATTAATCAGTTTAAGATATAAATCTTAACAAAATCTATTGACACGGACGGTGTTTTGACATAGAATATCAAGCGATGTTCTGTGAAACTCGTCCGTGTCTGAGTTTTACGGACAAGGAGAGCTGCTTGAAGGGGATAGCCATCCCCTGGATATGAAGCAAATATATGTGATAGGAGGTGTAATCCTTGGCTAATATTAAATCTGCAAAGAAGAGAATTCTTGTAAACCGTACTAAGGCTGATCGTAATAAAGCAATCCGTTCAGAGGTTAAAACAGCTATTAAGAAAGTATATGCTGCTATTGATGCTAACGATGTTGAAGCTGCTAAGGCTGCATTAGTTGCTGCTACAAGCACTATTGATCAGGCAACCAGTAAGGGTGTATATCATAAGAACAACGCTTCAAGAAAGGTTTCCAGACTGAATAAGGCTGTTAACAAGCTTGGTAAGTAATCGTTCTAAATAAATTATTTTGTTTTTTTAACAGCCCGGTCCCGTCAACCGGGTTGTTTTTTTACATAGGGAGATTGAGAATGAGTTATATTTCTGACTTTCACATGCATTCTTCTTTTTCAACTGATAGTGAAGAAGCAATGGAAAATCTAGTCAAGGCTGGGATTGAATTGGGAATGAAGGAAATGTGTATCACAGAGCACATGGACATAGGATTTCCTGAGACAGAAGATCTTCCTGCTGGATCATTTTTCGTGAACACAGATGCGTATCTGTATGATTTGATTAAAAATAAGGAAAAATACAAGGACCAGATAGGTCTTATGTTTGGAATAGAAATAGGGCTTCAGATGGAATACATGAGAGACATTGCAGTGTATGCCAAGAGTCATGACTTTGACTTTGTCATTGCATCAATGCATGTGCTTAATGATGGAGATCCATCCTATGCAAGCTACTATGAAAACAGAAGTGATGAAGAGGTCTACAGACAGTATCTGGAGGAGACTCTCAAGTGTGTTAAGCGTTTTCATAATTTTTTTGTCTTAGGGCATCTCACATACATTATCCGATATGGCAAG
>DCIJ01000101.1:5617-7660 GCA_002315945.1 Lachnospiraceae bacterium UBA1729 | reverse complement strand
CCATCCATATAGCCGACGAGTCCTACGTTAGCAACAGGCTGACCGCTCTTTGCTTCGTATGAATTTGTGGTTCCTTCCTTCAGTACCATAGCATCACATTTAGTCAACGCGATGCTTCCCCTTACTGTCAAATCATGTATATTTGCTCCAATGCAATAAGGGAACAAACCGTCATAATAATAAGGTGTCTTGGTAATGGCGTAGTTGCTGATAGTGTGACTATTGCCGTCAAACTCGCCACCAAAGGCGAAGAACGAAGGATAAACGCCTTCTTTTCCACACAATGCTATGTTGTAATCATACACATAGAAACTGTATGGATCAGTAACGCCTGTCATGTCGATATCAGAGGTCAACTTTCCCTTGATATCTGTCTTTCCACCATATACCTGCTGCTTGAACCAAAGAAGTTTACTTGCTGTGTTTATCTCGTAATAGCCGTTCACAAGGGTGGCAGGTTCAAAGTTCATTGTGTCATAACCTGTGCCGGCAGAGAGTTTCCAGATAGCACTATTGAGTGTAGTCAAATAAAACGCATCACCAGAAGCATCATACACAAAACCTTCTGTCTCTTCCAATCCTGTACACATCCTGGTTTCTGTAATTGCCTTACTTGATGGGTCATACACATGCACACGACAGAATTCTGTTCTGTGGGCACTACTACCGCCACCGGTAGCAATATATATCTTTCCACCAACATACTGACAGTCCTGAAGTGTTCCGTTCACTAAGTCGTGCTGAACACCATTAGCATCTGGTCCACCAAGTGGGGTCTGAGATGTGAACTCGCTTTCTGCTACAGTACGGGTTGTTGGAAGAACAGTAAAATCAATACCGCCCAACTCTCTGATGAGGTATGGTGCCTTTCTGCTCTTCACCACATATCCTATGCTCCAGAGCTTTCCGTTTGCAAAATCGTATGCTGCAATGGCGTCATCGTCCAGTTTAGGCAAACTCCATGTAGCAACGAGCACATTATGCTCGATGTCATAAATCTGAATATCGCAACCGTTGGTGATATAAAGGAATGGTATTGTGCAGTCGTGGGTGTAACCGTCACTTGTTGTGAACACCTTTGGTCCAAAACAAGCACTACCCATATGACTTCCAGCCAAGGCCGATAGCGAACCGCCTTTGGTCCACGCGCCCGTACCTATATTATATGTGTCGTACGTAGGAATGTTTTCGTTTGCTGTTCCTGAACCTCGGAACTGGTAGATTACTCCATTAAGTATTGCAGCACCTTGCATGCTACCTTCTGAGAAGCCGTCCTCGGGTTTATTGACGGACATAGAAGTTTTAGTCCACCTCTTACCATCGAGTAGACTTTCTGCTTGACATACTGGCATTACCAACGCCAATAATACTAAAATCGCAAATGTTCTCAAAATAGACCGTTAAATGTAGTACCTTCCAACAAACGCAAAAAGCCGTGCATATACTGCACCGCTACCACGATATGCCTTCCAGATAGAGTATAAATTTATGTATAACTGTAGTAGTGTTTGCAAAATTAGTGCAATTTTTCCAAACCACCAAACAATTCCACAACTTTTTTCACCCCACCCCAAAAATATTTTTCATTCAACGCAAAAGAACGCTAAGAGGCTAAGCGCGCGAGGAGTAGATAAAAATATATTTTAGTTCATTATTTTCATCAGGATCTTCATTTGGATTTCTTTCTCCGCTTCGCTATGAAAGCGGCCCGTTGGTTCGATTACGAGGAGGCTTGCCGACGATCCCCATAAAATACCCACTAAGAGCGAGGTATTCGAGCGCATTTTCGTAAGGATTCTATTTTTAGATTCTTGTAGGGATTTTAGCGTAGCGCCCCCTAAATACTCTCCTATTATATTTTATTAAAGGATTTTCAGTCGGCGATAAGCCAAATTTGAAACAATAAAAATAGATCTTAAGCACGATTTAAGATAGATTTCTTGCTCTGGCAAGCGGCCCGTTGGTTCTTTACACTAAAGGTAAAGCGGTAAACCGAGCGCGATTACATAACGAAGTGGAGAAACAAATACAGGAAATACCCCG
>DCIJ01000101.1:3305-5474 GCA_002315945.1 Lachnospiraceae bacterium UBA1729 | reverse complement strand
CGGCAAAATACCTTCGCTTCGCTTGAATACAAAGCTGGCGCATCGTGGTTCTATACTGCAAGACTAATCTTTGTATTTAAGTATCTTTAAGCGTGAGCGTGAAAAAAGATACGACTGTATTTTACCGCTGTGGTGATCAGTTTCCTTAGAAACGACTACAGTTTTTCTTTTGGAGTAGCAGAGCTCGCTCTGATAGACGAAAGAATTGCTGGAGTCATAAAGCCTATGGCTTAATCACCACAAAGCGGGGTATTTACTGTATTTGTCTCTTATAATTCTTGACGCGGGTATTTACTGTATTTGTCTTTTTTCTCAATCCTTTCGCGCGTGTAGCTCAAAAAGCCCCCCTAAGCAGCGGGGGTTGGGGGGTCTAAAAAAAAGGAGGTGGCCGGGAAAAGAGCCACCTCCAACACTAGTTGTGAGTTTGAAATTCTTGTCTCCTCGGGATCTATTAAACTGTTTTATGTGGGTGTTAAATGTAGTAGTTCTGTTATACAAAATTAACCCGAGGTATAATGCGCCTATCACAGACGCACTAATTCTTTTTTTTAATATTAATCAAAACATTAATTTATTGTAGAGGGTTACCATCCTGTTTCACAACAAGATATTCGAACCCTCTTATGTATAGGTTATGTAGTAGTGAGTCGCATTTTGAATTTTAAAAGAACGCTTGGGTTTCAGCCCTGGTTGTTTAACATTGCAAGGTTTTTATGTCTGAGCTCGCAATTATTTGAATCGCATTGCAACGTTCTTTCTTCTGAAAGCGCCACCTTGTGTCGAGCGGACTTGTCAATCCTCGCATCAGGAAATAGCCTAAGTTGGCGTTTTGCCAGTGGGCTTTTTAAATTTCCTGATGCAAAGATAATACATCTTCCAAACATTTCCAAATAAATTTTCGTATGTGTTACAATGTTACAATTATTGTAATTCATTGATAATCAGTGGGTTTAGGTATGTTTTGTTACATTTATAGATATACAACTTGTAACACATTGCATCAAAAAATATAGGGAAAAGCTAAAATAGGAGTAGATTTTGACAGTTTTTTTTGGTCATTTTGCAACGGTCATTATGCGATTTTTCGGTATTAAGGATAAATATTCGGTTGTATGCAAAAAAAATATTGGAAAATATTTGCACGAACTTTGAAAAAATGTGCATCCGAAACTCGATATTAAGAAAAAAACACGGAAAACAATCAAAAACTATTTTATAAACAAATACAGTCAATACCCCTGTCAAGGTCTTTGGCCCTGTTAGGTCCATTTGCCCTGAAGCCAATTAAAGTCCTTGAGAACGAGCTCTCAGTTCCTTTCTCTGCCTTCATGTCAAGACTGCGTCTTTTGACCTTGCAGGAAAAATACATCCGCTATAGCTCTGCTCGGCTCTGCCGCTTTCATAGCGTCAGCGGAGAAAGAAATACCATCTAACGCATCGGTGATTACTAAAAAAGCATAATTTTGCTATCGTTACACCAGAAAGAGTTGCTTATTACTATCAGTTTTGCTACTTTTGCTGAAAAATCAAGAGAATTATGGAATACGCATTCAACAAGATTGTCAAGCACATAGAAAAACTGCAAGATCATGATCCTGAGTTACGCCAGAAGTTGATCAACTACTGTTATCCTATTCAAGGAGCTTGCCAAGAGGTTCATCGTGACATGGGGCCTTATCTGAATGAGTATATGTACCAGGAGGCTCTTGACATCTGCCTCGAAGAACACGGATTCACAGGCGATAACAAGCAGCCTGAGTATCATTTTTCCGTAGATTTTCATGGGAAAAAGATTCAGCATGAGCATTGGGTTGACTTCTTCATCAACAAGAAAGTCTATGTGGAATGCAAGGCCATAGAGAGACTTGGAGCAGAACAACGCCAGCAGCTATGGAACTATATGCGTCTGACCAATGTACGTATTGGTTTCCTGTATAACTTCGCACCAATCAAAGACCAGTGCGAGCGTTACTATTACGATCCCGAGAAACAAGTCATGTTCATGTGGTAATCTATTGCCTGAGCTATTCTAATTTCTCCTTCTGTGCGTTAGCATTGCATTTGAGCTAAATAACAAATATAGGGCTACACGCATCAAGAGTTTTATTACACTGAACAAAATTGTATTTAAGTGAGCAAAGCGAACGGAGGTATTTTACTCTGATTGAA
>DCIJ01000101.1:0-3247 GCA_002315945.1 Lachnospiraceae bacterium UBA1729 | reverse complement strand
AAGGATTTGCAATAAGGCTAAGGATAAAGATAAAAGCTCGCTTTTAAGATTTAGCATTAGACTTAGGGCATAGCTTTCATAGAAAGCATATTCAAGCAGAGGGTATTTCCAGTATTTGTCTTTTTCATGTAAGGGGATTGGGAGCGGGCATAAAAAAAGAGGTGGCAGGGAAAAGGCCACCTCATTTAGTACACTAATAGCGAGTATAAAATTCTTTTCTCCTCGGAATCTGAACTGTTTTAATTTCTGTCAAATGTAGTAGTAGTGATATATTTATTAATCCGAGGTTCAATAGCTATCTGTCACAGACGTATTGAATTGCTTATTTTTAATCAAAACATTAATTTTTTGTGGGAAGGAAACTGTCTTATTATCTCAACAAGGATCCAGTAACCTCGTATTTATTAAAATGTAGTAGTGAGTCGAATTTTTAAAGAACGCTTGGTTGTCACCAGATGCAAGGTTTGTGCAAACGAGAGAAGAATAGAGTTTACTCTGATTTTTCCGAGTGCAGCCAAAGCTCGCAGAAGCAATTAATTTCGAATTGCTGATGCAAAGTTAATACATTCTCCAAATATTTCCAAATAAATTTTCGCGTGTGTTACAATGTTACAAATATTGTAATCGACTGATAATTAATTAGTTATGGTGTGTTTGTAACATTTTTCCGGAAATAACTTGTAACATTTTACTTCAAAAAATATAGGGAAAAGCCAAAAAAAGTCTATGATTTTCTTGTTCATTTTACAACTTTCAGTATGCGTTTTTTCCGTTTTTGAGGCAAAAATTTGGGCAAAAACAAAAAAAATCTCGAAAAAATTTGCAGGAAAAGTTGAAAAATACCGCTTTTTTTGTGTTTTCCGTTGTGAAAAGCACCATCTCCGCAGTATGATTGTACTTTTTCTTCCTTACCTTTACAAAATTTGCTTAATTAGACTTAATTTCCTGGTCCGAAATATAGGAAATGTGAAAATTGTGTCATTCATTGCAATTTTTGTGTCACTCCAACAACACAAAGGATAAATTATAAACAAATACAGGAAATACCCTCTTTCAAAATCAATCTCCCTCGGAGATATGCTCTAAGTCATAAGCCAAATCATTAAAACGAGCTTTATGCTTTGTCTTCTGTCTTATAGCGATTCTGCGAATCTATGATTTCTCAGAGCAAAATACATCCAGTCGCTATGCTCCTTTAAATACAAAGCTGACGCAACGTGTTCTTTACTGCAAGGCAATTCTTTGTATTTAAGTATCTTTAAGCGTGAGCGTGAAAAAAGATACGACTGTATTTTACTGCTGTGGTGATCAGTTTCCTTGGAAACGACTACAGTATTTCTTTAGGAGTAGCAGAGCTCGCTCTGATAGACGAAAGAATTGCTGGAGTCATAAAGCCTAAGGCTTAATCACCACAAAGCGAGGTATTTCTGGTATTTGTTTCTCTCTAAATTCTTGACGGGGGTATTTACAGTATTTGTCTAAATTAATCTGTTTAGTCTGTGAGATCTGTGGGAATAAATCCCCTCACGTTGAAAATAATAATATCCGAATAAAATCCTTTATAAAATCTATTTGTCTTCATTTTTTTGTGGTCGCTCCGCTCAAAATCCACATAAAATCCTACTTAAAATCCAGAAAATGAAATATTTTTCTCTGAGCAAAGCGAAGATTTTTTCGCGTAGCGGTTTTAATCCAACTGTGTTGTCTTGACTTTCGGCTGCACTCAGGAGAATTCAAACGAGTTTGTTCTCCATTCGTTTGCACGAAAGTTCTCATGCTGCAAGTGCCGACGGCACAACTGAAGGGCTTAGGGATGAAGAACAAAGCTCGCTTATGTTTTCAGACATAAGACAAGCAGTTAAAAGACGCCAGTCTTAGCAGCATGGTTTTTATCTAATCCTTGCGCCCTTAGCCCCTTTGCGCCCTTCGCGTTGAGATATAAAATTCTCCCCCAATTATTTGGAATTCTCATTCTTTTATCGTAATTTTGCCACCAGTTCCAAAACTTTAATTTTTTTACACTTTTAGAAATGAAACTGATTGAACGACATATTCTCCTTGACAGACTCAAGGCGATGAGAGGCACTCCCGACCTGAAGATAATAACCGGAATGAGGCGAAGTGGAAAGTCAAAACTCTTGGCATCCTTCATCAACTACATACATCAGATTGACCCCGAAGGAAATGTCATATTCATCGATTTCCGATTGCTTGACAATGAGTCGCTGAAAGAGTATCATGCCCTCAACAACTTCATTGTCGGCCATCGCAAGGAAGGTGTCAACAACTATGTATGTATTGACGAGGTACAGATGTGTCCTCACTTCGAACTATGCATCAACAGTCTGCATGCATCCGAAAACTACGACATCTATCTTACAGGAAGCAATGCCTTCATGTTGTCGTCCGACTTGGCTACACTCTTCACTGGACGATATATCGAACTGCCAGTGTTCCCATTCAGTTTCAATGAATACCGTTGCTACTTCGGTGAAAACGAACTCCAGTCACAATTCGACCAATATGTCGTAGAGGGAGGCATGAGCGGCAGTTATCTCTATGACGCCCAGAACCTGAAGCACCGCTACATTAAGGATGTGTATACCACAATTCTGCAACGCGATCTTGTTGAGAGATACCAACTTGCCGATTCAGAGGTTCTACCACGACTCGTAGAGTATATGATGGACAATGTCAGCAACATCTCCTCACCAAACGCCATATCGAATGCACTCATCAGCAACGGAATACCGACAAACAACCATACCATCTCAAAATATCTTGATTATCTCTGCAAGGCATTCGTACTCTATAAAGTTGACCGTTATGACATACGTGGTAAGAAATACCTGCAGTCATTGAGCAAATTCTATCTCGTCGACAGCGGAATACGTTATGCCATTCTCGGAACCCGTAACATGGACTACGGAAGAATCTACGAGAACATCGTCGCCATGGAACTGCTACGCAGAGGGTATGACATCTATGTAGGAAAACTGTATCAGAAAGAAATTGATTTCGTAGCAATGAAAGGTTCTGAGCGAATGTACATCCAGGTGAGCGACGACATCTCTGTCAGTTCCACCTTTGAACGCGAGTATAGCCCCCTCCTACAGATCAAGGATGCCTATCCGAAGTATATCATTGCCCGCACGCGCCACCCACGCTACGACTATCAAGGCATCCACATCATAGACCTTGCCGAATGGCTTAGAGAACTATCAACATCCTAATGAAAACCAGGGAT
>DCIJ01000102.1:3244-4029 GCA_002315945.1 Lachnospiraceae bacterium UBA1729 | reverse complement strand
CCACAGCACATTGTCAAAAACTTAAGCTGCCTGTTTAAGTTTTGTTTCCAGGCCTGCGGGATTTTTTCTTTGTTGTAATCCATCACATAGCATAATAGCCCAATTGCTTCCATGCCAAAGGCCTGATAATGAAGGCTGCACTCCTTGCCAACACCATCTGAATAAATCTGTTTTTCTAACTCTTCAGAAATAATAGCTCTTGCCTGTCTTTTCCAGTTTTCTTCATCGTAAAAAGTACCGGCAATGCCAATTGCAGCCGCCTCAACAAGAGTATGATTATTGGCCGAAGAAAATCTGGAATAATGACCCTGACAATAGCAGATCATATTTACAATTCCTATGGACAGCTCTTCTTCCAGTAACAGAATCTCTTTTTTAAATTTACTTTTTTCTTTACACTTTTCAAGGAAGCCCAGAGTAACCATCCAGTTGATTGCTCTAATGGCAACTTCCATTACACTAACCCATGCAATACCAGTAAGGAACGGATTCTTCTCATTCCAATCATGGAACAGTTCTCCAAGCTCTGTAATATATTTTTTCTTTCCTGTTCCCAGAAACCTGCAGGCCAGGGCTGCAAACTGATAGTGCCTGTTCAATTCCCAATTTGAACGGGCATCACCAATTTCATCCTTTCCCTTGTAATCCAACTTATAAGAAAAGGTATCCGGCCATTCATTTTCTGTCTGAATTCCTGCCTTCCAGGAGGTCTTATTCTCTTTATAATTCAATCCGCCCAGCGTAACTAAATTATAATCTGCTACAAGTAATTCCTTTACATCAGT
>DCIJ01000102.1:0-3172 GCA_002315945.1 Lachnospiraceae bacterium UBA1729 | reverse complement strand
CTTCTCATCTCACCATAAAAGCACTCCTTAGTTACAGGAATGTTTGCACCATCGAAGTTTTTCTTCTCAACTCTCTGTATTTTCTTTTGATCAAGCCTCCACAGAACTTCTTCTCTGCTCATGGCTTTTAATCTGTTCTTGTACCAGGTTAATTTACTCATTTGTCCTAAAATTCGGTGCGCTTCATGTCCGCATCAATCATTGTCTGCTGAGCAATATTTGCATTAATGTTTCCCCAGGAAAGGCCTTCGTAATTGCCTTCATAATCAACTTCTTTCCATGCTCTCACCAGGTCAACAATTATTTTTCCAGGGAATTTATTAAGTATATCCTCAAATTCTGGTTCTTTATTTGTTACCACCAAAACGTCTGACTCATTTATTACATATTCCAGATCATCATATACAAAATGGGACAGATGAGGGATCTTTGCCATTATAAAATCCTTGTTTGTTCCAGTTATTTCAGATAATTTGACATTTTTGTCATAAATCTTAATATCAAATCCCTTTCCTAATAAGGATTCAACTACATCTACTATTGGTGAACATCTTAAATCATCTGTTCCTGCCTTAAATGAAAGTCCCAGAATACCGACCTTTCTTCGGCCCTTATCCATAATTATATTAACTGCATTCTTTTTCTGAATCTCGTTACTTTCTTCTATGCTGTTAATTACAGGTACGTCCACATAACAGTCTCTGGCAAGAGTTCTCAATGCCTTGGAATCCTTTGGCAGGCATGATCCACCATATGCAAATCCAGGCTTGAAGTAATATGGAGAAATATTCAGCTGCTTATCTTTGCAGAAAATCTCCATAACCTTATGACTATCGATATCTAATGCTTTGCAGATGTTGCCCACTTCATTACCAAAGACAATTTTTAGAGCATGATATGTATTGTTTACATACTTCATCATTTCTGCCACACGAATATCTGTAGCAATAAACTCCCCTGGGAGAGCCTCGTACAGCTTATGCATTTTCTCTCTGGCAATATCATTATCACTTCCTACCAGCGTAAGTGGTGGATTCAGATAATCCTCAACAGCTGTACCTTCTCTTAAAAATTCTGGGTTAGAAACCACACTAAAGGCCTTATCTCTGCATTTCCCAGAGGCTTCTTCAATAATCTTTCCTACTTTTTCATTAGTTCCTGGAAGAACCGTAGAGCGAATAGCCACAATATGGAAGTCCTCCTTTTGGGCAATAGCTTCACCTATCTGTCCTGCAACCTTATAGATATATTCCAGGTTCAGATGTCCTTCCTTACTGCTGGGAGTTCCAACCGCAATAAAAGAAATCTCAGAATTAAGAACTGCATCCTTTACATCACAGGTAGCACGGAGTTTTTTATCCATTACTGCCTGGGAAATAAGCTCATCAATATCCTTCTCGATAATTGTTGGTCTTCCTTCGTTTATTAAGTCAACCTTGTGCTGTGATACATCCACACCAATGACATTATGACCAAGTTTGCTACAGCATCCTGCTCCAACGCAGCCCACATAGCCCAGTCCAAATATAGAAATATTCATTCTTTTCCTTCCTAGTATTTAGTTCTACTGCTGAAATAGTCCTCATACCCTTTGAGTAATGCCTTGGAAGTATGCTCCCATGACAATTCATTCACAACCCTGTTTCTTCCAAATTCACCCATGGCTTTTCTCTTTTCAGGATTATCAATTAACTCAACAATCTTTTCTGCCATATCCTTACTGTTATTAGGGTCCGCATACAAGGATGCTTCTTGGGCAGAATACTTACCCTCTGTCAAATCAAACTGAACAATTGGCTTACCTAAAGCCATATACTCTAACACCTTGTTCATGGTTGATTTGTCATTCATAGGATTGTATTCATCTGGATTCACACATACATCAGCTGTATTGAGATAGTCAAGCATAACATCATCAGGAACTCTCCCGGTGAAGGTCACGATATCGCTGACACCAAGCTTTACCGATTCTTCCTTAAGTTCTTCCAGAGATGTTCCACCACCTACAATGGCATAGCAGATATCCTCTCTTTTTAAGGTCTCTCTGATATATTTTGCAGCCTCCAGCAGATATTGTATTCCTTCCTGCTTTCCAATTACTCCCAGATAACCAACCATATAGGTTTTACCATTTTTCAGCTGGTCCTTTGGAGGCTGAATCTTCAATCTTTCAAGCTTTGGTCCGCTACGAAGCACATACACTTTATCCGGATCCATTTTGCCACGTTCGATTGCTATTTTTTTATAGGATTCATTAGTTACAAAGGCAAACCTGCAATTCTTATATGTCTGTCGCTCCAGCCAAAGCTGGCTCTTATACAGCATACCTGTCTTTTTCCCAAATTTTGCTTCAAATAGCTCGGGACAAATATCATGATGATCAAACACATAATCAACACCATATTTTTTAAAGCATTTAGCAACCATGTAGATATCATCTGGTGGATTACATCCATGGATTATGTCGAAACCAATGGTTTTATATATCTTCTTAGCAAGTCGGATTTCGTGATATAATGCGCTTCCATATTCCTTCACATATCCTATGGGTCCATCAGCCTCTGTAGGCAGGTCATGGCGAAAGATATTTACTCCCTCCAGGACTTCTTCTTCCTTCTCGAAGCCTTTTCCTTTAGGACAAATAACAGAAACAGTATATCCATTTTTAACCAAAGTAGTTGCTTCCTGCCACACTCTTGTATCAAAGGGTACAGGAAGATTCTCAACAACAATTAATATCTTTCCTTTAGACATTATTTTGCTCCTTTTCCAAACAGAACAACAAACACTGTTTGAAATAATATTTTTAAATCCAGGCTCAGTGACCAGTGATCAATATAGTGAAGATCCATTTTGACAACCTGGTCAAAATCCTTTATCTCACTTCTTCCGCTAACCTGCCACATGCCTGTAAGTCCAGGTGTCATACACAGTCTTCTTCGATAATAAGGTGTGTACTGGTCAAATTCATCCTCTGTTGGCGGTCTGGTTCCTACCAGACTCATATCTCCCATCAGTACATTCCAAAACTGAGGAAACTCATCCAGACTTGTCTTTCTAATGAATCTGCCCACCTTTGTAATTCGCGGATCATTTTCTAATTTGAACATAAGACCACTCATTTCATTAGCAGTCTCCAGTTCAGCCTTTCTTTTCTCTGCATCAATATACA
>DCIJ01000103.1:41792-67742 GCA_002315945.1 Lachnospiraceae bacterium UBA1729 | reverse complement strand
GAACCGTCCCCACAGTGCACTGTGGATTCTTTTATCATTAGCTCCCCAGGGAACACCAGGTGTTCATTGCCACCCTGCCCTGTCATCACGTCAAACAGCAACTCGACTGTAGCCTTGGCCATTAGTGCAGTTGGCTGAACAAGTGTTGTTACAGTGGGACTGACATAATCCATCATTTCCAGGCCGTCGAATCCTATAACGGACATATCTCCCGGGATACTAAGTCCCGCCTCTCGGATTGCCTTCATGGCACCTATTGCCAGAAGATCTGATATACAGAAGAGCGCTGTGAATCTATCCTGCGCAAATCTTTCATCCATCAGTTTTTCCTTGATAACGGTATATGCGTTTTTCAACGAAAAGAACTCATCAGTTTCCACATAATCACTTATATAGAAAATCAGGCTCTCGTCAACTTCTTTTCCCTTATCAAAAAAAGCTTTTTTATAGCCCTCCACTCGCAGATTACCTACGCTTGACTTTCGCATGGAGGTATCTGTAAGAATGGCTATTTTTTCATGGCCCTGCTCCAACAGATAGGTGATAATTTTGTAGCTTTCAGCCACGTCATCAACTGCCACTGAAGAGTACATACTTTTATCAAGATTTTCAGGCTTTGTTCCTACTGTACTGAAGATGTAGGGAACCTGGAGCTTTTTCAGGTCATCACCCGAGTCTTCAAACCTGCCTCCCAGGAAAATGATACCCTGGACCTTTTTCTCCCTGACCAGCTCCGCTGCCACTTCCACTCCGTCACTTCCTGACTCGATGGAATGCAGTATCATCTCATAGTCCCGTCTCTCAACCTCAGCTTCGATGACCTTGATCATACCTGTAAAAAAGGGATTGGTGATACCTTTGATCAGTACTGCTATAGCCTTGGTCTCTGTACGTTTCAGGCCTCTGGCCATACTGTTGGGCACAAAACCAGTTTCCTTAATGCATTTAAGGATTGCTTCCTTGGTGTCAGGATTAATGTCCGTGTGATTATTAAGGGCGCGGGATACAGTGCTCACACCGCATCCGCACATTCTGGCAATATCCTTGATTGTGATTGTTTCCTTGGTCATTAATTTTCCCGCTTATCTTGCGTACATTCTCATCAGGGCCTTCATTTCGTCAGCCTTCTCCTCAGTGAGCTGGCCGGGAACCAGTCTCCACTTCCAGTTGTCGCCAATTGTGGAGGGATGATTGATTCTTGCAGCATTGTCTAATCCCAGGTAATCCTGGAGAGGTGCGATGAATGTATCTGCTACACTCATGAGACCTGATCTAATAATAGCCATTCTCAAATCCTTGTTAGATTTTACCCCGAGATATTTGCGGGCAAATCTGACATCAGCCTTGGCCGCTGATTTAATCCAGCCCTCAATTGTGTCATTGTCATGAGTGCCTGTATATACTATAGAGTTGGTTCCATAATTGTGAGGCAGGTAGTTGGAGGGTTCTCTCTCGTCAAAAGCAAATAACAGGACCTTCATTCCAGGGAAGCCTGTCTTCTTAACAAGCTTGATTACAGAAGGTGTCAGATATCCTAAGTCTTCTGCTATAACCTGCTTCTTGCCCATTTTTTTCTTCATTACTTCAAAGAGATCGTAGCCGGGTCCCTTAACCCAGTGGCCGCCTGCTGCTGTAGGCTCGCCAAATTTGATTGAGAAGTACTCGTCAAAACCTCTGAAGTGGTCAATTCTTACGATATCATACAGATCAAAAACCTTGGCAAAACGTTTGAGCCACCATGCGAATTCGGTCTGTTTGTGATATTCCCAGGTGTACAAAGGATTGCCCCAGAGCTGTCCGTCTGCTGAAAAAGCATCGGGAGGACAACCTGCCACTGAAACAGGGTCTCTGTTTTCATCCAGCTGGAAAAGTTCAGGATTAGCCCATACGTCAGATGAATCATAGGCTGCATAGATAGGAATATCTCCCACTATCTGGATTCCCTTCTTGTTAGCGTAAGCCTTCAACTCCATCCACTGTACAGTAAATTTATACTGAAGGAATTCGTAAAAAAGAATGTCCTTGGCATAGGTCTGTCTGGCATTCTCCAGCGCACTTGCCTTTCTTAAACGCAGATCCTCGCTCCATTCTCTCCAGCACTTATCCTTGTTAGCATTTTTTAATGCCATGAACAGGGCATAATCGGGCAACCACTCTTCGTTAGCAACTACATAGGCCTTGAATTCATCACTGTCTGCACCCTTCCATGCCCCAAAGGCCTTTCTTAACAGCTTGAATCTTCCCTTGTATATTCTGGCATAATCCACGTACATTGGATTGTCACCGTAATCAGATGCCTCGCAGTCTGCCGCGGTGATGAGTCCTTCCTCTACCAGCTTTTCAAGATCTATAAAATAAGGATTTCCTGCAAAACATGAAAAGGACTGATATGGTGAATCACCATAGCTGGTAGGTCCTAATGGCAGAATCTGCCAAAGCTTCTGTCCGGCATTGTCCAAAAAATCCACAAATTCATAGGCTTCCTTAGAAAATCCACCAATACCATACTTGGACGGAATACTTGTTATAGGAAGTAATACACCACAGTTTCTCATTTTATTTCCCTCTCTCTTTTTTATTTTGTTGCTATTTCTTGACCACAACGCCGTGCGATATGTGATGAGTATTATGACATTTGCCACAATGTCACACACTTTGTGGTAGAAAATAATAGTTGCGTCTTCGAATTGTCGGAATCGTTTTCGGTAACGTTTCCGACAATCCAATAATAACAAAAAAGACCTGCCAAAAGCAAGTCCTTTTTCAATATTTTCTACATTTTATTTTTCTAACTCATTTTTCTGCTTTTATGCATTTGTTTTTACTTTTTTATTAAGGTGTGTAAGTAATATCCGTACTATACACAGTTCCATTCTTTTTGAAGAATATACCTATATCAAGAAAACTGAAGTTATAATACTGTGTTACACCATTTACAATATCCTGATCGATTGTAACTCTCACCTCTGACTGTTCAAGTTCATCATAATCAGTGGATGCAATCAGATTCTGCAGTGCCAGACACTGTCCTTTATAATAGAAGATATGACGAATGGTTCGCTCGTTGAGTACAACAGTTTTTTCTTCTACCCAGTTATCAAGATTGGGATCAAAGCCCTGGCCTGCCATCATTCTCATGGAAGCATCCCAATTATTTTTAGCATCCTTCATATCCATTCCAAAGGCTTCATAGAAATCAACCTGTGTAGACGGAATAGTGCTTTGTTTGCCATGTTTTTCGGTTGCTGTTGCGTAATGCTTACCTGGTTGCATCTTTGGGCTGACAATCTGCACTTCGTTATGTCGCTCAATTTGGAAATCTGCACTGGAAGTGTTCAAATTAACAATAGATGAATACTTAGTAAAACACTGATAGCTTTCCGCATTTTCATGTTTCATGGCTTCGTTAAAAATATTATTTCTATAGGAATATTTTCCGTCAGCAGAGATGCCTGACGAGTTAAGAGCAGTCGCTGCCTGGGCTGTGCTGCTTGCTGCCTGAGCTGTGCTGCTTGCTGCCTGGGCAGAATTTGCCGCCTGGCCAGCTGCAGTCGCGGTCTGAGTAGCTGCGGCGCCACCAACAGGCGCATTCTCATAGGGCAGATAATTCAACAACTTACCGATATTGACATAATGGGCATATAAAAGTGCCTCATCCCCTTTGGCCAGATCATTCACCGCCGGGTATTGTTTTGCATAAAATTGTGGATCAAACTTCTGTCCATCCACCATAGTCTTTGGTGCTGCCAACACACTCATGCACATCCCAAGTGCGAAAGTCACAGCACACGCAACCCCTAATACATGTACTACTTTTTTATTCATGATTTCCTTCTCTCGTATTAAAACAGTCCGCTATTCAGGGTACTGTTTAATAATATCCCCCCATGTTATTAAGGTGTATAACTAATATACTTAGAAGCCTGCTTGCCATTCTTTGTGTAATATACATACACATCCAGGAAACTAAAGTTATAATACTTGGTTACGCCACCTTCAGCATGCTGATCAATGGTAAATCTCAGCTCTGTTCTTGTGATTTCATCATAATCAATGGTTGCAATCAGATTCTGCAGTGCAGGGCACTGGCCTTTGTAACAGAATTCATGACGAATGGTATTCTCGTTGATTGCATTGGCCGATTCCTCTACCCAGTTGTCAAGATTGGCATCAAAGCCCTGAGCTGCCATCATTCTCATGGAAGCGTCCCAATTATTTTTGGCATCCTTCATATCCATTCCAAAGGTCTCATAGAAATCAACCTGTGTAGCCGGAATGGGGCTATCCCAGCCATGCTTATCAGTTGCAGTTGAGTAATGCTTACCTGCCTTCATTTGAGGACTGGTAATATGCATCAGCCACTGACGGTCACTTTGAAATGTTCCATTTTCATATCCATAAGTATCAATAGCTGAAACCTTCATAAAGCGCTGAGTGCTTTTTGAATTTTCATTTTTCATGGCTTCGTTAAAAATATTATTGCGATAGGAATATTTTCCATCAGAAGAGATGCCTGACGAAGTAAGAGCAGTCGCTGCCTGGGCAGAATTTGCTGCCTGGCCAGCTGTAGTTGCGGTCTGAGTAGCTGCGGCGCCACCAACAGGCGCATTCTCATAAGGCAGATAATTCAACAGCTTACCGATATTGACATAATGGGCATATAGAAGTGCCTCATCCCCTTTGGCCAAATCATTTACCGCCGGGTATTGTTTTGCATAAAATTGTGGATCAAACTTCTGTCCATCCACCATAGTCTTTGGTGCTGCCAGCACACTCATGCACATTCCCAGTGCAAAAGTTGTAGCACACATAACCCCCAAAATACGTACTACTTTTTTATTCATGATTTCCTTCTCTCGTATTGATTGTATGATCTCTAATATAGTCCCCGAAATTAGAGAATAAGATTTGTAACCAGATTAACCAGTAATCCCCCCAACACTCCGCAAAACCACAGGCCAGCCGCCATGCACAGATTCTGTTTGAAGTGCTTGTTGGTTTTGAACAGGACCAACAACCCTATACCTGCACCAGTCAGAAGCCCGCTCACCAGGCATCCCAAATCCAATAGCCCGCTCATGTACAGCTGTGTCAGTACCACGGAGGGTGCACAGTTTGGAATCAGTCCAATTAGTGCAGCAGTCATATTTCCAAGCAGGGGACGATTCTGGAATATTTCCACCAGAACCTCCTCGCCCAGTATTCCAAATATCAGATTGATGACAAAAGAAACCATCAGGATAAAAGCACCTGTATGTATCGTGTGCTTCAGAGCCGGCATGGCAATTTTTGTTTCGCACTCACAGGCCTCCTGCTTACAAAAACCATTGATGTCCATCAGTCTCATTGACTTTTTTACAGGAACAATGAAAGCATCAATTATCAGGCCAAAAATAAGTGCCGCCAAAATCTTGCACACTATCACTTTTGCCATTACAGACACCGGTGCACTCTGTGACAGCATGACAGGAATCATCTCGTCTGAGGTAGATAAAAACACTGAAAAAAGTGTACCCATGGTAATTACTTTTCCAGCAAACAGTGTCGCTGCCGCTGCAGAGAATCCACACTGGGGCACTATACCCAGCACGGCCCCAACCAGAGGGCCCTTTCTGCCAGATCTGACCATCATATCCCTGGTCAGATCTGCTGCCTTGTGCTCCAACCATTCCATAGCCAGGTAGGTCAGATACAGGAAGGGCAATAGCTTAATAAAATCTATTAAAGTGTCTAAAACAATGTCTGTAAAAATTTCCATAAAAGATATCTAATATCCTATGCCTGATGGATTTCCTGGAGACTCATTACTCCAATCTCTCCCTCTCTGATCACAGTCTCAATACCTTCTGCAGTAGCCTTGGCAGCTGCCATGGTAGTGATGTAAGGAACCTTAGCCTTGATAGCTGTCTTTCTTACATAGCTGTCATCATCCTGAGCCTTCTTGGTCTCATTAGGAGTATTGATAATGAGCTGAACCTTACCATTCATAATCTCATCAGCAAGATTTGGTCTTCCTTCCATCATCTTGTTAACATGCTTAGCAGGAATTCCATTTTCATTTAACAATTCGCAGGTTGTACCGGTTGCCATGATTGAGAAACCACAGTCATACAGCTTCTGAGCCACCTCAACAACCTCAGGCTTATCCTTGCGGGCAACTGAAATCAGTACGCAGCCTTCCTTGGGAAGCTTGGTCTGAGTTGCTTCCTGAGCCTTGTAAAAAGCTTCGCCAACATTAGTAGCCAGACCCAGAACCTCACCTGTTGAACGCATCTCAGGTCCAAGTAAGGGGTCAACCTCCTGGAACATATTGAAGGGGAATACCGCTTCCTTAACACCATAGTACTTAGGATGAACTTCCTTCATGGTAGGAAGAGGAGACTCCTTGCCTGTCAGATCAGCTGTCATAATCTCAGTAGCAATACGAACCATGTTTACATTACATACCTTGGAAACCAAAGGAACGGTCCTTGATGCTCTGGGATTTGCCTCCAGTACATATACCTTGCCATTTTCAATAGCGTACTGCATGTTCATCAGACCGCATACGCCCATTTCTTCAGCAATTTTTCTTGTGTATTCTTTGATAGTAGCCACCAGTTCCTCAGGGATTCCTCTTGAAGGAAGAATGCAGGCTGAGTCACCTGAATGTACACCTGCTAACTCGATGTGCTCCATTACAGCAGGTACAAATGCATGCTTGCCATCAGCGATAGCATCTGCCTCGCACTCTGTAGCATGTTTTAAGAATCTATCAATAAGTATTGGTCTGTCAGGAGTAACACCTACTGCTGCAGCCATGTACTGCTTCAGGCTTTCAGGCTCATTTACTACTTCCATTCCACGTCCACCCAATACATAGCTTGGACGAACCATTACGGGATAACCGATTTTTTCAGCTATCTCAAGAGCTTCTTCAACATTGACAGCCATTCCTGCCTCTGGCATAGGAATACCAAGCTTGTCCATCATTCCTCTGAACAGGTCACGGTCCTCAGCCATGTCAATAACCTCAGGTGAGGTTCCAAGAATTCTGACACCATTTTTCTTAAGATCTGCTGCCAGGTTAAGAGGAGTCTGTCCACCAAACTGAGCGATTACACCTACAGGCTGCTCTTTTTCATAGATGCTCAGTACATCCTCAAGAGTCAGAGGCTCAAAGTACAGCTTATCAGAGGTATCGTAGTCGGTAGATACAGTCTCTGGATTGCAGTTAACAATGATTGTCTCAAAGCCTAATTCCTTCAGTGCAAGAGATGCATGAACACAACAGTAGTCAAATTCAATACCCTGACCGATTCTGTTAGGGCCACCGCCAAGAATCATAATCTTCTTTTTGTCAGAAGCTACAGTCTTGTCAGGTGCATTATAGGTTGAATAGTAGTAAGCACTATCCTTGGTTCCACTTACATGAACCGGCTCCCAGCTCTCTGTGATGCCGTAGCCAATACGAGTCTTTCTAATTTTGTCCTCATCCACATTGAGGATTTTTGCAAGATATCTGTCTGAGAAACCATGCTGCTTGGCAATTCTAAGGGGATCCTCTTCGAGGGCCTTGTCAGCGCCTACTTCCATAAGAAGCTCTTCTTCCTCAACCAGCTCCTTCATCTGCTCGATAAAGTAATGTTTGATCTTGGTCAGCTGGAAAAGTTCCTCTACTGTAGCACCCTTTCTCAGTGCTTCATACATGATGAACTGTCTCTCTGAGGTAGGAGTCTTAAGAAGTCCTAACAGCTCATCCTTAGTCATTGAATTGAAATCTTTGGCAAAACCAAGACCATAGCGGCCTGTTTCCAAAGAACGGATAGCCTTCTGGAAAGCTTCCTTGTAATTTTTACCGATGCTCATTACTTCGCCAACGGCACGCATCTGTGTTCCAAGCTTGTCCTCAACGCCCTTGAACTTTTCAAAAGCCCATCGAGCAAATTTGATAACTACATAGTCACCACCGGGAACATATTTATCAAGTGTTCCATGAACACCACAGGGGATTTCATCTAATGTAAGTCCGCTTGCCAGCATAGCTGATACAAGAGCGATAGGGAAACCTGTCGCCTTACTTGCAAGAGCTGAAGAACGGCTGGTTCTGGGATTAATTTCAATAACAACGATTCTGTCTGATACAGGATCATGAGCAAACTGAACGTTGGTTCCACCAATTACTTCTACTTCATTAACAATCTTGTAAGCCTGTTCCTGAAGTCTGTTCTGAAGTTCCTGAGAAATAGTAAGCATAGGAGCTGAACAGAAGGAATCACCGGTATGAACACCAAGAGGATCAATATTTTCGATAAAGCATACAGTAATCATGTTGCCCTTGGCATCACGAACTACCTCAAGCTCTAACTCTTCCCATCCAAGGATGGATTCCTCAACAAGCACCTGGCCAACCAGAGATGCCTGAAGACCTCTTGAACATACAGTTCTTAATTCTTCTATATTATATACGAGTCCGCCGCCGGCACCACCCATGGTGTAAGCAGGACGTAAAACAACGGGATATCCGAGCTTATCAGCAATAGCCAGAGCCTCATCAACAGTGTAGGCAACTTCACTTCTTGCCATCTCGATGCCAAGCTTGTTCATTGTCTTCTTGAACTCGATTCTGTCCTCGCCTCTTTCGATGGCATCAACCTGAACGCCGATAACCTTAACATCATATTTATCAAGAATACCAGAGCTTGCAAGCTCAGAGCACAGATTAAGTCCTGACTGTCCACCCAGATTCGGAAGCAGTGCATCAGGTCTTTCCTTAGCAATAATCTGCTCGAGTCTCTTGGCATTCAGTGGCTCAATGTAGGTTACATCTGCAATTCCAGGGTCTGTCATAATAGTGGCAGGATTGGAATTAACAAGAACGATTTCATAGCCCAGCTGACGAAGGGCTTTACATGCCTGAGTACCTGAATAGTCAAACTCACATGCCTGTCCGATAATGATGGGACCGGAGCCAATGATAAGTACTTTTTTCACGTCGTCTCTTTTGCTCATTTTACACTCCCCTTTTGTTGTAAAAAATCCTTTCGGATCATCTATGCACACATCTGCAATATTCTACATCATTATCATAGGAGATACAATTAGAAAATAAAAAATGTATTTATACGAGTCCACAGAGTTTTCCATCTCTCACATCTATGCAAACTGTATCGGAAGAAGCCACCCTATCTTCCAGAATCATCCTGGCTACCAGTGTCTCCACATTTTTTTGAATAAATCTCTTGAGCGGTCTTGCACCAAAGGTAGGCTCATAAGCCTCATCTGCAATAAAGGTCTTGGCCGCATCTGTCAGGGTAACCTTAAGCTCCTTGTCCTCCAGTCTGATGTTGAGGTCTGCCATGATCAGATCAATGATTCCTGTGATATTGGCCTTGGTCAGAGGCTTGAACATAATCGTTTCATCCAGTCGGTTTAAAAATTCCGGTCTGAAGGCACCTCTCAGTTCATTCATTACAAGAGTCTCCGCCTCAGGCTTAATATTGCCTGCCTCGTCGATTCCTTCTAATAAATAAGGTGCTCCCAGATTACTGGTCATAATCAGAATAGTATTCTTAAAGTCAACACACCTGCCTTGGGAATCGGTGATACGTCCATCATCCAGTACCTGAAGCAGTACGTTGAATACATCGGGATGAGCTTTTTCCACTTCATCAAAGAGAACTACACTATAGGGTTTTCTTCTGACTGCTTCGGTTAGCTGGCCGCCCTCATCATAGCCTACATATCCCGGAGGCGCTCCGATGAGTCTTGACACAGAGTACTTCTCCATGTACTCACTCATATCAATACGAACCATGTTGGATTCATCATCAAATAAGGCCCGGGCCAGAGCCTTGGCAAGCTCTGTCTTTCCTACGCCGGTAGGGCCCAGGAACAAAAATGAACCGATGGGCTTGGTAGGGTCCTTGATTCCTGCCTTAGAACGAATGATAGCTTCAGTTATTTTTTCAACAGCCTCATCCTGGCCTATCACTGACCTATGTAACTCGTCGTCCAGATGAAGGGTCTTACTTCTTTCACTCTCAGTAAGCTTTGCAACAGGGATGCCTGTCCATCTGGATATAATTCTTGAAATTTCTTCTTCTGATACGCTTTCATGAACCAGGGATAACTCCTGATTTTTTACTTTTTCCTCTTCCTGGGCAAGTCTGGTCTTGAGTTCAGGAAGCTTGCCATACATTAGTCCGGCTGCCTTCTCCAGATCCCCCTGTCTCTGAGCAATCTGAATGTCAGAATTAACTGCATCAATATCCTCGCGAAGCTTTGAAAGCCTTGAAACCGCGGTTTTCTCATTATCCCACTGGGCCTGCTTATTAGTTAAATCAGCTTTTAACTCAGCCAGTTCTTTTTGAAGGGTTTCCAAACGCTCTTTACTTAATCTGTCATCTTCTTTTTTAAGGGCTGCCTCCTCTATCTCAAGCTGCATAACCCTTCTGGACAGCTCATCCAGCTCGGTGGGCATGGAATCCAGCTCAGTCTTTATCAGTGCGCAGGCCTCATCCACCAGGTCAATTGCTTTGTCCGGAAGGAATCGGTCTGATATGTATCTATTGGAAAGAGTAGCTGCCGCCACAAGGGAACCATCCGTTATTTTTACCCCATGGTATACTTCATAGCGCTCTTTTAAGCCTCTGAGAATTGAAATGGTGTCCTCAACAGTGGGTTCGTTAACCAGCACCGGCTGAAAACGTCTCTCAAGAGCCGCATCCTTCTCAATATACTGCCTGTATTCATCCAGAGTGGTTGCACCAATGCAATGAAGCTCGCCTCTTGCAAGCATGGGCTTGAGCATATTGCCGGCGTCCATTGCTCCATCAGTCTTGCCAGCTCCCACGATAGTATGCAACTCATCAATGAACAGGATAATCTGACCATCTGATTTTTTTACATCCTCAAGGACTGCTTTGAGTCGTTCCTCAAACTCGCCTCTGTATTTGGCACCTGCCACCAGGGCACCCATATCCAGAGCAAATATCTGCTTGTCCTTTAGTCCTGCCGGCACATCTCCTCTGACAATTCTCTGGGCCAGGCCTTCGACAACAGCTGTTTTTCCTACACCAGGTTCACCTATCAGTACAGGGTTATTCTTGGTCTTTCTGGAAAGGATTCTGATCATGTTTCTGATCTCTTCATCTCTTCCGATTACAGGGTCAAGCTTTTCTGCCCTGGCCTTCTCCACCAAATTCTGACCATATTTTTCCAGGGTATCATAGGTAGCCTCAGGATTATCGCTGGTTACTCTCTGGTTGCCTCTGACCGATGACAGGGCCGTCAGGAAGCGCTCCCTTGTGATTCCATACTCGTTAAATATGGATTTAACTTCCTTGTTGGGGTGCTTGATCATGCTGAGGAACAGGTGCTCCACTGAGATGTACTCATCTCCCATGGCCTTGGCCTCATCCTCTGCATTAACCAGAACCATATTCAGGTCTTTGCCTACAAATACCTGTCCACCACTGACCTTGGTTCTTTTTTCCAGCGCCTTTTGCGCCCTATCCTCAAAATGAGGGACATTTATCTCCATCTTCTCAATGAGCTTCTTGATCAGACTGTCCTCCAGTCCCAAAAGCCCAACTAACAGATGCTCCTGCTCTATCTCCTGGTTGCCGTATTCATATGCCAGCTTTTCGCAGGCATTCACAGCCTCCATGGATTTTTGTGTAAATTTTGAAATATTCATACGGACACCTCCTCACAAATATTGTTGTTGCTATTGTTATTGCTAGTGTTCAACTGTTTGGAGTGTACCACCTTTTGTTAGCACTCTCAAGAGGTGAGTGCTAATTTTAAGAAAATGTTTATTTTTGAACCTAGGGGACGGGGTTGGGGGTTCATTTTTGGACTAGAGTTATTCCCCCCACTCTGTTTGCCAGCTTTTCGCTTTATTGGCCTATCAAAGATGACAAGATATAACATTTTTCCCGTTCTGCAAAAAAGAGACTGGCAATCTGCCAGTCTCTTTCACATATATTGAATATATTTCTAATACTTTTCTCCAAAAAACCTTTTCTGAAGACCTTATATCCCTTATTCTATTAAGTAATTCATCAAAATAGTTCCCACCTCCTAAACGTTTTAGGCGGTCATCATCCATAGCGAATCCCTTTTTCATATATTCTTTCAGAATATCTGTTGCCCATATTCTAAACTGGGTGCCTCTCAAAGATTTCACTCTATATCCGACTGAAATAATAACATCCAGATTATAAAAATCGATATTATATACTTTTCCATCCGCAGCAGTGTAGGCAAATTTTGCCCAAACTGATTCTTTTTGTAACTCTCCTTCTTTAAAAATGTTCCTAACATGTTTACCAATAATACTTCTGTCCCTTCCGAACAGTTCTGCCATTTGGTCTATTTCACATTATTATAACGTATATCCTATGCTTCCAAAACCATATACTGATAGAACTACAACTTACTTAGTATCCCTTTTAAGATATTATTCAATCCCACGGAATAGCTCCCGCTTCTCTTAGTGCATTTCCACATCTTGGACATATCGCAGCTTCATGCCCTAGTCCCTCATAAAAAATTGTTTCATACAAGTTTACATGCCCTCCACATGCTGTACAATTATGTTTATATTTCTTATATAGTTTCCAATATGTCTTTAATTCAGGGCGTGAAACTGCTTTTGTTTTTTATTATACAGTTCTTTACACCACAATTTTCTCACTTTTAAATCATTAGGTAGATACATAGAATAATCTTCGACACATACAAGTTCCCCACAAGCTTCACATTTTCCTATGGAATTACAAGTATCTATAGCTCCTTCAGGAAATTTTAACGCAAAATGCATCAACTCCTCGCCTAGATACCCTCTTCTTGCTAATTCTATTGTATTATCATAATTTGATTGGAACCCAAATCCAAAACCAATATTTGCCGTAAAACTATACCCACAGCCATCTGCTGAACATCTATATAAGATATTATACCCCATTTTTTTCTCCTCTTTTTTCTTTTTCTTTTTTATTCTATCCAAAGGCATGTCCATAAAAAGGTACAGCTTCAATACTCCATGCTCCATTAAATGCTTTTTTGAACGCTTGATTTTGCTTGCAACTACAATTGCAAGCTTGATAAGCTCCCCTATGTATGTAGCAACTGCAAACCAACAACATTAAAAAAGACAACCACTTTTCTTTTCAGAATTGTGACTGTCTTAATTTTTGTTCTTGTCAATAGCTCAACTTAATACCCTTGATTCGTCTCATCAGTGGCAATAATATTATAGACCATATTTCTCCCTTACTGACTTAAGAGATTCCCTTGCATCATGTACTCTGCCTTCCATTATCTGCTGTTCAGAGTTCATCAAGCTTTGATACATTTTAAGTGTAGCTGAAACTCCTTCAAAAGTTTCCATACTCATAATTACCATATCACCATAACCGTTTTTTGTAATATACACTGGCTCAGTGGTACTATGGCAAAGATCAGATATTTCGGAAGTATTTTTTAAAGCCTTAATTGGAATAATCTGTGGCATATTTATCACCTCTCTATTATTATGGCCTAATTGTACCATCATTATCCCATGGCATCAATTTCATTTTTCTTCATAATTTACCCCCACAACTGACCCCTTTTTTTAATTACATACAAAACTTCTCTTCAAATTTTATATCAACGATTTTGAAAAATCATAAACTTCTGCTGTCTCTGCATCTCTATACTCATGTTTCTCATAATACCCAATTAGTTTATTATTCTCGTCCCTAAGAGCAACCATATATACATCCTTGTTTTCCTTTTCATTTTTGAATGTATATATCATATTATTTTTTTCATCTTCTCTAAACCAATCTATAATACGAATAATAATCTCCTGTGAATGTGTATTATGACATTCTAGTAGATTTTTCCCGATTAGTTTTTCGCCACCACGTTTTTCATATCTCATTATTGCAGCCTTATTCATATATTGAATAATATGATCTAAATCACAAATTACTATTGCTGCTCTATCTTGTTCTAAAACACTTTTAAAAAATTTGTCCATCTTTTTTCCTCTATCATTAAATTAGATAAACTTTGCATTTGCGCCGTCGGTATATGCCTGGAGAAGCATTCCATAGCGCGGTTTCTTAATAAAATTGTTCCCCGTATTTTCATAGACCCGATATTGAAATTCTTCGCCATCAAATTCGAAAACAGATACAAAGCCGTTGTTATTAGTTCCGGCCCCGATGAGAGTAATTTCATCCAGAATGACTCTCTGCATCTGGCTATAGGCTGTATAATCCGCTTTTCTTTTTTTGAAAAGAAGAAAAAACATGACGATTGTGAAGGTGCAAACTGCCAAGGCAATGTATAGGGCATAAATCAGGGAAATATCATCATTATCCAGATAATTGATCAGCGCGATAAAGCCTGCAACAACAAAACAGACCCCTACATTCACCGCCAGAAGATAAAGGATTCGTTTCCCCTCCGCCCGGTGGAAATTTCTATTCAAATAGGCATGTTCCTCCCGTGAAAGCTTATGCCTGGTTTCCAGCGCCTGTAGGGCATTGACATGTGGAATGGTCCAAAAGGTTTTGACAGCCTCCGGCAATTCCCGGTCGATTCCCCGATCAAGAGCAGCATACAAATCCTCTAATTCTGCCGTCGCACACTTTACCAGCGCTGTCGTTTCATTGCTGTACAAAATAAGAATCTTATCTCCCTCTGCCAGATCTGCATTATCGCTAGCGGAAGCCGGATAGCGGATTACTGGAATTCTGTGCTTTGGACCTTCCAGTCCGTTTTCCACAAAAAACAGCAGCTTCGTGTCAGGAGCCACACCAACAATTTTTCCGTTGTTGATCCGGAGGTCCTTTTCTCCAAGGATGCCAGCCTTGGTCATATTGCTCTCTACATGCTTAATCAGCTGCCGAATGATTGTAAAGAGATAGATGACTGCTGCCAGGAGCAGAAACGTGCAAAGTCGCTTTAATACAATTCTGTAAAACCGCCCCATCAGACTGCCAAACAGATCCACCTCCAGAATGAGTGGCAAAAACAGAATGACAAAAAAGAGGATCACTGCGATGGTAAAACTGATAATGATTGGCGCAAGACCATTTCCGCGATTCTTCTCCTCTATTCCGTTAAGAAAGTATGTTTTGTTTCGTTTTAACAATGCAATATCCTGCGCATTGCAGTCTCTGATCATAGTTTGGAATCCTCCCGGCCGCCACTTATCTTATTATTTACAAAGTCAATACCGGAAAAATCCTCATATTCCTTTAGGGTTCGTAGCGAGCCTATACCCTGCGCACTGTATTTCCAGCTCAATATCAATCCAACAATGTCCGAAAATGTTATATTCCTCGGTTAAGCCATTCTCTTTGAATCCAACACTCTTGTAGCAATGATATGCCGCCTCATTGTTCTCAAAGACTCCAAGGCTGACCTTTTTAGCACCATAAACCTCAAATGCAAATGTCAAAGCCAACTCCAACATCTTCTTTCCATAGCCCAGTCCTCTTTTCTCTGGAGAAACAATTACATATCCCAGACGCAGAATATGGTCATCATCTCCAGGTCTGATTCGAGCAGTGAAAAAACCTACGGGTCCGTCTTCATCAAATGCTGTAAAAGGAAAATATCTGTCATTGTCATCTCTTCCCGATGTTACTTCCTGCAGCTTTTCCACCGTCAGTGGAAACTCTCCCATAATGCCAGCTGTCCATTTATAAAATGCTTCCGGTTCATTAATCCATGTCACAATTGATTTTGCGTCGTTTCTTCTGAAAGGTCTAAGCCTTAAACTATGTTCAACCATTTAATGTTCCTCTGTATAATAATGTAATCATCTCCTATTTTATATGCAATATACATTTCTTACTTAATTGCTTGTAACTTTTTTTGATTTATTAATTCATCAGTTATTTCTCTATACATAGCGCCTCCACCAACAAAAGTCCTATGACTTTTGTTGGTATTGCAACATTTGTCATAGGACTTTTGCAATATTGTATTATACTATTCTGAACCAGGGGGGACGGGATTAGCTACTATTCGTCTATTCTTTTATATATCTCTCCATCCCAAGCATAATATCCAACTACATATTCATAATCAGGATATTCTTCAATCATATAGATTTTCATTCCATCATCCTTTTTCCCAATTAGCTTTTCAGTAACAGTAAAATTCTCTAAATCAGAACAATATGTATAGGCTTTTCCATTAATTGAGAAACACTCTCCATAGTTTTCTATATTTGCTTTTGTTCTGCTACAACCTGAAAGAAGTAGTAGTGTAGTTACAACTACAATAATAAAAATCTTTTTCATCATCCCATCAAACCATTTTAAAGACTAATAGGCAAAAAAGCCCAGATTACAGCAAATATTAGTGTGGGTAAAAGATTTGCCACCTTTATTTTTTTCGGCCACAGAAGGTTGACCCCCACTCCAAAAATAAGAATCGAACCGGTGATAGAAATATTATTTAGTGCCTGAGGTGTCATTATTGGCTCTATCAGTCTTGCTAAAATAGTAACACTTCCCTGCAACAGGCCAACTGGAATTGCAGAAAAGACTGCTCCCCTCCCAAGAGAGGCCGCAAATATTATCACAATCACAAAATCCAGGGTTGACTTGGCAACCAGTGTCGAACAGTCACCATATATTCCATCCTGAATAGATCCAACTATTGCCATGGCACCGATACACACGGTAAGCGATACCGTAACAAATGCATTGACAAAGCCACTATCTCCTTCACTTCCCGTCTTTCTTTTTATCCAGTTTCCAAACCTCTCAAGATTTCCATCAATATCTAAAAATTCACCCACGAATCCTCCAAGTACGAAACAAAGAATTGTCATCATAGTTCCCGTAGTCTCTATGCTTCCCTTAGAAATTGAAAACATCCCGCTGAGAGCCCCGCTAATTCCAATAAACATTGTACAAAGCCCGCAGGCTGTAACAGTTGTAGTTTGATATTTTTCATTCAGGCGTGCGCCAAACAGCAATCCAATAATTCCTCCTGCAATAATGGCCACAACATTAATAATAGTTCCCATTCTGCCTCCAATAATTTTGAACCTAGGGGACGGGGTTAGGGGGTCATTTTTTTGACCCTCTAACCCCGTCCCCCTGGTTCATTTTACAATACTATTGTATATTAGTATATACATCACCAACATAAAGTTATTAGGCTGGCATTTCAATTTTATCTCTATTGAGGAATCTTTTTTATATGAAAAGAACTATTGATATTTCTATCATAAAACGATATTTACTTTTTGTAATTGGATTATTTGTTGCATCTTTGGGTGTAGCATTTTCAACCAAGGCAGGACTGGGGACATCACCAGTATCTGCTATTCCTTATTCCGTATCCTTGATTAACACATCACTTTCTTTTGGCGGATGGCTGAATTTGCTGAGTATGCTACAGATTACCGTCCAGGTGCTAATATTGCGTAAAAGCTGTAAATATCTGGAAATAATAATACAAATAGTGCTGGCTTTTATCTACGGATATATGACCAACTTCTCATGTTTTTTAATTAGCAGTATTGAGGTGGAGGGTTATTTTGCGAAATTCTTTTTTATGATATTAAGCTGTTTTATTCTTGCATTAGGAATATGGATACAGCTAAAGGGAAATGTTGCCATGCTTCCCGGAGAAGCCATGAATCGTGCAATCAGCCAGGTCACTGGGAAGAAATATGAGAATGTTAAGATACTGTTCGATGTATTATATATATTGATATCCGCTGGAATTTGCCTAATTTGGATAGGCAAGCTTCAGGGTGTCAGAGAAGGCAGTATTATTGCCGCCTTATTAGTTGGCACCATAATTAAGTGGTACAATGCAATTTTTGAACCTAGGGGACGGGGTTAGGGGGTCATTTTTGTGGAAAAGTTATCCACAAAATGAACCCCCAACCCCGTCCCCCTGGTTCATATTTTGCCTTTTAGTTTTTTCATAGCCAATGGAACTACAATCATTGCATATACAACTATGCCACTCCCCCAAATAAATTTACCCAATATCTTAAGGTCCATTGCTGCAAAAATAGATACAATATGGCTATTCCACCAGATAACTGGAATAAGTGCAAATGTACCTATTACAAATCTATCCTTCCAGGGTAACTGCTCGTCAAAAGCGAATCCTCTTCTTTCAAAATATCTGCAAATTACATATGCACTGACAAAACCGATTCCCTCAAACGAATCAGGCAGCATCTTCATAGGATTCACAATTAGATTTCCATCTGACGAATAATCCATCGGATAGGATTTTGTGAAATAAAAAATTGCCAGCAGCACACACAATAATAAAGAGGCAACGAGAATCAAAAGATCACGCTTGTCAGGGTCTTTATCGCTCCAATTTTCAATATAATTTGCAAGTGTAAGCATAAGAATTGATGCAAAAAAGCCCACAAGAACATCTTGCGGTGTGTGTACACCCAGATAGTTTCTAGAAAACATAGTAAGCGCAATCAGAATATACAGCACTACTGTTACGAATTTTTTTCTGTTATGAAACCAATGTCCAATGCTTCCCCAGCATGCAGTTGCCCATGTCGAATGACCGCTTGGAAAAGAGTAGCCTGTAGCTGCAACTTTAGAATCGCCATATGGCTCAATTCGTGCATCACGAATCCAGGGCCTGTATGCGCAAAAAATCAGTTTCAGCAGGCCATTCATCAGTAGTGCCAAGCTAAATCCTGCTATCATTCGTTTTCCGGATTTTCTGTCAAAAACCCAGTATATCATCAGCATAATTGCTAATGGCCAGACACTGACAGCCATTTTGGTAATCCAATCCATTATTGGAGCCAATACAGCTTCAGTATGATTTCTAAATTCCTGTAGAAACAGCAAATATGTAATGTCCATGCTCCACCTTTCATGAACCTAGGGGACGGGGTTGGGGGTTCATTTTGTGGATAACTTTTCCACAAAAATGACCCCCTAACCCCGTCCCCCTGGTTCATTAGTTATCTTTTGAGTGTCTTTCACCAATCTGGTAGTCCGCATTATTTTCAAACATATGCTGAACTGTTCTTGGATCAGATCCGGTCAGTTTTTTGAAGTCATCTGTAAAAATAGCCATCTTGCCTTCACGGATTGCCTGAGCAAAGGTTACCATTCCATCTGAAGAGAAAGGTGCTTCTGAATCCTTCTTGAACACACCATCTGTGGTTCTGGGAACTCCCATTGCATCAAAAATCTGATAGTTCTCTTCGTCGGTAACTTCCTTATATGAGATGTTATTTCCTGTAGCCTTGTTACCAATTTCAACAAACTGTGAAATAGTCATAAGCTCCGGTCCATTAATATTCCAAATCTTTTCGTGAATCTCGCCGGACTTGTGAAGTGCATAAGCTACAGCCTTTGCACAGTCTTTTCTTGAAATATAAGCCATCAGACCATCGCCCTGAGAGTTTGTCAGAGGAGAATTTAAGTGTACATATGTGAAGTAGTTGGTAATCATAGCTTCTGCATACTGTGAATTTCTCATAAACTGATAATCAAGTCCAACTTCTTTTACATAGTTTTCGGTGTAGATGTGGTCCAGTTTTTCCACTGAAGGGTTAGTCTCATCATCAGCATTTACTAATGAAGTGTAAACAATCTGCTTAACTCCTGCAGCCTTCGCAGCATCAACTGCATTTTTATGAGCATTCTGTCTCTTGGCCCCAACAAATGGCATTGAGATAAGTGCCAAAGCATCAGCACCCTTAAAGGCTTCGACAAGTCCGTCTGAATCATTAAAGTTAGTTACGCGTGTTTCGATTCCCCGATCAGCATACTTTTTTAAAGAATCCGGATTGTAACCGCAGAAAATCAGATTCTCTACTGGTTCCAGCTCCATAAGAATTCTTGCTGCCTCAGAGCCCAGGTTGCCGTCCACGCCTGTTAATAATAATTTCGCCATAAAAAACCTCCTTAGTAAATTAATCAACCAACGCGTTGGTTATATTATACAACATTTTTGCATTCTCGTGGCATTTTTTGTGCATATGTACAAGAAGCATTTTGACATCTATACATCTCTCGATATTTATGCATAATTGGTAATAATGTTAGCAACTAATATTTAAATTTATACTGTTTAGGGAATAGACTGATGAAAGAAAAGATTCGTAAATTTGCATTGCCAATAGTACTGTTTATTATTTTTGAAACCGTAGCAATATCTTTGTGGTTATCACTAGATGATATTTTCTATTTGTTTAATTTTAGTTATATAGGCACTGCGATTGCGCTTGGAACAGGGCTGATGATAGCAAATCATAAAAACGGAAGACGTGTTACTCAACTCTTAGTTGGAATGTATATGATGCTATATTTGGGGATTATTAGCAATGAAAATATGCAGATTGAAGGATTTTGGTATTATCTGTTTATAGGTGTCTTCGAGGCAGCAACTATTCATTATGCTGTTGCTAAAATATTTGGCCCAT
This sequence comes from Lachnospiraceae bacterium UBA1729, assembly GCA_002315945.1. Classification (GTDB taxonomy): domain Bacteria; phylum Bacillota; class Clostridia; order Lachnospirales; family Lachnospiraceae; genus UBA1729. Next base: position 47,308 of record DCIJ01000103.1, on the reverse strand, counting down.
TATTATTTGGAAGAGGCTGGTGCGGCTATGCCTGTTGGACAGCAATGATACTTGATTTTCTTCCCTATAAGAAACCCTATACCCATGAGCGGAAGAAAATAGGCTGGTTAAGATATGTCCTGTTTATTATTTCTCTCATATTTGTATCGTCTTTATTCCTGGCAAAAGTGGGAAATATCGAGAGAATAATGCTTATTTCTTTTATTGTTGGGAATATTTTGTATTATACACTGGGCATTTTTTTGGCCATATCATTTAAGGATAACAGAGCCTTTTGTAAGTACCTGTGCCCGATTACTGTGTTTTTAAAGCCAATGAGTTATTTTTCATTATTAAGAGTGAAGTGTGATAAGGAAAAATGTATTTCCTGTGGCTTATGCAAAAAGGTGTGTCCCATGGATGTGGATGTTTTAGATAACTCAAGAAAACGTAAAAATGGGACAGAGTGTATTTTATGCTTTGAGTGCAAAAAAAATTGTCCAAAGGGAGCGCTATAATATTGCGTATATATTTTGATCAATTTCTTTGATTTTCAATAATGCTTTCTCACAAAAACGGTTTCTGCGCTCTTCATCAGCTGCTATACTTGCCTTCTCAAACCATAGATGTGTAGCTTTATCATTGTTATCAATATTGTCAAAATCCCAATTGAATCTGCTTCCCTGCTCATTCACAAAATGAATTTTTTCTGGTCTCCATATAGCATCAAATAGAACGTTTATCTTATCATCATTATAAAAGTTTTTATAACACAGTGAAAATAGTCTTTGCTCTGCAAATAATAAATCACGCCAATTTACGTCCGGGAGCATATTGCTCGTTCGCTCCATAAAACGCAATGCTTTATCTACATAAAATTCTTTAAATTTCTGATCCCTGAAATAACAAATTGAAGTATTAACTGCGTTAATATTCCAGTCCCACTTATCACCTGCAAATTCAGAATCCGAAACAGAAGGATACTCCTTATTGAAATAGAATTTGTTGCCTTCCACACTTTCCCAATGCGACACTAAAACCGGATTATCAGCCAGTCTGCTGGAAATATCTTCCCAAATGATCATGTCCGTATCTATACATATGCAGGGCGCCTTTTCTTTTGAATATGCATAAAATTTTCCTATAGTATAGTATTTATTAACATTAATATCTCTAAATCTTTCCCTATCAACGATTTCATACTTATCCCATACTGACAATAAATTCTTATCCTCAAGTAATTTATAAAAATTCTCGTCCGTATATAATGTGATACGCCCACCATTTTTTCTCTTCCACATCAAGGCAGACAAAACCAGTGTAAGCAGATAAAACAGAGGAATTTCAGCTTTTCCCATTGGAATCGTCCAATACACGTGAAATGCATTAATTTTACAATTGTTATTATTCATCCTGTTCATATTCAATCCACTGATCCATGCCTGCTCCAAAGTTGTCATTTGGTCTTTCAGAAAAACCAAATTTTTCATAAAATTTCTCTTTGCCCTTTGCAGACATCAGGCTTATCTTTACCTTATATCCAGGTTTCATATCAGCCTTGATTTTTTGAATACTTTTTTCTACAAGCTGCTTTCCAATACCGTTGCCCTGGTATTCCGGGTCTACAATTACATCCGATAGATACGCAATATAACCGCCATCCCACAATAGGCGCGTAACTCCCACTGCTTTTTCATTATCTCTGGCGCACAGGACCAGATATGAATTCCTGATTCCTGTCTCTGCTTCTTCCAGCGGGAACTCACACCAGCCAACTTTTTTCCTTAATTCCATATATTCTTCAGGGGTGATATTTTTTTCAAAAAAAATCATAATCCGTTCCTCGTTTTCACCTTAACAGTCCATGTTTTTCCTTCACTGTAAGAATGCGTCTCACACTATCATCTATAGTGGCTTGAGATACAACCCCATTCTGAACAGCTGCTATCAGAGCATTATAGGCGGCATCAAAATCAGCTGGCATGAGAATAATATCTACGCCTGCGTTCACAGCCAGGACAACACTGTCTGCAATATTGTAGTACTTACTGATTGCTCCCATCTCCATAGCATCAGTTATTACAATGCCGTCAAAGCCCAGCTCATTTTTTAATTTGTCTGTTATTATTTCTCGTGATAATGTAGCTGGCAAATTACTATTAGTGACATTTCTTGCAACTACGTGGGCCACCATTACGAAGTCTGTGCCTGATGCAATAGCCGATTTAAAGGGCTGTATTTCACATTCAAGCATCTGGTCCCAGGTTTTATTAACAGCTACATATTCTGTATGAGTATCACCCACGGTATCACCGTGCCCCGGAAAATGCTTGGCGCAGGTCATCATGTTCTGACTGTGAAAGCCCTGGATTGAAGCACTAACCATGGCTGAAACCAACTGCGGGTCACTGCCAAAGGATCTGTCTGCAATAACAATATTCTCTGGGTTTGAATTCACATCTGCAACTGGGGCAAAATCCACATTAATTCCATAGGATTTTAAATAATATCCCATAATTGCAGATGCATTAAAGGCATGCTCAGTATTTCCAGTAGCTCCAATATCAATCATCCGACCAACATTTGGGACAGCAAAGCCATCATGTCTGGCTAGTCTGGCAACTCTTCCACCTTCCTCATCAATTGCGATAAACATGCCCGTTTTACTATTTTTCTGAAGTTCACCGGTGAGGGTTGTAAGCTGCTGTGAATCTACTAAATTGCTCGCGAACAGACATACCCCACCGATATTGTATTTTTTAATGTTGGCTGCTGCCTCTGGGGTAATACTGGTTACTCCGGTCCCTTTGTCTGCATCTACCTGAGCAGAATCCAGTACATCGGGGCGGACAATAAACATCTGGCCAATTTTTTCTTCAAGCGTCATGCTATTTAGAATTATGTCAACCTTATTAGCTGTCCTGCCTGCTGTCTTGCCTGCTTCTGCGGCATTAGTTTTTACTGCCATACTGTTGAAGCCGATAGTAAAAATCGCCATGGCCAGAAGGGCCGTTTTCATAATTTTTGAACCTAGGGGACGGGGTTGGGGGGTCATTTTTTTCATTCTCAATTTCCTTTTAGATTCTATTATAGATACTAACAAATCAGTGATCTCCATAATGAGATCCACATTGAATAATTTCCAAAGAATCACCATTAATTCTGAAAACAATACGATTCGAATCATCAATTCTTACACTCCAGAATCCTGATAAATTACCTTTTAACGGTTCTGGCTTTCCTATACAATTATATCCGTTGCGATCAATATCATTTAGTAATTTATTTATTCTTTTTAACGTCTTTTTATCTTGAGTTTGCCAATGTATGTACTCTTCCCAAGCACTGTCATGCCAAAGTTTTCTCATTAATCCTCATCCTCTATTAAAGCATGTTCTTTCAGCGTGCTTGTTCCGTTAATAATGCTCTGAACACGGCGCTCAAGTTCAGCAATATTTTCAGCATCATAAAACGGATCAGCGGTTATTTCAAATGGAATTCTTCTTTCTCGCCCAACTTTAACAAGAAACATTGTGATTGCTGTAGACATATTTAACCCCATATCTTTAAGAGCTGCCTCAGCATTTGCTTTAATATCATCTTCAATACGAAAATTAACCTGTGTCATATATTCATACCTCCGTATTTTCTACTTTTATAATAGCTTTCATAATAGAGAATAACTCTTTGTATATACACCGTCAAGTATCTGCTTTACTTCTCTCATTTGACTGCACCCATGGGACGGGGTTCAAAAATTGTATGTCGGTGCTAAAGGCAAGCATACAAAGGAAAATTGTATGCAAAAAAATCAGGCCAGCTGCAAATCCGCTGCCCTGATCAAAGTTTTTAGCTAATCCAATACATTTTAAAATCCTCGCTATCAGCAGGACTATCATTGTCACGAATAAAATAATTGCACTGATAATGCTGGCTCCCAGGTAGCGCATCAGAGAATAATTGCTTCCCGCATCCAATGAACCAATCAGCCCAGCCACTGAAGCCAAAATAGTTGACAGAGTAGCGCCAACAAATGTCAGGCTGGCAATAAGCTCAACCCAGAATAAATTCTTTCTTCCGGCAATCTTGTACAGAATATACTGCCTGTAAAAAGGAATCAGTGCTGCCCAGCCTGGCTGCCCTGCCTTGGAATTAACCATCCACATTGCTACAACCCGAATCGCTGTAAAAGGACTGCCAAAAATTACTATTTCAAATAACGTTTCTAATACTCTTATCATTGATTGTTCTTACCTGTATGCGCTGGTCAGTTAATTGAACCTGCAGCTGAAATTTTTATTATCTGCTTTTCCCACATTGGATCGAAGGGCGAAAAATCTCCTGGATCCTCAGTCATGATTTTACAAAAAATTTCCTCATTCCAACTGTATTCAGCCACACCAACTGTGCAGTATATCCCCTTGTCTGCATTTATTTCAATCAGTTTCTCGGCAACCGCTCTAGCTTTTGCCTCCGAAATACTTTTTACATATATATAAATAAAAAATGGGTAATCCGTACTATTTGCGCTGTCCTGTTCAACCCATACATAGCACTTGTCCCCCACCAATTCAGGGACTATCTCCAACATATTCTGCCTGAATTCACTTTTTTTCTTAACCAGATCATAATCATCGCTACATTTGTAGCTTAGCCCGCCGGCCTTCAGCGAGCATTCCGCCTTTACCCGATAGTAATCTATTTTTTTGCATTTATAATCCGCGTGCCATGTCTGCTTATATGGGTTGAATTCCAGATAATTCTTTGTAGACATGGATTCGCTGCCCTCGACAAGTGTAAAACCACAAAAATGTCTGAATTCCAGATATTTTTCCATGGCCCGCTGCGGACTGGGTCTCACTATCCAAACAAGAGGCGGAATCCTGATGATAAAGAAAATAACAATCAAAATTCCAACTATTTTAACTATAGTTTTTCTGCCCGTATTTACACTATTTTTACTGTTATCTGTTGTACTTTCCATTTTTTCTAAAAAAGTGTAGCATTTTTTTGATTAATTCTAATGCTGGTCCCAACTTCTGCCTCAAGATAATCTTCCATACTAATATAGAACTTGCTTTTAAATCCAGTTGTGGTATCCTCGCCGATTACAGGATAAAAATTCTGAACTGTTCTGTTGCCCATGGATCCGGAATTCTCAGTTTCTGATGGAAGTTTTTCAATCAATCTGATTTCCACGTAATATTCACGTGAATTCGCTTTGCTATCAATCCTTCCAATACGCTCATTAAGACATGCTACAAAAATCCAGAATATCAGCGCCAGATTTAGGAAAAATGCTGTGGCTTCTCCTGGCAATGTCAATCTAAGCAGAATTAGAATTACTAATGAAATTAGGAACTTAATTCTAACACTATTTCTCTTATTGTTAAATGTTTTTGTATTCTCTGCCATTTCATCGGAAGTATATTTGCGAACACATAAATTGTTCTTATCTTCCTCTGTATAGGCTAAAGTATTCTTGTTTCTTATCATTTTTGAACCAGGGAAATGAGCCTAGGGGACGGGGTTGTGGG
>DCIJ01000103.1:14842-41743 GCA_002315945.1 Lachnospiraceae bacterium UBA1729 | reverse complement strand
CCCACAACCCCGTCCCCTAGGCTCAAAAATATACTAAAGTTCAGCAGCTCTCTTAATAGCGTCAATCATTTCTGCCACTCTGACCTTGGGATCAGGGGCTTTTACGATGCCGGAGGTTGAACCGGTTCCATCTGCGCCGAGAGATACTATTCTGTAGCAGTCGTCTGCAGTGGTTACGCCTGAGGCAATCATTACCTTCACATCAGGATTAACCTCCTTGATAGCCTTGACTGCATCGATAGTGTAGCTGTCATCTGCAGTCTTGCCTGTTCCGATGAGTTCTGTGGGCTCTGCCAGGATTACATCTACTCCAAGAGTTGCGACCGCTCTGGCCTCAGCCACTGAGTCCGCACATACGATGGTAATCAGATCCAGTTCCTTGGCTCTCTTGATACATGAAAAAAGTTCTGCCAGGGGCTTCTGATTCTCAGCATGATTCAATACCACCGCTTTGGCGCCTGCCTCCACCAAAGACTCGGGAAGAACTGCTCCCATACCACGTCCCGGTTTCAGGGAATCCATGTTTTGAGCTGTAACTGTCACATGGCTGGTATTCTCAGCAATCAGGCGAATGTCTGCATAGGGACAGGTGAAGAAAATGAATACCCCTGTCTCCTCCATTATCTTGTCACAGGCCTTGGCCAATTCAAGGCTTTCTTTTCCATACAAATAGGATTTTGGATTAACAAATAAAAAGGGTCTGGTTACTTCTTTCATTTTTTTAGCGCTCCATATCATATTTTCTAAATGCATCAACCTTGGGCTGTGATGAACAGCCGGGAACAAATTCTTTTGTCAGGAATGCATCAACCAACAGTTCTCTAACCTTGCCGCCTGTGGTAAAAGCTCCCATGCAGGCAATATTTGCATCGTTGCTAAGTCTTGCTCTCTCAGCTGAATATACATCAGTCAAAAGTGCTGCGTATGCTCCCTTAACCTTGTTGGCAGCTATTGAAACACCAATACCTGTTCCACAGATAAGGATTCCTCTGTCATACTGGCCTGCTGCCACAGCTTCTGCTACAGCTATTGCAGTGTTGGCATAGATAGGATCCTCACTGCCAAAATCAGTTACTTCACCATAATTATTAGCTTCGATGTATTTTATTATATCCTCTTTTGCTGTCTGGGCATTAGGATCACATCCAATTGCAATTTTCATACTAATCTCCTTAAAAATCTCATCGGCTACGTAGCCATAATATCAACTACTTACTCATCTTATCTTCAACATATTCTCTCATACCCTGGAAAATAAGCCAAACAGAAGTTGCTCCTGCATCCTGATGTCCGATGGCCCTCTCCATAAGAGATTTTGCACGTCCAAACTTAGCTACATAGTTCTTGGTATTGTCGACACCCTTCTTGGCAGCATCTTCTGCAGCCTGAAGCATCTCCAAAAGGCTCTTTCCTTTGGCAGCATTCAATGCATCAACTGCAGGTGACAGTGCGTCAACCATGGTCTTGTCACCAACCTGAGCCTTTCCCAACTCCTGAATGGCCTTGAGACTCTTTTCCTCCATAACGGCCAGGTCGTCTCCCTTGATTGCATCCGTGCTGCTCATGCCCTTGGCTCCCTCTAAATAGAGACTTCCAAATATTACGCCTGAAGCTCCACCCATGGAATTGAGCATTTCCTTACCAGCTGTCTCAAAAAGCTTGTATACATCTGTCTCACCAATCATGGACGCCAGCTTTCTCCTGGCCTTTCTCATTCCTCCGGCCATTCCTATACCGTGATCTCCATCACCAATAGCACTGTCTATGTCTGTAAGGAAGCCCTTTTTATCAATTACCTTGCTGGCAATATAGATAAGCATATTTCTGGCGTCCTCTGCAGTCAGCTCTGTAAGTATTCCGGCTTTGCTTCTCTTGACGCTAAAGTCTGCTTCTTCATCCTGAGCTGCCAAAATCAGCTCCTCTTCCTCTTCGCTTAAGCTTTCAGCCACCGCACCTACACTGCCCTTGGCATAATAGGGAGAATAGCAGGGCATGTCATAGTATTTTTTCAGTTCATCATCCATTCTCATGGCTGTGATTGAAAATCCGCCCATCTCCATAGAGGTAACATATGGTTTGATCTCTGCATCGTAAACCTTAACCTTGTCCTTGCTAAGCAGTCTGTACAGATCATAGTATACCAGATTCAGCTCAAGCAGGGGAGTTGAACCCAGACCGTTAACCAGTACACAGATTTCATCACCTTCCTTAAGATCCATTTCCTTCTTAAGCTCAGCATACATTCTGTCCACGATTTCTTCGGCGCAGGCCATCTTGGTGCGCTCAATACCTGCTTCACCATGGATACCCATACCGTATTCCATCTCGTCTTCGCCTAATTCGAAGTTAGGCTTGTCATTGCCCGGCAGTGTGCAGGGAATAGTGCAGATTCCGATTGTGCTGGTGTTATCTCTGGCTTTTTCAGTAATTCGTACAACCTCTTCCAGGTCAAAGCCTGCGTCACAGGCAGCACCGGCTACCTTGATTACGAATACATCACCAGCTATACCACGACGGTCCTTCTTTCTCTCTTCAGGTGCAGATGCAAAATCGTCCCTTACACGTACATGTGCAGTCTTTATTCCTTCAGCCTGCAGAGCCTGCTCAGCCATGTCAAAATTTAAGTTATCACCGGCATAACATCCGTATACAAATATTACACCCTTGCCCTGGTCAACTGGCTTGGCAGCTTCCTTGATTAATTCAGGGTTGGGAGATGCGCACACATTACCACAGGCTACAGCGTCAGCCAGACCTGCTCCACAAAAGCCTGAAAACATAGGTTCATGTCCGCTGCCTCCACCGATAACCATTGCCACCTTGTCTTTTCTATGATTTCTATAATAGAAGGCATTGTATCCGTCCACTTTCTTATAATAGTTACGATATGCGGTCAGATAACCTAACATCATCTCGTCAACTACATTGGATACGTCCTTATTTAGTATTTTCTTTGCCATATATCCCACCTTTTTTCTTGTATTAATACTATAACCATAGTGCCACTCACTTTGTGAGCGTCCCTTGTGGTAACCACAACGCCACACACTCTGTGAGTGCCCTTGTGGAAATAATAAAAAAGCACCTACAGGCCCAATACGGCGCCATAGGTGCTTAAAAATGCTTACTCCATTACATATCCGCCGCAAAGTACGTGACGTACTGGCTCATCTTCTTCCAATGTAAGATGCATTTCTTCTGAAAAATGATTATCAGCTGCATCATCGTTAACCTTGGAAACTTCTCCAACTATTAAATCGCCACCTTCTGCAAAGAATCTATGATATACATAAGGCTCCAGTGTGATACTGTTACCTGTTGTAACCTTAACAACTCCACCGGCTTTAACGGTTACAGGCTGTCCATCGCAGTAAAGAGTTACGTCTGATTCTTCGTCTACTGCATAGCCTTCCTCTTTGCTCTTGGAATTCCAAACTTCTACACAAAGAGTTCCGCCACAACGGTTGATGATATCTTCTGTCTTTTCATAATGGAAATGGCGAGGAAGTAACTGACCATCCTTCATAGCGATAATTTTCTCGCAATATGGTCTGTTAGGATCACTCATTGAACCATTTCTTAATGTAAAGAGAACTGCTCCAATCTTGTCAAAGTCCTCGCTTGCATAGTCTGTTACATCCCATCCAAGTCCAACTTCTCTCATTCTCTTGGTGCTGTCCTTCTTAGCTTCCCAATCTTCTGGTGTCCAGTAAGCAAAGCTGGGCAGGTTAAAATTCAGCTTCTTGCATAATTCCATTGCCCACTCAATGTTATTGTTAGCCACTGATCTTTTCATCTTTTGTACCCTCCATTTTATCTTCTTCATTTAACTGTAAAGCGGTAATCTGAAATGATCTGATAAATGCAGTAATAGCAATAATAAGTCCACCGATTCCAAATACTCCGGCCATTATCATAACAAGAGTTGGATTATCACAGGGAATCCCTGCTCGCAAATCCTTCATCATATTATAGCCGGTAAAACATAAATAAACCCCAACTATCACTCGCATATATGCATATGTTTTTTTCTGCTTTAACGAAGTGGATTTATCCTTATTTCTGCTAAAAAACATCAACCTACCTCTTTACTTTTGTATTAGCAGGGCCACACCAGCTTTGATGCGACCCTGAAAAAAATACCTTAAAGCGTGTAGTACCTTAAACTGTGTAATACCTTATAGTGTGTAGTACTTAACCTTGTCGTCAGAACCAAAGAGTTTGATCTTGTGACGAGCAACTTCCTTCATTGCCTCAAGTGAATCAAGGTAAAGCTCGAAGGGCTCTCTAACCTTAGGATCTTCTGCAAGAGTAATACGTAATCTCTGATATAAAGCATCCTTAATATCAGAAGAGATGTTGATCTTGTTGATACCAAGCTTAGCTGCTTCGCCGATTTCCTTGTCAGGGTTACCTGAACCACCATGGAGAACAAGGGGAACTGGAGAAATCTTCTTGATATCCTTTAAGAGGTCAAGCTTAAGTTCAGGCTTGAATCCTTCTGGATATAAACCATGAGCTGTACCAATTGCGATTGCCAGACAGTCAACATCTGTCTCCTCAACAAACTTAACAACTTCTTCAGGCTTGGTGTAGATGATGTCAGATGCGCCACCATCAACCTCTGTATCGTTATCTGTGCTACCGATGGTACCCAGCTCAGCTTCTACAGATACTCCAAGAGGATGAGCAAGCTCTACAACCCTCTTAGTAATAGCTACGTTGTCTTCAAATGACTCATGAGAAGCATCAATCATAACTGAGGTGAAGCCATCTCTGATAGCTCTCTCAATATCCTTAAGTCCGGAATGATCGAGATGGATAACTACAGGAATCTTGGTATCGTTAGAAGCCTTGATAACCTGAGCAATAAAAGCATCACCCTGGAACTTTAACTCATTAGGATGGATAGCAAGGATAACAGGTGATTTCTGCTCCTCACATACCTCAATGATTCCCTTAAGAATCTGGCCTGTTCCAATGTTGAAAGCAGGAATTGCGAAGTTTTCCTTATTAGCTACTGCTAATAATTCTTTCATGTTCATTAACATAGTTTTTTTCTCCTCCAATTGAAAATTTTTGTATTTTTTATATGAAATTTTAATTCATTATTTCCCTAAAATCATAAACTATTTTTTCATGTAAGTCAACTTTTTTTGCCGTTTCCGACCATTTTTCGTTACTTTTTCGTTGAGTTATGAAATATTTTTTCACGTACCCAAATTTACATGTTGTATAATGCATGTTTTTTATCTATAATTGTTTTATCAATTAAAAGATAAAAAGGAGGTAACTAGTATTATGGTACAAAGAAACTATTTTGGCCACGAAAGTCAGCTCTATCGTGTCGAAGAACATCGCCTGGTAGGCGGTCAGGGCGACAATATGAGACTGTTCGAGGTCAACAACGGAAGTGGTCTGGAGTTTACAATTGCAGCAGACAGAGCTGCCGATATCTCAAGGCTCTCCTACGAGGGCATCAACATGTCATACTTCTCAGTATGTGGTTATGCCGCTCCCACCTATTATGATAAGGAAGGACTTAATTTCCTCAAAACCTTCAACTGTGGTTTCCTCACCACCTGTGGTTTTCAGGCAATGGGCAGTCCCTCTGAGGTAAACGGAACCGCTTATGGTCTCCATGGCAATATCTCACACATTCCTGCAGAGCAGGTTTCCTACGAGACAACTCCCAATGGAGATATCACGGTAAAAGCCCGCGTTATTGATTCATGTATCTTCAATCAGAAGATTCAGATGGATCGTACATATAAATGTGCGTACAATTCAAATAAGCTTATTATTGAAGATACCTTCACAAATTATGGAAGTGCCGATGCTCCATTTTCACTGTTGTATCACATGAATATGGGATATCCTCTCCTCTCAGAGACCTCTCTGGTTGACATCTCATCATCCAGTGTAAAAGCCAGAAACCCAGAGGCTGAACCTGGCATCAATGAGTGGAACAAGATGATTCCCCCTGTAGCAAATTATGCTGAGCAGTGCTTCTATCATACCTTTGACGGTGACAAAGCCTGCGCTAAAATCTATAACCCTACTGTAAATAAGGGTCTTGCAATCCACTTCGATCCCACATATCTCCCTGTTATGTGTGAATGGAAGATGATGGGCGAAAAGGATTATGTCCTTGGTCTTGAGCCTGCCAACAATTATCTGGAAGGCAGAGCTTACCTGGAAGAAACCAATCAGTTAAAGTATCTCAAGCCTGACGAATCCCTGACCATCACTATTGAGGTTGAATTCTTTAACAAGCAGTCTGACTGGGAAAATGCTTAATTGCTAAATTAGTTAATTGCATTATTTCTAATTTTAAACCCCCTCACTATTGTGAGGGGGTCATTTTTTTATTACATTTTTTTATTCTATTCTTTTGTTTCTATTGATTAGTTAAGGAACTGATCAACATTGTCTGATGTAACAAGTACGAAAGGAACCATGATAGACTTCTCAACTGTCTCGCCCTTGATTGCTGCTACGATTGCATCGATACCAGCGTTAACCTGGCCAGCACCATCCTGAAGAACTGTTGCGCCTAATGTACCTTCTTTAACCATCTGAAGAGGTCCCTGGTTACCATCAACACCGATACATACGATGTCTGTACGACCCTTAGCGTTACATTCTGTCTGAGCTGCTGATGACATATCATCGTTATCGCAGATAACAGCCTTAAGGTCATCACCATACTGTGCTAAATAGTCATCTACTGTGTTAACTGCCTTAGAAGCATCCCAATCGCAAGGAACATCTGCTGCGTTTGTCCAGCTTGAGTTTGCACCGATTGTGTTGTTCATACCTTCACCACGCTGAATCTGAGCTGAGTTACCGATAACACCCTGGCAATGAACGAATACGCCACCATCAGGAACGTTTTCCATTACGTAGTTACCCATGAGCTCACCAGCATATACGTCGTCAGAACCAGCGAATGCCATTGCTGCGCTGTCTGTGCTGTCTGTAGCTGAGTTAACAACGATAACGCCGATGCCTGCGTCTGCCATGCTTGTAACAGCGGGATCAGATGCTGTTGACTCTGCAGGAAGAATAATTACATAGTCACAAGGATAGTTGATACAGTCCTGAGCAAGGTCACACTGCTTAGCAGCATCTGTGTTACCATCAAGGATACCTGTCCACTCTGTGATTGTTCCGTCAGCTACTAAAGAGTTAAGTCTTTCTTCAGCTGCTCCGTTAAGAGTTGCATGGAATACGTCTACAGTATTCTTTGAGATGTAACCAACGATGATCTTTCCGTCGCCGTTTACGTCACCACCAACTGCTTCAACTGCTGCTTCAGCTGCTTCTTCTGCAGGTGCAGGAGCTGCTTCTTCAGTTGCTGCAGGAGCTGGAGCATCAGCTGCAGGAGCTGCTGCTTCTTTAGCTGCGCCACAACCAACAAGGCTTAATACCATAGCTGCTGTCATAATTGTTGCCAACATTCTCTTTTTCATTCTTTTTACCCTCCATTAAGTTGTTTGAAAAAGTTTTTAAAAGCTTTCTAGCTTTTAATTTTTATTTAAATAAATGGATTTTCTCCAATTATTTTTCCATTATCATTTCCTCATTATCTGTTCTTCTTGTTGATTACCATATCAAGTAATACTGCGAAGATAATGATTACACCCTTGGTCATGTACTGATAATATGAACCGATATTTAAGAAGTTCATACCATTGTAGATACAACCAATGATAATTGCTCCAAGGAGTACACCAGGTGCTGTTGAAATACCACCTGCGAAAGATGTACCACCAAGTACGCAGGCTGCAACTGCATCAGTTTCATATGCCAGACCTACGTTGGACTGAGCTGATCCGGTCTTGCTGGTGAAGATAACACCTGCGATACCTGCTAAGAGACCTGAAATTGTGTAGCACAGTGTCTTGGTCCAGAATACGTTAACACCAGAAGCGATAGCTGCGTTTACATTGCCACCAACTGCGAATACGTATCTTCCGAACTTGGTCCAGTGCATCAGGATGTACATAACGATTGAAATCAGAATCATGTAGATTATAGGATAAGGAATTCCTACCAGTGTTCCTGAATAAATCGCCTTGAATTCAGGTGTAGCAAGTGACATTCCCTTACCATCTGAGATAATCTGTGCAATTGATCTGATGATAAGCTGTGTAGCAATTGTTACTACGAAAGCCGCCATGTCAAATTTTGCAACCAGTACACCATTGATAAAACCAAAGAGTGTTGCTGCAGCCAGGGAAAGAATAATTGCAGGGAAAAGACTCATCTCTCTCAATACAATAAACTGTCCCAGGAGTACTGATACCAGTGCTAACTGTGAACCAACCGCCAGGTCGATACCGCCTGTAGTAATACATAAACACATACCGTAAGCGATAAGGCAGTTAACTGAAATCTGGGTCAATACATTTAAAATATTACTTGGATAAATAAATCTGGGTTTCATTATTGCTATTGCAACAATCATGAATACCAGAACAACACCGATACCATACTTACCCATGAACATGCGGAAAGCATCGGTCTGATAAAATTTCTTTTTTGCTTCCATTATGATTCCTCCCTCTATCTCTGTCCGAATGCCATCTGCAGGATGTTCTCCTGAGTAATTGCATTTGCCAGAATCTCTTTACGACTTACTTCGCCGTTGATTGTTCCTTCATGATAAACAAGTATTCTGTCACTCATTCCCATTACTTCAGGAAGCTCTGAGGAAATCATGATAACCGCCATACCCTTGGCAGCAAATTCGCACATCAATGTATGGATATCTGACTTGGCTCCTACGTCAACACCTCTTGTAGGTTCATCCAGGATAAGCACCTTGGGATTTGCCATAATCCATTTTGCAAGAACTACCTTCTGCTGATTACCACCACTGAGTGAGAATCCGTTATGCTCTAAGCTGGCACATTTAACGGTAAGCTTTTTAGCAACCTCACCAACCTCCTTCTTTTCTCTCTTCTGATTAAGAAGGAATCCCTTCTGCTTAGCCGGAAGATTAGGGAGAGAAATATTCTCACGAATTGAACGCAGCAGGCACAATCCGTAGTTCTTTCTGTCTTCGTTAACCATACAGATACCCTTTTTGATAGAATCTCTGGGGCTCTTGTTGGTTATCTCTTTTCCTTCCAGATACATGGTACCTGATTCCAGTGGATCCAGTCCGAAGATGGCTCTCATGGTTTCACTACGTCCGGAACCAACCAGTCCTGATAATCCAAGGATTTCTCCTGCATGTACCTCGAAGCTGATATCATGGAAACCTTTGCCAGAGATCTTGTCTACCTTAAATACGGTCTCTCCGATTTCACAGTCAACCTTAGGGAACACACTCTTAACATCTCTACCAACCATCATGGAAATGAGTTCATCTCTGGTAACACCTTCCATATCACGGCTGTCAACATAGGTTCCATTTCTAAATACTGAAACTCTGTCACAGATTTCAAAGATTTCTTCCATACGGTGTGAGATATAAATAATAGCTACACCCTTTGCCTTCAAATCTCTGATTACTTCAAACAGATGATCTGTCTCTGTTGAGTCAAGTGATGAAGTAGGCTCATCCATGATAATCAGTCTGGAATCACATGAAACCGCTTTGATTATCTCAACCATCTGAACCTGAGCCAGTGTCAGCTCCTTCATCTTAGTCTTGGCTGTGTAGGGAACTTCAAATTTTGAAAGCAAATCCTCACAGCGTTTGTTCTGTGCCTTCTTATCCAGCAAGAACCCCTTTGTATTCTCTCTCTTTAAGAAAATACTCTCTGCAACCGTCAAATGGGGTTCAGGATTAAGTTCCTGATGAATCATTGAAATACCACAATTCAATGCATCTACAGGTCCATTAGCCTGATAAGGTTTTCCTTCGAACTCCATAGTACCGGTATCCTGTTTTACAAGTCCGATAACACATTTCATAAGTGTGGACTTACCTGCCCCATTTTCACCAAGCAATGCGTGAACTTCGCCTGGCTTAATATGCAGCTGAACATCCTTTAAAGCCTGGGTACCACCGAAAGCCTTGGATATTCCTTCACAGTTCAATATGTACTCACTGTTGCCCAATACCGTTCACTCCTTTTCTAATTGATTTCACGCCCCAGCAATGTAACCCTGTGTAAAGGTTCTCTGCATGCTACAAACGTGTCCTTGTACAGCTGATAGTATTCCCGGTATATCTCATGGCGCCTTGCATCAGGCTCTGCCACAAAATCCTTGTACTTAACAACTGCGCTACATCCCTCTTCTACATCTTTATATGTACCATAACCAACACCTGCAGCAATGGCAGCCCCTAATCCTGCCTGCTCTTCAGTATCAGCTACCTTTAGTGGAACATTGTAAATATCAGCCTGCATCTGTAACCAGGGGGCACTCCTTGCACCTCCACCCGAGGCAACTATGGAATCAGCATGTAATCCAAGCTCCCCGCATACTTCCATGCACTGATATAATGCGAAGCTAACTCCTTCCATCACAGCTCTGGCCATCTGTTCTCTACCCGAATTAAGGTTTATTCCCATGAACATTCCGCTCAAATCCGGATCCAGATGGGGGGTTCTCTCTCCATTTAAATATGGAAGAAATACCAGTCCGCCACTACCAGGCTCCACCTGTGATATTCTTTTGTTCATCTCCTCCATGTCAGTCTTTTCAAACATAGAGTTGAACCATTTATAACAAAGTCCCGCGTTCATGATTGCGCCCATGGTAATCCAGCGGTCCTTCTTATATCCTAAAAACGTGTTAGTACTTAAATCTGGGTTTAATATTGCTCTGTCAGCCTGAAATGAAAGCTGACCACTGGTTCCGATATTGGCTGATGCCTGCCCAACCTTGGTAATACCGTTTCCAATGCCCTGCATTACCTGGTCGCCACCACCGGCTATTACAAAAGTGCCCTCCAGCAAACCAGTTTCTTCGGCAGCCTTTTTGCAAACTTTGCCAGCCACTTCGCTTGTTCCAAAGCACTTTGGAAACAGCTCCATTGGCAAATCCAGCTTATTAATTATCTCCTCCGACCAGTCACACTTTTTAATATCAAATGCCAGTGTGGCGGAAGCATCTGAATAGTCAGATGTAATCTCTCCAGTCAGTCGGTATTTGATATAGTCCTTCGGGAGACATACATGGCGGATTTTCTGATATTGTTCCGGTTCTGTATCTCTGACCCAGATCAGCGAAGGAAGCAAAAATCCTGTATACACAGGGTTCATCATCAGTTCCTTAACCTGATCCATACCGAAGAGTTCTTTTATTTTTTCTACCTGTCTGCCACTTCTTGCGTCGCAGTGAAGAATGGATGGTCTGACCACCTCACCCTTCTCATCTAATGGAACAAGTCCATGCATCTGGCCCGAAAAGCTTATTCCCTTGACATCCTCAGGCTTAACTTTTCCTTCTGCCAAAATACTTCTGATGGTATTTACACAGGCATCCCACCATTCTGCAGGATCATGCTCTGCGTAATTATTAAAAGGTGAACTGAACTGGTAGGCCTGTGATGCCAGTCCCAGCAGTTTTCCATTTTCATCAATGGCAATCGTTTTTAAGCTCGAGGTTCCCAGGTCTACACCCATGAAACAACTCATTACGCTACCCCTTTTTCTTCCCTACTAATTGATAAAAGCAAATTGTACACCTGCACAGAATGTATCTCCAAGTCCTATGGTGCACACCGGCTTTTCCATGTATCTGGAAGGTACTAATACAGCCTGCTTGGAAAGCTTCATAGTTTCCAGTTCTTCTGCGAACCTAAGTCCGATTTCGCTTAGCTGCATACAATCGATGCTTTCTGAACACTCCTTCAGGTTTCCATAGTGCCCTACCCTGGCCCTGGTTCCTGAAAGCAGATTTCCAAGTGTCAATGCTTTTTCCAGATCGACGCCCTTAAGCTCGTCCCCATAATACATAGCGTAATCCTTGGTGTGCATTATGATGCCTGTAACTCCATACTTCTCAATGATTACATCCATGCCCCTTATTACATCAGGGAGGCTTTCCTTATCAATGGAAACGTTATGTTCTCTAGTATGTGCTACCAGTTCCTCCTCATTCATTCCCATTATATTAATGAAGGGAGAAATCTCTTTGTATACTCTGTATTTAACCTGAGGGCTTAAATAATGTGCACTCTCAAAATAGATAATACAGTTTGGATTCTTTTCCTTAATCTTTGAATAATGTTTTGACAGTTCCTTCAGTCTCTTTTCAGTGAGCTCCTCATCAATGATTCCATTGAAACCGCTCAGATTGTAGGAAACTATTTTTTCAGCATTATTCTCCAGGTATTCCTTGAAATCATCATTTACCACTATATCCTTGTGAATAGTGTCAAAATCCAGGATTACTCTGTTGGCTATTGGAACCTCATATTCCTTGTCACCAATTTTGAACTTATCACCCTTTGTGTAGGCAAAAATAAAATGATACGCTGCTTCTCCAGCTTCAATCTCAGGAAGTGGAACCCTCTTGCCATCCTTGATTGTATCCAGTCCAGGATAACTCATCAGCTCACAAACCTGTTTGTTCTTATCTGATATATGGCACAACAGCGGCATGCCTGTGCTTGCCAGGGCTGCAGCGCCCTGAGCTCCGGTACCACCCAGACAATACTGATATTTGTAATGACCCAGCAGATAATCAACAACCTCCGGATTGGAAATATCAACCTCTCCACCCAGGCCATTAATCATATAGTAGGTTACGTATCTTGCCAGATCTTCAACACTATCTATTATGTCATTATCTTTTTTGTAAGGTTCTTCTTTTAAATAAGTAGAGATTAAATCGTTAACCTCTTTTTCATCATATGTAAGAAGTACATCAGTATCTGAGGTGTATCCAAACACCACCGTCTTACCTAACCTCTTACTGCTATCGATATCCCCCGTAGTCTCATACAGGTAATCAATATATCTATCTGTGTAACCCATTTCCCCATCCCTAAATTTTGTACTCAGCCAGTAGATTTTCTATTTCTTCAAAATCGTCTGCGATCTGTCTCCTGCGTCCGGCAACCAGATAGAGAATTGCATCCACAATTGCATTGTCATAAATATGTGTGGCAGCTCCCGCCTCCCCAAAAAGCGGGTTCTCAACCGTTGTCAGCAGATAATTTTGCGACTGTCTTGCAAGAGGTGTACTGCTTGAAGTGGTAATAGCCAAAGTCTTAAGCTTCTTGGTATTAGCCAATTCAACAGCCTGTAGTACCTGTCTGGAGCTTCCTGAATGAGATATTGCAATCAGCATATCTCTTTCATCTCCTGAAACCATTCCAGCCAGGCCGCCCTCAACCACAACCCCACATGTGGCATCAACGCCCAGTCTGCATAGTCTGAATGTAAAATCCATTGCAGTTGGAATCGAATTTCCTACTGCTATGACAAACACTCGTCTGCTCTCGCATATCATCTCAACGCAGTGCTCAATAGTATCCTCATCAAGCATATCAGCAATTCGAAGCAGGTCTCTTGTAAGACACTTGATTACTTCCTTGGCCCCATTGGGATTCTCAGCCGGATTAGGATAACCAACAGTCTGATTTCTTCCCAGTTCCTCCGCCAGGGCTATCTTCATCTGATAAAAGCCCTTAAAGCCAACTCTCTTGCAAACTCGGATTACGGTAGCATCGCTGGCTCCACTTCGTTCCGCCAGGTCTGTTACATTAAATGCAATTACCTGTCTGGGATTTTCCAGAATGTAATCTGCAACCTTGCGCTCTGCAGCAAACATTTCTTCTATTGATTCCGAAATTCTTTCCAGAACTCGTTTTTCCATTTCTCCTCCTTCATGAATACATATTTCACGAAACCAAGTAATTTTCAAGAAATATTATGTTATTTACTTAATTCGTTTAATCATTGAAGTGACTTTATATTACTTCCGACCACGTCCTTTGTCAACACTACTATGAAAAATATGTATATCTAGGGCATTTTTCAGCACTATGCACAAATCCTTGTGTATTATTATGGTAAGAATGCCTTTTTGCTTTATTTTCTCATGACATCTCATGAAATTTGAATTCATAGTTTTCGCATTTTTCGCCAATTATGCATTAAAAAAGCACATCTGCATGAAATATTTTTTTGCAGATGCGCTTATTTTACCGCATATTTATATCTTCCCAACACTTCTGAATATTTTTTTCAAATATGTCGTGAAGTATTTTTACTTATTTAATAAAATAATATTTTTCAACACATTAGTCCGGGTTGTCACCTGTCTGTGCAGTATTGAAATACTTTTCAGGTCTGTCAAAGACATACTGAACTGCCATAATAGCTGCACCGCAGACCATGGATCCGTCAATTGCACTCATTTTTATGGTTACGCTGTCATATACGCTGGGGACAACACACTCCTTGACACGTCTTTTTATTCTCCTGAGCATTTCCTCCGGAACCACATGGGACATTTCATCACCGATTACTATCACCGATGGATTAAAGGCATTAATGATATTGACTATTCCTATTGAGAGATAGTCACAGCAGGATGAGAAAATCTCTATGGCAATTGGATTACCTTCTCTTATAAGTCTCTTCACATCCGAATACTTGTAATTTCTCTCAGGAGCAAGTATACGATTCACCTCTTTTGTCAGTGCAATGGTTGAACAGTATCCTTCCAGACAGCCTCGGTTGCCGCAGGCACATCTCTCACCCTTAAAGTTAATGGACATGTGGCCAATTTCTCCGGCAGTTCCCACCGCACCTCTAAACAGTTTGCCTTCTGTTAGAATTCCGGCACCGACACCTTCACCGGCGCAGATATAGGCGAGAGTATTATTTTCATACCATTCTGGATCGTTCCAGTACTGTGCAACAGCTGCAGCATTGGCATCATTCTCTAAAATTACCGGCAGTCCAAACCTGCTCTCCATCTCCTGGCGGATATCTATTTCTTCCCATCCGGTATATCCGGTCATCAGCTCAATCTTGCCATCCTTAATACTGAAGGGGCCGGGAAGCGCCGCTCCAATAGCCAGTATCTTTCTATCATCATTTTTTTCCAGCAGGTTGGCAATACTGCAATAGATGTCATCCATTATCTGTCTGGGGGAGATAGTAGGTGCGTGCTCGTTTCGGATATATGACACCCTCTGCCCCAGCAGGTCAAAGAGTCCCACAATATGATGCCTTCTGGCAACCTGAACACCAATTACTCCAAACAAATCGGTATCTATTGTAATACCAATACTTCGTCTGCCCTTATTTCCAGTCAGAAATCCCGTCTCCTTAACCAGCCCCCAGTCCATAAAATCATTAATGATATTAGTCACTGTAGCCTGCTTGAGACCCGACATCTTGGCCAACTCTGTTCTGGCGCAGTTGTTCTGTCTCCTCAACAGATTAAGAATCAGGGTTCTGTTCATATCCTGTATTGAATTCTGGTTGAAACCTTTTCTTGTACTCTCCATATTACATTCTCATTTCCTGCAGGAAAATCATCCGTTCCAATTCCCTGCAAAAAATCACCCATTGGAGCAATGACCAACGGGTGATAACATTAGCTTTTATAATATTAGCATTTAAAATATTAACAGTCTATACCACATCAGAGTATCATAGTAAGCCTTCTCGATAACCTTCATATCAATATCTCTTACTACCATAACGCGGGAGATTTCCTGCCAGTTAGCATCTTCATATTCTCTAATAAAATCATATACCGGTGCCAGCTCACCTTTGCTTTCAACCAGAGCATCCTTGATTTCATCTGACACCTGCATAATGGACAGAGCCTCTTCCATGCTCTTTTCCAGGATTGCATCAATGACGGAGAACAGACCCATCAGGAAGAGCTCTTCCCTCTTATGCTTAAGTTCAAAGCACTCTGCCAGACTCTCTGCAAACTTGGCACGTATAAGCGATATTCTCGTCATCTCACCTGGCTTGTCTGCATACAGCTCCTTGGCCACTGCCGTATTAATCCATCTGGTCAGTTCCTTCTGACCAAGCATTGCAACAGCATGCCTGATAGAACTGATGCCTCCTCTGAGAGCCATCTTGTTAACCATGCCCAGCAGCGAAATTGTCAGAGCCGGATCCCTTCCGACTATATCAGCTGCTTCTGTCAAATCAAAATCCGGTGCATTCACAAGATTTAGCAGCTCAATATAGTTAATCTTCAGCGGTGCAATCTCTTTGTTATTGCCACTGACCGGCATACGGTAAAAGCTTCCTTCGTAATACTTGTAACCATCGCCACCCTTCAAGGTATTGAAGTTATCATAGGTATCAATGTTGCCGGCGCAAAGTCTGATATTTGGATAGATGGAATTAAAATACACCTTGGCCTTGTCAATGATAATCTTCTTATTATTAAGGAAGACGTACTGACACATACCGAGGATTGGTTTGTAATTTTCAAATTCAGACACCGGAAGCTTTCTGATTCCCAGTCTGAAGCCTGCATCCGTAAGTTCTTTCAGTCTCTTAACATACATATCCACCGGTGGGAATGTATTATCAATAAGAAGAATCACCTTGTCTCTGTCCTGAGTACAGCTGGACTCAATATCCGAAAAAACAGATACATTAGAAATAGGAACAAATACATCCTTGCCCCCAGTCAATGCCTCCATACCAATCTCATCAATCAAATCAAAGCCGGGAACATGTCCTGCTCCATCCAAAGCACCTGTGCCAAGTATGGCAGGATTCAGCATAGAATTATCTTTCTGAGAAAAAATGGAATATGCACTTACCGACATATCCTTGTTAAATAATGGAATTAATACAACTAACATACCCCGTACCTCCATATGCCTTTATTGTAAATTAAAATCTGGCAAAACACAACAGAGTGTATAAAAAAATGAGCCTTAATGGCTCATTTTTTGTTAAAATTCAATAATTTATTGGTTGTATTATTATGCTGTTTCAAAATCAGCTTCTAATTATTCCAAATATACTATCTCAAAACTGACTTCTTCGTCCTCATCTATTTCCATTACAATGCAGCTGGGAACATGCCCATTCTGCCTGGGTAATGACAGAGAACCAGGATTAATTGCAATTACATCCCTGCCCTTTGTAATCACAGGCTTGTGAGTGTGACCATACATTACTATGTCAATATCCCGGCCACAGGCCTCCCTCATAATGGTTTCATTGCCCATATAAACCAGATAGTTGTGACCATGAGTAAGCCATACCCTGTACTTTCCCAGCATAAATTCCTGTTCTCTGGGCAGCATGGAAAAATAGTCATTATTTCCAGCTACTATATCCATGGGACATCCGGCCAGCTCTCTTAATTCAAACTCCTGACCCTCCACATCGCCACAGTGAATTACTCTGTCAAAGGGACCCAGCTGCCGTATGGCCTTAATAAAATTGTCTTCCCGACCATGGGTGTCGCTAACAATCAGCACCTTCATTTTCGACATTTATGTAAACCTATTCCTGTTTTTCCTTCCAGATACCTTCAGCTACCAGTTTTTCTCTCATCATGGTAAGGGCTCTGCCTCTATGTGATATCTTGTTTTTTTCGCTCTCTGGAATCTCGCCTGTGGTGCATCCCAGCTCTGGCACATAGAATATGGGATCATATCCAAAACCATGAACTCCCTTGGATTCATAGGCAACTCTTCCCTCGATGGTTCCAAGGCTTGTATACTCCTCTCCTTCAGGAGTAACTGCAGCTATGGCGCAGACAAATCGGGCAGTACGCTTCTCTTCAGGAACTCCTTCCATACGTTCTAAGAGATTTGCATTCTTAATATCGTAGGAGGTATCCTCCCCCATATATCTGGCTGAGTAGATTCCAGGTTCCTTGCCCAGATAGTCAATTTCCAGACCAGAGTCATCTGCCAGAACCATGTAACCGCTCTCTTTTGCTCCAGCTCTAGCCTTTATCAGCGCATTTTCCATGAATGTGGTTCCATTTTCTTCCACATCAGTGGATAATCCGACCTGCTTTGAGGAAAAAAGTTCAACATCCACATCCTTCAGAATATCTCTGATTTCACGCATTTTTCCTTCGTTACCTGTAGCAAATACAACCTTGTTACTCATTTATTTTACTTTCCTCGTCTTTCAATTATTGAAGCTTCCACTGTAGCGGATTCAATCATCATAAATTCCACTATCGCGGATTCAATCATCATAAATTCCATTAACTGCAACAATCAGGCCCTGGGCCATACCCTTAGCCAGGCGGTTGACCGAAAGCTTGATATCTTCATTGCCCGGATAGCTGACCAGCATAAGCACAGCAGGAGTTTCACAGCTGCTAAGTGCCGGAGCATTTTTACCTGCTGCTCCTATTCCCATGGGATTGAGTCCGGCCTGTCCTGCAGTATATCTCTCCATCACATCAGCCAGCACTGCATTACTCACCATCTCAGAAAAATAGTTCTCATTATAGATGGCATAGACATTTTCTGAATTAATCTCAGGATCTTCATCTATATATAATGTAATGGCAATAGGATTAGCTCCCTCAGGCTGCTTTTTGCTATCCACACCTGTCGAATTGGAGACACCAAGACCTGCTTCTGTCAGGGCATGCTTCACCCCGGCTTCAATCTGCAGACATCTGGCCTTCTTAGAGCTGTCGGTAATATCCGGATTGACACTGACCAGAATTGACACCTCATTGGTATCAACCTTGTCACTGACGGCAATGTCAGATACTACCTGCCGCAGCATTTTTTCATCTGCCTGTCTACGGCTCAGGATAGCCTGCCACTTTAATCCCAGCAGGATAAAAGTAACAATTATTACTGATATAGCCGTAACTACAAATATCCTTATAAAGTTTTGATCTAATTCACGTTTTTGGTCCATTATTTTCTAGGTGGCTTTGGTCCCTGGAAGGAGTAAAATCTGGTCTTCAGCATACCATTGTAGAGTTTTCGGTTCTTGTCGGCCTTTCTTCCAATACAGTCTTCACATTTGTCATAGGAAGTAATCATGTACATGGACCAGCTGTCCAGGGCCTTGTATCGCTCTCCCAGAGTCTCATATATCTGCTTCACTTCAGCCTCATCACTTAATCTCTCACCGTAGGGAGGATTGGTAATAATGAAGCCATATTTCTTAGGGTGGCTTAATTTTTCAACCGAACGGGCCTGAAAATGAATAAGCTTGTCCACGCCAGCCAGTGCCGCATTCTTTCTGGCTATATCTACCATGGCAGGGTCTATATCATAACCCTGAATGTCAGTATCAATATTTATGTCAACCTCTTCGTGGCATTCCTCTCTCACATCGGTCCATATTCTGGATGGGACAATATGCTTCCAGCTCTCTGCGGTAAAGCTTCTATCCATACCTGGTGCCATGTGTGCCGCCATTCTGGCTGCTTCAATAGGAAAAGTACCGCTTCCGCAGAAGGGATCCACCAGGATTCGGTCCTTGTTCCAGGGAGTTAACATAATTAAGGCTGCTGCCAGATTCTCCGCAATTGGAGCCTTGGCTGTGAGCTTTCTGTAGCCTCTCTTGTGGAGGGAGTCGCCGGTGGTATCTATGCCAACAGTGACCTCATCCTTGTATAAAAATACCCTGACAGGGAAGCTGTCCCCATCCTCCGGAAATCTGCTGATTCCGTAGCATTCCTTCAGGGATTCAACCATGGCCTTTTTCATGATGGACTGAATATCAGAGGGTGAAAAAAGCTGACTCTTGACACTTGCCGCCTTGGTAACCCAGAACTTGCCGTTCTTAGGAATATACTCTTCCCACAAAAGAGCCTTGGTTCCTTCAAACAGTTCATCATAGGTTCGTGCCATAAAGCTTCCCACCTTGATAAGTACTCTTTCACCAGTAGCAATACAGGTATTAGCTCTGGCTATGGCATCAGCATCTCCTAAAAAAGTCACTCTGCCGTCGGTCACCTGGGTCACATCATAGCCCAGATCTATTATTTCTTTTTTTAATACTGCTTCCAGGCCAAAGTGGCAGGGAATTATCAGTTCATATGTATTCATATTATTCTCGTTTCGATTTACCTCTGGTTGATGGCAGGCTACCTATAGTTTCTGATGAGCCACACAATACCCATTACAAGCAACAGTGGCACAAGTATTGGTGCCAGGAGGCTTAATATACTTCCAACTATTGCAAATATAAGCACAACAATTAACAGAAGTACAACCAATGCCAACCACAGGGGGGTATAGTGATTTCTTCCATTAAAGTTTACATTGACTCCTCTGGATGTATGCTCTGCATTTCTATCCGAGTCATCTTCTGCATAGGTATATCCGGCTCCGCTGTTTCCACGTCCCTGGAATTCATCCTCAGAACCCTGGGCAGTCACCATAGTTCTAACCAAAAGTCTGGGATCTCCTAATTCCTCCAGCACCTCTGCTTCACTTCTTCCCATGCGGATCTGCTTGTCAATGTAGTCGCTGTAATAGTTCACTGTCTCAGCAGCCTTTCCAGCGTCAACCTTTCCTGTAAGGGCTCTGCTCAAAGATGCTAAAAATTCCTGTTTGTTCATGTTATTTTAGTTTCCTTTCATCAGATTCTCTGGGAACAAAAACCCTGCTTCCACCTTCGGAAACAGTACTTTTTTGTTCTGCTTTTGCCCTCTTTACAAATTCCTTCTGACAGTCGAGACTGTCCTTTCCTCTTCTATCAACCTTTTCATAGGTGCCATCTGCCATGAGAATATGAGATCTCATATTGTCTGCCAGCTGGGTATCAAGTACCTCCAGCACCTTGGTTTTCAATTCTTCGTCCTTGACAGGGAACATTATCTCCACTCTTCTGTCAAGATTTCTTGGCATCCAGTCAGCACTGGCTAAAAATACTCTGGGAGTGCCGTCATTTTCAAAGCAGAATATTCTGGCATGCTCAAGGAAATTGCCCACTATGGATTTGACCCTGATATTATCACTTACGCCAGGAATACCCGACCTCAGACAGCATATACCTCTGACTATCAGGTCAATCTTAACTCCGCTGGAGGATGCCTCATACAATGCACTTATCACATCCGGATCGCACAGGGAATTCATCTTGGCTTTTATCCGGGCCTGCTTGCCTGCCAGTGCATTATCTCTTTCTTTGTTAATCAGACTAATCAGTCTGTCCTTAAGCCACAAAGGCGCCAGGGACAGTTCGTTCCAGCCCAGGGGCTCGCTATATCCGGACAGCATATTAAATACCGCTGTGGCATCCTCACCTATACCTGCATCACAGGTGAGAATTCCCATGTCTGTATACAGCTTGGCAGTAGAATCATTATAGTTTCCGGTACCCAGATGCACATATCTGCGGATTCCATCCTCTTCCTTTCTAACTACCAGTGTGATTTTACAGTGAGTCTTTAATCCTACCAGACCATAGATTACATGGCAACCGGCTTTTTCCAGTTTTTTGGCCCACACAATATTGTGTTCCTCGTCAAATCTGGCCTTGAGCTCTACCAGTACACTAACCTGCTTGCCATTCTCAGCCGCACGACTAAGGGCTGCAACAATTGGAGAATTGCCACTTACTCGGTAGAGAGTCTGCTTTATGGCCAGTACCTCAGGGTCTCTGGAGGCTTCATCCACAAATCTGACCACCGGATCAAAGGTCTGGTAAGGGTGGTGCAACAGTATATCATGTTTAGCAATCAGATCAAATATGGATTCTTCTTCAGTGAGTGCCGGCACCTTGCAGGGCACATGCTTTGGCACCCTGTGTTCGTCATAGCCCTTCAGTCCATATAAGGACATGAAAAAAGTCAGATCTATGGGGCCTGAAATGGGATATACGTCCTCATTTTCTATGTTAAATTCAGATTTAAGTTTTTTCAGGAGATTTTTCTTAATATCAGCCTCCACCTCCAGGCGGATTACATCTCCTCGCTGTCTTTGCTTCAGCTTGCTGGATATCTCCTCCAGCAGATCCTCTGCTTCTTCTTCATCAATATCCAGATCCGCATTACGCATTACTCTGAAGGCGTGGGCACACAGCACTTCATAGTTCATAAAGAGACGGCTCATATGTCTCTTGATTTCATTTTCCAAAAGGACCAGTCTGACTCCATTATTTCCCGGCAGGACAATATATCTTGGTAAAACCGATGGAACCTGAACCAGAGCCAGCTCCAGCTCATTTTTTTCAACCTTCTTGCCAAGCCTTGTGCCATCCTTTTTCTGAAGCAAAGCCCCAATATTGAGAGACTTGTTCTTAATCAGAGGAAAAGGTCTGCTGGAATCCACTGCCATGGGTGTAAGCACCGGGAAAACCTCTTTTTCAAAATACTTATCAAGATATGCTTTTTCCTCTTCTGTATATTCATCAGCCTGGACGAACTTGATTCCTTCTTTTTCCATATGTGGAATAAGGGATCTGTTTAGGGTCGCATACTGGGCATTTACAAATTCATGAGTGCCTTCACTGACCATATTCAGCTGCTCGTTTGGTGTCAGACCGGCAATGTCAGGCTTATCAGCACCTACCTCCACCAGATTTTTAAGAGATGCTACTCTTACCATAAAAAACTCATCCAGATTGGAGGCTGTAATACTTAAAAACTTAAGTCGCTCCATCAGGAGGTTATTTTTATCCCTGGCCTCAGACAAAATTCTCTCATTAAATTTGAGCCAGCTTAGTTCCCTGTTGTAATAATACTTAGGATTAGAATAATCAATTGTTCCCATACTTTTTACCCGCCATCTAAGTCAATACCTATTTTTGTTTAATAACCGGTTCTATCCTGTATACTTCTCTGAAAAAGCCTGCCCTGTTCTCAAACAGATTCTTCTCAAAGGCAACATCAAAGTCGCCATTAACCCCCAGATACAGCGTATCCTTGTCCAGTCTTGCACGCAGTTCCTTGAATTTTTCCTTGTGAGTTCTGTCAAGGCCTGTTGCCAGTCTCAGAATTGCCGCCAGTTTGGCTACAGTCAGGCAGTCCTCCGATTCCAGCTCGGCTTCCTGTCTGATTTCTTCATAATACAGGTGCTCGCTGTAGGAATTTTTTACCACCTCAGCAACTATTTCACGCTCCTTGTGGGATAATCCAATGATTTCCGTGGCCATAATAATCTCATAGCCGGCCTGCTGTGGATTCATTATGGAGATGTATCTGCCGCAGTCGTGTAACAGGGATGCTATTCTAAGCAACAGCTTTTCCCTCTTACCCATACCATGAACTTTTTTAATGGTATCAAACACAGTAACCGCTATTTTTTCCAGAGTTTCACCACGTTTTTTACTGCCCATATATCTCTTGGAAATATTCTTGGCGCTGGAGAGGATATCCTCCTCAAAATTGTGAGTATAGGTAATGAGCCTGTTCTTCTCTGCATATTCATAGGCGATACCATCGCAGAGAGTAGCGCCCGGAATCCAGAGTGTCTGAACATTCAGTGCCTTGGTAATGCATTTTAACAGGGCTACCGAGATATATAATAGTTCAATACTGTCTTCATTAATCTGAACCTTCTTGGCCACCTGTCCCGGCGACAGAGTTCGAATCATTTCTGCCACCTGATAGAACTGTTCGGTACTGCAGGAATTGGATATCTCCTCCCCATGGGTGGTTCTATAGGCCACATTAATATATTCATCCACCAGAATAATATTGTCTATATGCCTGTCCTTGGTATACAGCTTGGAAAAAGTATCCACTATGGAGCTTGCCAGCCCTTCAACAATCTCCTCGTACTGGGACATGGTACTGTTGAATTTTCTAAGCCGCTCCCTGATTCTTAGTATTCCAATAGGCAGATTCTGAGTGGAAACAAGGGTTCCCTTTTCAAAAAGTGAAATCTGGAGACCAGCTCCACCTATATCTACTACCGCTGTACTATTTTCTATAATATTGTCAAATTCAGTTTCTCTGACAGCCACAGCCTTGAGATTAAGGAATCTCTGCTCCGAATTGCTGGGAACATCAATGTGAATTCCGCATCTGGCCTCAATCTGGTCTAACACAATCAGTCTGTTTTGCATCTCTCTGATTGCACTGGTTCCATAGGCCTTGTATCCGTCCACGCCATAGGAATTCATTATCTTCTTAAAATCCAGGAGAACATGACACAGTTCATTAACCTTGTCATCGCTCAGCTTGCCAGTACTGTGGGTCTGGCTGCCCAGATCAAGGCCATGTCTGATACTGTCAATTTTGCGAACCTTCTTTTTTTCAGACAATTCAAAAATTTTTAGTTCCAGTTCATAAGATCCAACATCAATGGCTGCAAAAGTCTTCACTTTTTATTCCTTTCCTAAGAGATTATCAATAAAGGCCTGGGCTGTTCTGCCAGACTTGCCATAATGGGACAGTTCCCATTTATTTGCTTCAAGCAGCAAAGTATCCTGGTCCATATCTATGCCGTGGCGACGGGCCAGTTCCAGAACAATGTTCTGGAATTCCTTCTTTTCAGGTGAAGGATAATAGATATTTACCCCAAATCTGGCTGACAGAGAGATTTTTTCCTGCTTGGTATCACCTGCGTGGAGCTCATCCTTGCTCTCTCTGTTGTCAGAAAAGCTTTCTTTAATAAGATGTCTTCTGTTAGAGGTTGCGTAGATTACTACATTGTCAGGCTTTTTCTCAAGACCACCCTCGATGACAGCCTTGAGATATTTGTATTCTGTCTCAAAATCTTCGAAGCTCAAATCATCCATATATATGATAAATTTGTAATTTCTGCTCTTAACCTGGCTGATTACGCTCTGGAGATCCTTAAACTGATGATTGTACAGTTCAATAATTCTGAGACCATCCTGATAATAACGGTTCATAATAGCCTTGATGCTGGTGGACTTGCCAGTACCGGCGTCTCCATACAGAAGGCAGTTGTTGCAGGGCTTACCTTTAAGGAAGGCCTCGGTATTTTCAATCAGCTTGGCCTTCTGAATCTCATATCCTACCAGATCCTCCAACTGTACATGCTTAATGTTAAGTATAGGTTTAATTTCTGCTCCATTAGAAGTATGTTCTACCCTGAAAGCCTTGTGGAGACCGAATCTGCCAACCCCATACTCCTTATAGAATCGAGACAGTTCCTCCTGGAATTCTATCTCATTACTTACCTGAGACAGGATTGCAGACATATCACAGATTCTGTCTCTGATTCGGGAATTGTAATTTATTGACTTTCCCTTGTTGCCATCAAAGTGGCTGATACAGCTTATTCCAGCCACATCATATTTTTCCTCAAGTATTGTTAAATCGAATTTTAATATTTTGTCAATAACCTTAAAATCCATCTCGGCAGCCAGTTTGAGGCTCTCGCTGTCATTGCCTGTTATCTCGCAGGCTTTGCTATAGCTGTTCTCATCATTTACCAGCAGGTCTGTTATATATGCCTGCCAGAGATTGCCATAGAGTCCCTTACTGCCGGCTGCATCCAACAGACCATAGATGCATCTGAAACCCAGATCTCTGATGCGGGTGCTGCTGCTTTCATCACTAAGGCAGCCCTCATAGACAGCCACCATGTCCCTGAACAGCTCATTGTTGTTAATATTTCTATATAAAATCAGTTGATCGGTTATCATAATTTTCTCCTCTGTCTTCCCTGTTGCTCCAGGTTTTTCATGCTGTTTCAGATTCTCTTCTTGGCTTCTTCGGGAATAAAATCTGTGCACGCCTTGTAATTTCCAAGGATCTTCATATTGCGGGCCTCATCCCGGAGACCTCGTAGCGCATTTTTAACTGCCGGATCTCCCATATTGCCCTGAAAGTCTACGAAGAAACGATATTCCCAGGTTCTGTCTTCGATTGGGCGGCTTTCAATCTTGGTCATATTCAGATTGTTGTAGATGAAGTGGCTAAGCATGTGATACAGGGAACCACTCTCATGGGGAACCTCAAAGCAGATACTGATTTTGTCAGCATCCTCCAAAAAGATTTTCTGATTGGTAACAATGATAAATCTGGTGGAGTTGGCTCCAGACTGATTAACCCCTTCCTTCAGAATTTCAAGGCCATAGGTCTCTCCTGCATAAGCACTGGCAATAGCTGCCTGGGTTTTGTCCTTTTCCTCGGCAACTTTTCTGGCCGCAAAAGCATTATTCTGCTCTACAA
This sequence comes from Lachnospiraceae bacterium UBA1729, assembly GCA_002315945.1. Taxonomy (GTDB): domain Bacteria; phylum Bacillota; class Clostridia; order Lachnospirales; family Lachnospiraceae; genus UBA1729. The sequence continues at coordinate 15,742 of DCIJ01000103.1, read as the reverse complement.
ACTGTTTCCAGCCCATTTCACTTAAGAATTTTGCACTCTGCATAAGGGACTGGGGGTGAGAGTATACTCTTTCGATATCTTCAATCTTTGTACCAGGTACCGCTAACAGACAGTGTCTGATAGGAATAATCTGCTCACCTACTATGTAGTTTTCAAATTCCACCAACAGGTCATATATCTCATTTACAATACCTGCAGTTGAATTTTCTATAGGAAGTACTGCAAAATCAGCGCTGCCTTCATCAATGGCGCTCATGGCTTCCCTAAAAGTATCCACATGGAAGCTGTTGACCTTATCTCCAAAATATTTTTTCATGGCTGCCTGAGAATAAGACCCCTCTGCACCCTGAAATACCACTCGAACCTTCTCCACATCAAGGCTTTCCACCCCAATAAAAGGAAGACGCCCTATACTACCCTTCTGAGCCAAGAGCTGGTACTGCAGCTTTCTGCTCATGCTCATAATCTGTTCAAAGAGTTCTTCTATGCCATGTCTGTTAAACTCGTTGTGTGTTAAGTTTCTTAATTTGGCAAGCTTGCTTTCTTCACGAACCTTGTCAAACACCTTTTTCCCAGTTTCAATCTTATATTCAGCCACCTGACCACAGACTTCCATCCTGTGTTCATACAGCTCTACAATCCTGGCATCAATTTCATCCAGCTGATCTCTTAAAGTCACCAAATCAATCGACATTTTTTCATTTCCTTTCCTCAGGTATAATCTTATTAATTTTACAACATTTAGTTGTTGTTTGTCATTAATTTACTGTATACTGTTGATTATTCTTTTGAGCTGATTATTCTTTAGGGCTGATTATTTTTTTGAGCTGATTATTCTTTAGGGCTGATTATTTTTTTAAGCTGATTAGAATTATTTTGATAAGTATTCATAGAGGCATA
>DCIJ01000103.1:807-14826 GCA_002315945.1 Lachnospiraceae bacterium UBA1729 | reverse complement strand
ATATATATGAGAAAAGTTAAGCTGATTATAGCTTTTGCATTATTTATTGTAATACTGGCTTCGAGTCTGATTTTTTCCTTTCTGAGCAGACACGTGGTACCCAATCCTGAGGACGCAGTGGGCAACACTGCAGGCAATCTCTTCAACGGGGGATATTTTTGCGAGGATGGTGAGCGGGTTTATTTTGCCAATGCCTATGACAACTACACCCTCTATTCCATGAATCCTGATGGGTCAGATGTAAAGAAGCTGTCCAATTCAATAGTGTCCTCACTGAACTGCGCCGGAAAGTATCTGTTTTTCTATCAGGCTAATTCACTGGGCAGCACCGGTTACGGAAGTCTGTTTAGAATCAATGGTCTGTATCGTATCCAAAAGGATGGAAAGAGGTCCACCTGCCTTCAGAAATGTAATGTGCCCGGACTGTCTGTGTATGGTAACACTATTTTTTACCAGCTGTATGATACCAAAATCGGTACTAATTTATATCGCATTGATATTAATAAGAAGAACAACCAGCAGATTGGAGATGGCGCTATCAATCCCAGCTGCATAGCCAATGGAAATATTTATTATGGTGGATTTGACAAGGAGCACAATCTGCACGCCATCAACCTTCAGTCCAATCAGGATAATGTAATAGCCCATGGCGAGTTTTATATGCCCCAGATTGAAGGAAGTTACGTCTATTATATGGATATCCACAAGAACTACCATCTGTACCGGATGGATCTAGGCTCCGGTCAGGTTCAGGAGCTTACCAAGGACCGTCTGGATTCCTTCAATATCTACAACGGAATAATTTACTATCAGAAGAGTTCCTCCAAGGAGCCTGCCCTCATGAGATGCAACAATGACGGCTCAAACCCCGAAAAGGTAATGGATGGTGTGTATGAGAATATCAACATCACCGACAGATATGTGTACTTTAACCAGTTTGACACTCCTGCCCCTGTGTATCACCAGTCAACCTTTGGCAATATATCTCCATCTGTTTTCAATACACCTATTGAAAAGCCCGGTTTTTTTGAAAAGATAGTTGCAAAATTTAAAAAATAATAGTAGATTACGTCTTCATAGTTCATTATTCTATTAAAAAAGCACCCTGTTTAGGGTGCTTAAATTAAAACGCTTCGGTAATTGTTTCAGTTTTTGGGTCGTAGCCGATTTTTCTTTTTTTACATATCTTGCGAAGGTGGTTCGCTATGTCTTTATCATAGGGTAAATCATCGAATTCTCGCATTCTTTCCCTATATTCTTCGTCTGTTTTAAGACTTAAGAACTTCTCTTTAAGTGTCATTTGAAAATGTCCCCCATTATTCCAATGAAATCTCCGTCTGTATCTACATATATATTCCATTTTAAGTCTTTTCGGGTAATTCCCGCAACTGATTATGTACTGGTTTGCTGTGCCTTCTTAACTATTTCTTCAATATTATCAGCTCACGCATAATAAAAATGCTCTGCTTAGTAGCCATTTTGCCTTTCTTTGCATCAAAAAAGCACCCTGTTTAAAGTGCTTAATCACTATATTCATTATATCGTTTCATTGCTTCTACTGCTTCTGGTGGTGCTTCTTTTGTGGGGATATATCCTACACCTACTTCAAATTCCCACCATTCTACATGAGTTATGAATATTCTTAAATTTTTATCTATTTTCATACTTATACCCAACCTCTTTTAATATTTCTAGGGCAATTTTTTCGTAACATATTCATCTAATTAATACAATTATATCAGCAATACGCTTTCCCTTCAATTGCCAATCTGTAGTGATTTATAATCACTTTATCTTTACAGTATTCTTTCATTTTGTGCAATAAAAAAGCGACTTATTCCAAAGTCGCTTTAAGCATTACATTTTTCTATCCAGTTTCACACTCACATGGTGCTTTGCTTCATGGAATTTGGAACCACTCCTTCATGCAGCGAAGTATTGTTCTCAAGTCATCGTCTTCAATGATATAAGGCGGCATGGTATAGAGATAGCTCAGGAATGGTCTGGCAAAAACTCCACGTCTCAGCGCGTATTCCTGATACCCCTTAAGGCTGGCAGGATCCTTGACCTCTATGCACAGGCATCCGCCCATCATTCTTACTTCCTTAATAGCTTCATGACTAAAGCCATCCATCTCCTCATGGAAAATCTCGGTTATGTGATGAATTTTGGACATATAGTCATTTTTTTCAAAGAGCTCAATAGACTTGAGGGCTGCAACGCAGGCCAGGGCATTGCCCATAAAAGTCGGGCCATGCATAAGGGCCTTGTCGGCATCATCACTGTAAAAGGCATCATATACCTTCTGATTTGCAACAGTAGCTGCATGTCCTATGTGTCCGCCTGTAAGGGCTTTTCCCAGAACAATTATATCAGGAAGAACCTCATCCGCCACAAATCTGTAGCCAGTTCGGCCGAATCCGGTAGCTACTTCATCAAAGATAAGGAGAACCCCGTACTGATCGCACAGTTCGCGGGCCCTTCTCAGATAACTAATGTCATACATGCGCATACCGCCGGCACCCTGAAGCAGGGGCTCCACAATAAAGCAGTAGATATCCTCGTGGTGCTTTTCAAAGGCCTCCTCAAGTTCAGGAATAGTCGTAGGAACATGTATTACATTAGGATTTTCTCCATAGACCTCCAAAATAAAGTGATAGTCCTCGTCATCCCCGGCCTCCATTGTTTTGAAGGTGTCACCATGATAGGAATGGGTAAGACTCATAATCTTAATGCGATGCTTCTGACCAATATTCACATAGTACTGAAGGGCCATTTTTAGAGCCACCTCTACTGCTACGCTTCCGGAATCCGAGAAAAAGCAGTAGTTCAGATCCCCTGGCAACCACTCAGCCAACTTTTTTGACAGACGCTGTACCGGATCGTGGGTCAGTCCCCCCAGCATTACATGGGAAAAATTGTCAGCCTGAGCCTTGATAGCCTCCGTGATTTCAGGATTACAGTATCCATGAATCTGGCACCACCAGGACGACACCGCATCTATAGTGGGGACGGTTCTTTTGCAACGAGGAGTGTCCCTCTGCAACGAGGAGTGTCCCTCTGCAACGCTATCCTCGTCCGGCAGCTCGGCATATAGATACACGCCCTTTGCGTCCACTATTTTTATGGGCTCTTTCATTGTTTTCATTTGTTCATATGGATACCAGATCATAGCTTCTCATCCTTTTCTATTTTTCTTCCTTTACCTGTAGATTGCAGTCAGTTTTTCAATATCTATATCAAGTTCTGTGTCATCATCAGACACCCTGGCCAGAGTTTCCAGGCCAGTAAGCAGATTGCACATAAAAATGTTATCATCCTCCATTACATCGCCGGGATGATAGTGATTATAAATAATGCCTTTTACTTCAATACCGTGGGCTTTCATATATTCATAGGTCAGAACCACACTGTTGATGGTTCCAAGTCCCGCATCTGCCACAATAATACAGGACAGCTCCAGAGCTTTGATTACATCTGGTAGATTAATTTTTTCAGTATCAAAATCAATTGGACAAAGTATTCCACCACTGCCTTCCATAGTGACATAATCGTAGTTTGTGCAGGCATCCTCATACCCCTGTTTCACCATATCCAGCTTAACAGGGTTTCCCTCAAGTCTGGAAGCCAGATGAGGCGATACAGCGCTCTCATAAATATAGGGGCACATGGTGTCCAGGGGCTGTTTAATCCCCGAAATTTCTTTGACAAATCTGGCATCTCCAGGTATGAGTTTTCCCTGTTCATCTCGGGCATTGCCACTCATGGCAGCCTTGTAATATCCGGGATTAAGTCCTGCCTGGGCTAATTTTTTTACTATCAGACCTGTTACGTAGGTCTTGCCTACATCGGTTCCTGTTCCTGTTACAAAAATTGATCTACTCATTTATCCTCATTCCTGTTGCATAAAATTAATCTGCTCATGTGTCTCATTCCTATTGCAAAAAATCAATCTGCTCATGTGTCTCATTCCTGTTGCAAAAATAGGTTCACACATCTGTGCCCCGCCTACATTCCCATCAGGACAGGTCTCAAGCGCTTGGCAATAAATGCGCCCAAGATACACAGACAGATATCTCCCGGCACTGCCAGCAGAAAACAGTAAAGAAACAGTGGCCACAGCGCTATTGGGGTATTGATAACAAAATTACAGATAATGTAGTAGTAAACCATGCCTACAAAATATACGATAAAAAGGCCTACAAAATTAGCAACTAATATGGTTGAAATTTTTCCGGTTCCTTTTTTTTCAACAATCAGGCCTGTCACATAGGCTCCCAGAATAAAACCAAGCATGTAACCAAAGCTCGGTTTCAGAATGTACCAAAGTCCGCCACCTTCTGCAAAAATAGGAAGTCCCACAAGCCCCAGAAGAGTATATCCGCCAACGGCCACCGCCCCAAGGCGGCTTCCCAACAAAAGTCCTGCCAGCATTGTAAACAGGAACTGCAGAGTAAAAGGTACCACAGGTACCGGAACCTTAATGAAGGCTCCCACAGCTATCAGGGCAATAAACAGTCCACACAGGACAATATCTTTTGTTTTAAGTACTGAATATGAATTAAGGGTTTTAGTTCCACTATTTTTCATGTGTAATCTCCTTGGTTATACGACCCATGTTGGTAGTCATTTCTTTGTCAAACTTTCTTATCTTTGCAAAAATGAACCCCCAACCCCGTCCCCCGGGTTCATTTTGATTTGCGGCCAATGTTGGTGATCATTTCCTTGTCACTGCGAATGGTGGCACATGCTACAGTTGTAAGCATGTTGCCTGTGATGGTGGCTGAGGCACCTGATTTGAAGGCTGTCTCTCCATCATTAGTTAACAGTGCTCTGCCTGCTGCCAGTCTGATATCTGCAGCAGGATTAATGTATCTAAAAAATGCAATAGTACGTAATACATCCGCCTCGCTGATTCGCTCAAGTCCCTCCAGAGGTGTTCCCTTAATTGGCATAAGTGCATTAATTGGAATGGAATCCACACCAACCTCAGCCAGCGATACCGCCATATCCAGGCGATCCTCCCAGGTTTCACCCATACCGATAATTCCACCTGAGCAGACATAGAGGCCCTCCTCCTTGATCAGCTTCAGAGTCTCTATCTTTTGCTCATAGGTATGAGTCGTACAGATATTGGGGAAATTGCGCTTAGAAGTTTCAATATTGTGATGATAGCTTGTAACTCCAGCCTCATGCAGTCTGTGAAGCTGTTCTTTGCTTACAAATCCCATGGAAGCACACAGCTCAATATCGCATTCCCTGTTCATGGTTTCGTATGCATGAATTGCCAGATCAAATTCCTCACCAGTGAGAGCCCGTCCGGCTGTAACAATAGAGAATCGGTCAACGCCTTCCCGTTCATTAAGCTTGCAGGCTTCAAGAATTTTCTCCTCAGGAAGAAAATCATAGATTTCGCAGTCAGTGTGATTGTGAGCTGACTGAGCACAGTACTTGCAGTCCTCTGGGCAACGTCCGGAGCGACCATTTATAATAGAGCACAAGTCTATTCTGTCTCCCACAAAATGGGCACGAATCATGTCCGCCCCCTTACACAGCTGATCCAAATCAGCCTCAATAAATATGTTAAGGTCGTCCTGCCGACCTATGCGTCTTCCTTCAATTATTTCCTTAGCCAGTGTAATCATATCCATTTTCAGGTCTCCTCATGTGTGTTCTTGAGATTATCATGCGCTTTCTCTGAAAGTTTCATGCACATTCTCTGATAGTCTCAGATTCATTTTCCACAATGGATTGTATTGATTACTCTCCCACTTGTCAACCTTTTCTTTGCACATGGTTAACAATCATATTATTCCTTCGCGACAGGTTATCATTCGCCATGTATGATTCCATCCAAGCATGGTTATGCATAGTGGGCTTGCGCAATAAAAAAGGAACCACATGTTATATGTAGTTCCTTCTTATCAATTTTATTATTTTGTTTTTTATTACAATTCTACTCAGCTATACCCGGCAGCATGCCGCCTACAAAGGAATCTCCGAGGCCCACAACAGTAGGCTTTGTTACGAAGGACAGGTCTCTGCAGGGAACGCAGCGCATTCTGAAGGGATCCATTTTTACAATAGCTTCAGCAAATCTGGCACCCGCTTCATTTTCTTTAATGGCTTTGGTTTCATTAAAATTGTCAGAGTTCAAATCATCACCGCATCTGAATCTGGTGGCGGCAGTATCGATTCCGCCCTGAAGTGCCTTCTCTAGTCTGTACGCCAGTTTGCCGTAAGCCAATGCCCAGGTTGAAGAATGAACTATGATAGTCTCAACTCCGATATTGTCCAGACAATATTTGATTGATTCAAACACCTCATCCGGATCCAAAATAGATATTTTGTGTCCAGTATAATCCTGTAATTCGTCTTCATTCATACTAATTACATCGATATAGGGTGCCAACTCTCTATGGACATATTTTCTATAATCACTCTTTACATAGTGGCCATCTTCATAGATTACCAGTGTATCCTCATTAAAATGGCTAAACAGCGCTTTGGCATTTTTCATGCACTGCTTTAGCTGCTCGAACTCCAACACCTGACTAAAGCATGAAGACAGGAAAACCTTTGCCTCCTTGGTGTACTCCCAGAAGTCCTCATCAATTCGCATCTTAAGGCTTTCCACATCTCTGGAAATCATTACCCTGTTTTCTCTGGAAGTTACAAAATCAATGTCATTTGCTGCTATTCTGGCCCCACCATGGTAGGACAGAATAATATGTGGATATATTATTTCACTGGTGCCGCCCTTTGCCGCATAATAATCTATTTTTTCCGGCAGGAGCTTCTTAATAACAGGATTAAAACAGCACAGCTGCAAAGCACTTGAATACCCCAGATTGGCTATTGCAATGGCTGCTCTGGCTGCGGTACCACCGAGAGTAACATTATAATCGAAGTGTGCTGCAAACTGCTGACACACATCATTTGTCTCTGGAAGAATCTCGCCACCAGTTCCCTGTTTCAGGTAGGCAAGAACACACAGCCACAAATCCCTCTCGTTATCTGGCTGAGTGTTCATTACCAGTTCACTATCATGAATATCAAATCTTTTTATTGCATCTACTACAGCCTGAACATCCCATACAAGCTCATAGTCAACACAAATATGGAAACCCAACGCAATCTTTTCGCCCATTTTCTACTCCATATGCGTGAATCCAAAGATTCAAAAAAGATTACATTATTTATTACTTGTTATCAGATGCACCAGAGCGTCTATAATAGCAACCTCTCTCATGTGAGAGTATTTCTTTTTTACACTCATCTCACCGTTTTCCAGAGAAAACAGCAGTACATGCTCTGCTTTTTCGGCCAGCTCCGATTTACCCGAAGCCGTAATTGCTATGGTTTCAATCTTTCTGTCATTTGCCACTTCAATTCCCGAAATTACCGGAATCGAATTACCACTTTGGGAAATCGCAACAACCACATCATCCTTGGAAGCAAGGATAATATCATTCATAAAATTCTCCACTCCGGGAGAGGCTGTGGCCCTCACTCCGCTTCTGCATAGTCTGAAACAGGCATATCTGGCGATAGGATAAGTATTTCCTATTGCAATGATATGAACACAATTGGCCTCTTTGAGGATTCTGGCGCATTCGTTCATCTTTTCATTCGGAATGATTTTACCCAGTCTGGCTATCTCCTCACCCATGGCTGCAAATACGCTCTCAGTGGTATTAGCACCAGATTCGTCGCCTTCCTTATCCATATTAAGAAGCCTCACCATATCCTTAGCCAGCATAAGTCTAAGCTGATTATAACCATTAAGTCCAATGGACCTGCACATTCTTACTACTGTGGCATCACTTACATCACTTTGGCGGGCAAGAAGTGCCACGTTGTAATCAATTACCTTGACAGGATCTTCGAGAATCTGATCAGCTACACGCCTTTCTGCTGTAGACAGAGAACCATAACAATTGTTTAATAATGTAATAATGTCTGTATTTTCAATATTAATCCCCATCATATTCTCCCCTTTGTAATTCATATTTTCTCTAGAATTCTAGTATAAAACTTTTTATATAAAAAAGAATATCAATTTCTATTCCTAAAAGAATATGAATTTTATTCCCAAAAGAATATGAATTTCAACTCATATTAGCAGAGTGCACCCCGACTATTATCAGAGTGCACTCTGACCATTAGTAAAGTGCAGCCTTACCAACTGTCTGGAACAGTTCAAGCTTGTGAGCTGCTACAACCTTGAGAGCTTCCATACATGGAGGCTGGATCTCGCCAGGCTCACGAAGTGATGTATTCTGTAATACTTCTCTCATCTTCTCATAGTAAGCCACCTTGATATCACTGGAGATGTTGATCTTGTTAACACCAAGAGTTACTGACTGACCAATTTCAGCATCAGGGTTGTTAGAACCACCGTGAAGAACCAGTGGGATAGAAACCTTAGCCTTGATTTCTTTTAACAGATCAAGCTTCAGTTCAGGAATCATTCCCTTAGGATAAATTCCGTGAGCTGTACCGATAGCGATTGCCAGTGTATCAACACCAGTTGCCTCTACAAACTTAACAGCATCATCAGGATCTGTGTAGATAATCTTGTTAGCGCCTTTTTCGATGGTAGCAGGGTCAGTTGATCCGATTGTACCAAGCTCGCCTTCAACAGATACATTAACAGCATGAGCTGCCTGAACAACCTTCTGGCATACAGCGATATTCTCTTCAAAAGGAAGCGCAGAGCCATCGATCATAACTGATGTATAGCCTGACTGAATAGCTAACATAACCTGCTCAAAGGAAGCGCCGTGATCCAGATGGATAACTACAGGAATAGGTGACTTGTGTGCACGGTCTACAACAGCCTTAACAATCGAAGGAGTCTGGTGTGCCAGCTCATCAGGATGAATGGAGATGATTACAGGAGCATTTTTCTCCTCACAGATCTGCATAACTGCGTTAAACATTGAGTACTCAGCGATGTTGAATGCAGGTACTGCGAAGTTGTTCTCATTAGCTACCTTTAAGAGGTCTTTCATATTCAATAACATAATTTTTCTCCTTTTTTGAAATAGATAAATTTATTTAACTGCACCTGAGGTCATACCAGCGATAAAGTATTTCTGGAAGAACAGGAACAATATTAGTATGGGAAGTGATCCCAAAACACTCATAGCCATCATCTGATTCCACTCGTATGCATGCTGGCCCATGAGAAGGTTGATTCCTACAGGAACTGTTCTCATTTCATTGGTTTTGGTCAGGGTAAGTGCAAACAGATATTCATTCCATGCCTGCATAAAGGTGTACATTCCAACAGATACAAGACCCGGGATGGATGTAGGTACCAGTACCTTCCAGAGAGCGTACCATCTGGAGCCGCCGTCAATCATAACCGCTTCATCAAGAGCCCTTGAAATAGTATTGAAGTAACCTGTTGTCATCAGTATGCAATATGGAAGTGTAAATACCAGGTAGGTAAGTACCAGTGCCCAGTATGTGTTATATATTTTTAATGCAACGATTAATGATAAATAAGGTATCAGCAGTGTGATGGGTGGAACCGCCTGAACTGCTACAATAACAGTGTTGATAAATTCCTTTCCCCGGAAATTGAATCGGCTGAATGCGTAGCTGGCCATAATACCAACTACCAATGTCAAACACACAACTATTCCTGCAATCACATAACTGTTAATAAAAAATCTAACCTGTTCAGGATTATGGAAAATCTTGATATAGGCTTCAAAACTAGCACTTTTTGAAATCCATACAGGTGGCCATGCAAATATTTCTGCATTGGGCTTGAAGGAATTCAGCATCATCCAAAGGATAGGAAATCCTGCCCACAATGTTCCGATAATAAGTATCAGGATAACTAGTATCTTGACCCAAAGTTTTTTTCTTCCTACCATTTTCTACTCCTCCGATCTCTGATGTCTTACATAGAAGATTCCTATGATAATACATATTATGAGAAGCAATACTGCTGCTGTAGATGCAATGGAATATTTGTACTTGGAGAAGGCCTGCTTGTAGATATAGGTTGCAATGGTTTCAGTTGATCCTACAGGACCACCACCAGTTGTCATCCAGATCAGTGCAAACTGCTGTAATGTCCATACAAAATCCAGCATTATCAGACTGATTAAAATAGGCTTAAGGGAAGGTAGTGTGATATGAATAAAAGTCCTGATTCCATTGGCTCCATCCAAAGCACTGGCTTCATACATATCAGTTGATATTCCCTGAAGGCCTGCTAACATACTTATCATATAGAAGGGATAGCCCGACCAGATATTGATAATTGTTACCGCTATCAGAGCTACACTTCTAGAGGCAAGCCAGTCAACTCCTTCCGGCGACAGGTGTAAGGTTACTATCAGATAATTAATGATACCGCTTGGGTTCATCATCAATCTCCAGAGGATGGCAATTACAGAAGCTGTAAACATCCACGGCAGTGCAAAAATAACTCTGCACAATCCCTTTGTTGTGCTTGACAGGTATCTGGTATTTAAAACCATGGCAAAAACCATACCTATTACCATATGCGCCACAATACTGACAAGGACAAAAAACATGGTGTTCTTTGCTGCATTCCAGAAATTTTTATCTGTAAGCACTTTTACATAGTTTTTAATTCCTACAAATGAAGGTGCTTTGGATGTAATAGCTTCATCCAGCATTGAGAACTTAATAACCATGCAGATGGGAACAACCAGAAGTATCACCATCAGAACGATTGTTGGCATCAGATACATGTAGGGAGTTATTTTTTTTCGTATTTTAGCTGTTTGATTAGCTGTGTTCATAACTTTGTCTCCCTCTTACCACAACGCCCCTGGTTTCACCAACAGCATTATGGTATGTACTTTTAAATCGGGATGTGCATATCACACATCCCGACCAAAATTCACATTCCTATAATCTAATTATTATCTAAGATTTAAACTAATTAGTTATATGCTTCTTCCCATGCTGCCTGAATATTAGCAAGCATATCATCTGTTGTAGCTGTGTCACCATCCAGGTAGAGAATCAGTTCTTCGTTGAATGATCTCATCAAATCTTCTGATGTAGGAGCGCCTGTGAACTCATTGATTGCATAACAGGTATTCCACAGATCAAATGCCTTAAGGAAAAGTTCGCTGTTAGATGAGTAATCAGGATTTGCATTGATATTGCCAGGGAATGCGTTTGCAATCTGTGCAAGTTTAGCATTTACTTCTGGGCTCATCATGTATTCAACAAACTGCATACATTCTGCCTGATGCTCTGAATTGCCAGAGATACCAATACCCCAGCAAGCTACGTCCATACCGCTCTTGCCTGTGTATCCATCTGCCTTAGGCTGAGGAGCTACAGTAAACTTAAGGTCCGGGCTCTCATTTGTAATAGTTGTAAGGTGAGATACACCATCGATCATGAATGCAAGACGGCCGTTCTCAAATTCGTTAACCATATCCTGCTCCTGAAGTGCATATACACCATCAGTGAGATACTTCTTGTCATACATTGTCTTGAAGAGCTCTACAGTCTTGGTAACTGTATCATTACCTGTAAGACCAGGCTTGCCGTCCTTCAGCATATTGCCGCCTGAAGCCCATACCCAGCTCATGAACTGGTTCTGAATTCCGTTAGGAGCTTCTGTATTAAGAGGAATGCAGTATGCAGCTGCATCTGTATTAGCTTTAATCTTGTCACATGCTGCAAGGAACTCTGTCCATGTCTCAGGAACCTTTTCAACTCCTGCCTGCTCAAGGATGTCAAGATTTACATACAGAGGATATGCAAAGTTAACAACAGGAATCATGTATGTATCACCGTTATATTTAATCTGGTCTGAAAGCTGTGAATCATCATATCCATCTGCCTTCATAAGCTCTGAAAGATTTGAGATAGCGCCCTGTTTTGCGAAATCATATACCCATGAACCATCAAGACCAACTACGTCAGCCATAGTTCCAGTAGAAGCTCCAGCTGCAATCTGAGTCTTTGTATCAGCATAAGGATTTGAAAGAAGTGAAATATTGATACCAGTCTGAGCTGTAAATCCATCAACGATTTCCTGGAGTGCTCCATCAGGCATTTCAACACCCCACCACTGCTGGAACTCAAGTGTTACCCCATCACCTGCAGGTGCTGCTGCTTCTTCTTTTGCTTCTGCTGCAGGTGCTGCTGCAGGAGCTTCTTCCTTAGGTGCTTCTGCTGCAGGAGCTGCAGGTGCCTGTGATCCACAAGCTGTCAGTGAAGCTACCATGATGCCAGCAACTGTAGTTGCCAAAAGCTTTTTCATTAATGTTGTCTTTTTCATTTAGTTTAGTCCCTCCTAAATTGTTTTGACCGTTTCTCCATTTTTGGTCTGGCCCGAAACCGCGCATTTTTCAGGCCTGATTTTCAATCCGTTTTTCTGAAATATCATTTCATAGGTGCATTATTGCATGAAATAGAATTTTTGTCAACAGCATTTTGAAATAACATTTCAGTTTGTAACTATTTACTGAAATGTTACTTCTCTTTTACTACATATTGTATATCAAGCCTTAAAAACCGCACTTTTCCTACATTTTAGGGGCTTTTTTACACATACGTCGATACCCATTTTGGGTTGATTTACATAAAAAAAGCAGGTCCTTTCAGACCTGCAATAATATTTCATGTATGTGTTTTAATTTGGTAATTTCATTTCATATCCATGCCTGCAATTTTTTCATTCTCGTTGTATTTTTCATGCCCGTTGTTTTTCATACAAATTATGGGGCAAAATCAAATATTGAGTTTACAGATCTGGCATATTCTTAATTATATCTGTAAGCAAGACACTGTTTTTTTAGTGTTGAGTTTACAGATTTCTTAAGATTTCCGTGATTCCTGTAAGCCTACGCCCTAATTCCGGGACAAGGGTTTACAGATTTGGGGCCAAAACAAGTTAAATCTGTAAGCGGTGCCTCCAATTTTTAGCATGGGGGTTACAGATTATCTGTAGATTTCTCGATTTCTGTAAAACTAAATTTTTGCAAAGAAAGAATCCCTGCTATTTTGCCCAGCCATTGTATACCCCAGCCATTCTATAGCACATCCACTCTATAGCACATCCACTCTATAGCACATCTATTCTATGGCCTATCCATTCTATGGCCCAACCATTCTATTCACCATCATTTCATATCCATGCCTGCTGCCTTCTTCATACGCAGCTCTTCATACAGGGTATTAACGGTTTTGCCATATATAGGATGGATCCAGCCGGGTGCAATCTGCTTGAGAGGCACCAGCACAAAGAATCGGTTTTCCATATCAATATGAGGCACAATCAGATTCTCTTCCCTGATAATCAGATCATCATAAAAGATAATATCCACATCCAGGGTTCTGGGGCCCCAGTGTATTTCCCTCACTCTCTCAGCTTCTTTTTCCAGCCTTTGACCCAGCTCCAGCATCTCAAAGGGCGACAGCAGGGTCTCAATACATACCGCTACATTTCTAAAATCATCCTGATCTACCAGGCCATAGGGTCTGGTGGTAATTATATCAGACACCCTGGTGACACGACATTTTTCCTGAAGATTGATTTTATCAATGGCTTCATTGAGGAAGTTATCCCTGTCTCCAATATTGGAACCCATGGACAGAACAACCTTGTGCCAGCCTCTCTTCATAACAACCGACACACTCTCAAATTCCAAATTTATAGGCGCCTCAGGTTTCCTGATTTCGATCTCGACCTCTTTGAGCTTTTCAAATCTGAGTAATAAGGCTTCGCACAATCCCTGACAAGCTGCTTCCAGCAGATCAAAGGTGTTCTCTGTGAGAAATTTTTCAATAAATTCGCATACTGCTGCATAATTTACAGTATTATCCAGCAAATCACTCTCACCTGCCTTAAAAGCATTGAGGCAAAGTGTTGCATTCACAAAAAAATTCTGCCCCTTTTCCTTTTCAAAATCGTATACCCCGTGATGGGCATAAATTTTCAGCTCTCTGATCCTAATCTGATCCATGTGAAAACCTCCTCAAAGTACATTTGTTATACACTTG
>DCIJ01000103.1:0-777 GCA_002315945.1 Lachnospiraceae bacterium UBA1729 | reverse complement strand
CTACGCATCCATTATTGCTTTCATCATATCCAGGGCCCTCTTATTCTTTTTCACATCATGAACCCTGACAAAACTGTAACCGTTAATCATTCCCCAGATACTGGTGGCCATTGTACCCTCTTCTCTCTCTGAAACCGGCAGATTGAGGGCATTTCCAATGACCGACTTTCTGCTGGTTCCCAGCAGGCAGGGCAGCTCAAACCTGTTTAGTTCATTCAGGTGCTTAAGCATTATTAGATTTTGTTCATAGCTTTTGGCAAATCCAATTCCAGGGTCCAGTACAATCCTGTCCCTTGCCACTCCACCGGCCAGGGCAATATCTATGCTCGCCTGAATATCAGCAATAACACCTGGGATAAATCCTTCCGGATATTCAGACACCTGTCTGTTGTGCATCAGACAGACTGCAGCGCCACTTTTGGCTACAACCTGTGCCATCCTGTCGTCAGCCTTAAGTCCCCAGATATCATTTACCAGGTCAGCTCCTGCCTCCAGAGCCGCTTCAGCGCAGTCTGCATGATAGGTATCAATCGATATTACAGTGTTAAATTCTGATTTAATCTTTTCAATTACAGGCGTTACTCTCTCGATTTCTTCGGCTACAGATATATGAGTGTAGCCAGGTCTGGAGGATTCTCCCCCCACATCGATAATGTCAGCCCCCTCTTCCAGCATCTGACTTACATGCCTGAGGGCACTATCCATGTTGTTAAAATTGCCGCCGTCAGAAAAGGAATCCGGAGTTACATTCAGGATTCCCATAATATACACGTTATT
>DCIJ01000021.1 GCA_002315945.1 Lachnospiraceae bacterium UBA1729 | reverse complement strand
GCTCTTAATGTTACCAATGCAACTGCAAAGGTTCAGGTAGGGGACTCAGAAATGAGTGTAGACACTATCTTGATTAAGATGGCTCAGCTAAATAAGAGAAAAGCAGTGCTGGATATAATGAGAAAGCAGCTCCCAAAATCCAGGGAAGAACGGTCATATCTGAATAGGAATAATGCTCCAGAGTACAGATATATCAATTATGATTTGGACCTGATTAAGCAGGAATACGAGACAGCTTCCAGATCCATCATGGAGATGCAGATGGCTCTGGACAGATACAATCAGACTGTTCAGTTTGAGGTGGATTTGTAATTGTAAGGGGATTTCCCCCTGCAGTTTCCCGTACAAGGGCTTGGAGTTTAATTGAGATGAGAAGTTCTTGTTCATTGTAAAAGTATATTAGTTATTAGGTTATTGCTTATCAGTTAGTGTTCAATGATTGGAAAAGGCGATTTTTTTAGCGGTATACTTGTAAAAAACCTGCAGGCAACTGCGTGTGGAGGTTCGGTTTTAAGCACATATTTTGCTGTAGGAGGTCAATTGATCTTCTGCAGCTTTTTTTATGCCAAGGAGGGTTGTTACTTCTTGGCATGATTGCTTTGATGTATTATTATGAAAAAATGGATGTGAAATGGCATCATTGTCCCTTTTTGCGGACAGCTCCTTTGCTATAATTCCAACTGTGACAGGGAAACAAATCCAGGAAAATAAACTTAGTAAAACAAACCTGGGAAAACAAATCCACGAAAACTAAGGAGGGAGCTTCGCATGAAAACAAAAACAAAAATCTACTTTTTTATTAGCATCATATTAATGGCAATACTTATCTGGACTGCTTCGGTGACAGGACAGGCAAAGAATAAGTGGTGTGCTAAGTCCAACTGCTACAAATCTTGTGCAGCCGGTTCCAATTATTGTAGCAAACATCGTTCTACCTCATCGACTAAGTCTGGTAGTAAGAAGACTTATCACAGTAGTTATGATGATGGATATAATGCTGTCTATGATGATGGGGATTACAGCTGGAGCAGATATCAAAATGACTGGGACTACGCATTGGGTGTGGATGATGCACTGGATGATTGGGATGAATATGGAGAAGACTGGTAGGATGATACAAAAGATTTGCTCGCAAGAGCAGTCTCCTAAACAGGCAAGAAGTGCTACAAAAACAGAGAAAAAAGGAAAAAATAACGAATCTGAAGGGATTGCACTTGGAATGCTCTTAGGTTTATGCATTGGTTCTGCCATTTCAAAGAATGAGGATTAAGATGAACCTGAGAAGATTTGAGGACAGGGATATTGCTCTGGTGAAAAAGTGGCTACAGGAATCCTATGTGGCCAGGTGGTTTACTCCTCAGGACGCCTGGATGGAAGAAATCATGCTAAGGCACACGAAGTATTCTTTTATTACACACTTCATTGCTGAGATAGATGGGCAGCCCATAGGTTTTTGTCAGTATTATGATTATTCCCAGGGTGAAGAGGACTGGAATGGCAGCATTCCCTGCGAAGGTAGCTACAGTATTGATTATTTTATAGGAAATCCAGTCTATTTAGGCCACGGTCATGGAACCACCATGGTCAAGCTACTGGTTGAAAAAGTAATGAATTGTACAGAAGCTAAGCGGATTATTGTCCAGCCGGAATCAGAGAATAATGTATCAAGAAAGACACTTCTTGCTGCCGGATTCGTGTATAATGAGTCAGATGATCTTTATCTATACGATTTAAGAAAACAGGCAATAGATAATAGGAAATAGAGTACTAATTATGACATTACAACAGCTATACTATTTGGTAACAGTAGCAGAATGTGGGAACATCACAGAAGCTGCGGAAAAACTTTATATTTCGCAACCTTCCTTAAGTACGGCGATTCATAATCTGGAAAAAGAAATGGGCGTGACTGCATTTGCAAGATCCAATAAGGGCGTTGTAGTTACAAGAGAAGGTGAAGAACTGCTATCGTATGCGAGAATGCTGTTGGAGCAGGCTGATAATATGAAGGAGCATTTCGGTAGTGGCGACAGGCGGGCACCTAAATTCTCGGTATCCTGCCAGCACTATTCTTTTGCAGTTAATGCTTTTGTAGATCTGATAAAGCAGTTCGATGCAGACCGGTACAGTTTTATCATTAGGGAAACCCAGACCGGGGAAATCATTGAAGACGTCGCAAATGGAAAAAGCGAAATAGGAGTCCTCTACCTGTCGGAGCATAACGAAGAAGTAATCCTTAAGCTGGTCAAGAATAACGATTTGATTTTTGAAGAATTGTTTGTTGCCAGTCCCCATGTCTTTATCTGTAAAAACCATCCACTGGCGGACAAGGAATTGATAACAGTAGATGATTTGCAAACATATCCCTACCTGGTATATGAACAGGGAACTAACAATTCTTTTTATTTCTCGGAAGAATTTATGAGTATGCTGGATTTCCCTAAAAATATACAGGTGAGAGATAGGGCTACGCTCTTTAATCTTGTGATAGGACTAAATGGATTTACAGTAAGCAGTGGTGTTATTGATTCGAAATTAAATGGCAGCAACATAATTGCAAAGCCATTAGATGTTGATAAAACCATGAGAATAGGTTTTGTTAAGAAGAAAAATACTGTGTTCACCCGATACGGAAGCTTTTATTTGAAAGCCTTAAAAAAGCACCTGTCCATAGATTGAAGCTATGGAGAAACAACTTTTTTATGTATTTTCCAATGACAACTTATGTTGCTAGAATATCCTCAGGTAAAAGGAAAGAGAGGATATAGAAAATGAGCACTTTACAGACACCCTATCGATATGATTTTGTAGGAAGCTTTTTGAGACCACAGGCACTTAAGGATGCCAAGGCCCTGTACCAGCAGGGAAAGCTTACTAAGGAGGCTTTTGACAAGGTTGTAGATGAAGAAATCGCTAAAGTTGTTGCAAAGCAGAAAGAACTGGGATTTCATGTCATTACAGATGGAGAATTCAGAAGAACATTCTGGCACCTTGATTTTATGTGGGGATTTGAGGGGGTAGAGCATGAGGCTACTGGCAATGGAGTAAAGTTCAATGCTGAACTTGCATTGTTAGATGATACATATCTGGTAGGCAAGATCAAAGCAAAGCCCCATCCATTTGTAGAGTATTTCAAGTTCTTAAAGCAGTTTGAAGATGAAAATACAGTTGCAAAATATACAATTCCTGCACCAGCGCAGACCTTTCAGCAGATGATTGTGCCTGCAAACTATGAAACAACGAGAAAGTTCTATGCTACTAACGAGGAGCTGATTCAGGATATTGGAAAGGCATATCAGGATGTAATTAAACAGTTCTATGCAGCAGGATGCAGAAATCTCCAGTTTGATGATTGTACATGGGGTGCCATAGTTGGTGATGCTGCAAAGCAGAGATACAAATCCCTGGGGATTGATATTGAAGAGGTTAAGTCCCAGTTGCTGGCAGTAAATAACCTTGCCCTGGAGGGAAAGCCTGATGATATGGTCATTACATCACACATCTGCCGAGGAAATTATCATTCTACATACTTTACAAGCGGACCATATGATACTGTTGCGGATTATGTCTTTGCAAAAGAAAATGTAGATGCATTATTTCTTGAATATGATGATGAGAGATCCGGAGGATTTTTACCACTTCAGAAGGTATCAGAGGATAAAAAGATTGTACTGGGACTCATTACTACAAAGTCACCAGTCCTTGAGGATAAAGAAAAGATTATTGCCAGAATTCATGAAGCGGCGCAGCAGGTGCCTTTGGACAGGTTGTATCTAAGTCCACAGTGCGGATTTGCTTCCTGTGAGATAGGAAATAAGCTGACAGAAGAGGAACAGTGGGCAAAATTAAGACTTGTAAAAGAAATAGCGGAAGAAGTTTGGGGATAAAATATGTGATTCAGTTGAGTCTGGCAGCAGTGCCAGGCTCTTTTTTATTTATGTGTAGTGTTTCCACTATTATGTGTACATACCATAAGGACACTCGCTAAGCATGTGGTGTTGTGTACATGCCATAAGGACACTCGCGAAGCGTGCGTCCTTGTGGTATAATACCTATCAAAACAGTATGTAAAATAAAGCGAAGCTATTGATAGCAGTTAACTGAAAAATAAAGGAGCAATATGTTAAATCAATTTTCGAGAACTCAATTGTTGTTAGGCCAACAGGCAATGGAGAAATTAAAGAATTCGAGAGTAGCTATATTTGGAGTAGGCGGAGTAGGTGGCTATGTGTGTGAGGCACTGGTTAGAAGTGGCGTTGGCCAATTTGATATTATTGATGATGATAAGGTATGTCTGACCAATATCAACAGACAGATAATCGCAACCCGCAAGACGGTGGGACAGCTAAAGGTTGATGTAATGAAGGAGAGAATGCTGGATATTAATCCTGACGCCGTAGTGAACACTTACAAATGCTTTTTTCTGCCAGAAAATGCAGATGATTTTCCTTTTGAAGAATATGACTATGTGGTTGATGCAGTTGATACAGTGACTGCAAAGATTGAGCTTGTAATGAAGTGCCAGGAGAAGGGCGTGCCCATTATCAGTTCTATGGGAGCCGGTAACAAGCTGGACGCCAGCGCTTTCAGAGTGGCTGATATCTATAAGACTCAAATGTGCCCTCTGGCAAAGGTAATGCGCCGTGAACTGAAAAAGCGTGGTGTAAAAAAATTAAAGGTCGTGTATTCAGAAGAGAAGCCAACAAGACCGATTGAGGATATGGCAATCAGCTGCAGAACTAACTGTATCTGTCCACCTGGAGCAGCCCATAAATGTACTGAACGGAGGGACATCCCAGGAAGTGTGGCTTTTGTTCCGTCGGTGGCGGGACTGATTATTGCCGGTGAGGTAATAAAGGACCTGTCGACAAATTTGTGAAAGAAAAAATGTCGATTACCCAGAAAAAATTAGAAATCAGGTCTGCAAAAAAATGAAATTAACTCCTTGACTCTCCCCTGTAGGGTAAAGTGCATAATAAAATAAAAACTTTAAAAACTACAGGAAAGGACGATTCAATGGAACCAATTAAGATTAGAGGACTCAGACAGAACAACTTAAAAAATGTAGATTTAGATATTCCAAAGAACAAAATAGTGGTCTTTACAGGGGTGTCTGGATCTGGTAAATCAAGCATTGTATTTGACACAGTTGCAGCAGAAAGTCAGAGACAGATGAACGAGACCTACTCTGCATGGGTAAGAGGCCGTCTTCCAAAGTATGACAAGCCCCATGTGGAGCTTATCGAGAATCTCAATCCGTCAGTAATTATCGACCAGTCAAGACTGGGTGGCAATGCCAGATCTACAGTGGGAACAATAAGCGATATGTATTCCCTGCTTAGATTACTTTTTTCCAGGATAGGAAGTCCGGCGGTTGGTCCTTCATCATATTTTTCATTTAACAATCCCAATGGAATGTGCCCAACCTGCGCAGGAATCGGCAAGACCATGGATTTGGATATTGAAAAAGTAATTGAGTTTGACAAGACCTACGATGAGGGCTGCTTTAATCTGCCGGCATTTGGAAATGGTAACTACTATTGGAAGGTATACAGACGCCCGGAGTATTTTAGGACAGATGTGCCCTTTGGTGAGCTGACTGACCAGGAACGAAACTTTCTGCTGTACGGAAGTCATGTTAAGGGCGGGGAGCGTCTGGATAAAAAAGTTGAGGGTGTCTACAATCAGTTCAAGAGACTGGTGCTCATGAAGAGTGCCGAAGAGCAGACCGATCATACTTTGAAAAAAATAAGTCGCTTCATCTATGAGTGTGAATGTCCTGACTGTCAGGGCAGGCGTCTTAATCAGAAGGCATTATCCTGCAGGGTGAAGGGCTACAATATATATGAAATGTGCCAGATGGAATTCTCCAGTCTGCGCCAGATCATAAATGAGATAGATGATGAGCGGGCTGCCACAATAGTGCAGCAGCTGGGGGCATCCTTAGACAGAATGATAGAGATCGGTCTGCCCTACCTGTTTATGAACAGAGAGAGTTCGACTCTGTCCGGAGGCGAGGCGCAGAGACTTAAACTGGTTAGATATATGGGAAGTTCCCTCACCGGAATGACCTACATCTTTGATGAACCAAGTACCGGAATGCATCCAAGAGATGTCCATCGTATGATAAGACTTTTGAAAAGTCTTAGGGATAAGGGAAATACAGTACTGGTTGTGGAACATGACAGGGATGTCATACAAATAGCGGACCAGGTTATTGATATTGGGCCCCTGGCTGGAAAAAATGGCGGCCAGGTTCTGTTTCAGGGTAGCTACGAGGATCTGCTCATCAGCGGAACCAAGACAGGAAACGCATTGGCTACAGATATTAAAATAAAAGAGAAAGTTCGCGCTCCAAAAGGATACCTGCCAGTCAGAGGAGCAACTCTTCATAATCTTAAAAATGTTGATGTGGATATCCCGCTGGGAATATTGACAGTTGTGACAGGTGTAGCCGGAAGTGGAAAATCATCTCTTATCAGGGATGTTTTTGCAAAACAGTATGCAGACCAGGCAGTTCTTATAGATCAAAGTGCCATCACAGCAACAGGCCGCTCAACTGTATGTACTTTTTTAGGATTCTTTGATGATATCAGAAAGGAATTCGCGGCTAAAAATCAGGTAGACAGTGGACTTTTTACCTTCAACGGAAGAGGAGCCTGTCCTCACTGTAAGGGAAGAGGCGCTATCACAACTGAACTGGTTTTTATGGATCCGGTTACAACTACCTGTGAATACTGTAATGGCAGCAGATACAGCGATGAAGCATTACAGTATACCCTGAGAGGCAAAGCGATAGTTGATGTGCTGGCCATGAGTGTAGAGGAAGCAGTTGAATTTTTTGCTGATAATAAAAAAGTATCCTCAAAGCTTAACGCACTGATGGAAGTGGGTCTGCCCTACATTTCACTGGGACAGCCCCTGTCTACTTTTTCAGGAGGGGAGCGTCAGCGAGTAAAACTGGCACAGAATATTAAGAAAAAAGGAAATATTTACATATTAGATGAACCCACCACGGGGCTCCATGTGGCGGATATTGAAAAAGTTGTAGAGATACTGGAGGCGATTGTTGACAGAGGTAACACAGTAATTGTAATAGAACACAATACTGATGTAATGAAGTTAGCTGACTACATCATTGATATTGGACCTGATGGGGGAACCAAGGGGGGCGAAGTGGTTTTCTGCGGAACACCTCAGAAGATGTATGATAATGGGACGACGATTACGGCTAAGTATCTGAGAAAGTAAGATTTTATAAATGTAATATTGGAAAAAATATGTAAGAAATATAAAAATAGGTATTGACTCTCCACTTAAGGGGAGAATCTATAATCCTCCTTGTACAAAAACAAGGAGGATTATTTTTATGAGTAAAACACCAGTAATTAATGTAACAGAGTTGAAGAAATCTTTTGGTGGACGAAGAGTTGTTGACGGACTTTCCTTTGAAATAGAAAAAGGTGAGGTGTTTGGTCTGCTGGGGCACAATGGTGCCGGCAAGAGTACGACCATTGATTTGATGCTTGGGTTAAAAGAGCCGGATGAAGGTCAGGCAAAAATATTTGAGAAAGATGCTGCTAAGAATAGAAGGGAGGTTTTCGAAAAGGTCGGAGTTCAGCTTCAGCAGACTCAGTATCAGAGCAGCATTACAGTAGAGGAGGCCTGTATAGAATACGGTTCACTGTATGAAAATTCAGCTGATTATAATGAACTGCTGAGTCAGTTTGGTCTCCTGCAGTTTAAGAAAAGCAGAGTGGCAAAGTTGTCAGGTGGCGAGAGACAGAAGCTTTCTGTTGTACTTGCACTGATTGGCAATCCGGAGATTGTATTTTTGGATGAGCTGACAACCGGACTGGACGTAGTAGCCAGGAGAGAGGTATGGAGAACCCTAAAGGATCTGAAGGCCAGAGGACTTACTATTTTTTTAACAACACACTATATGGAAGAGGCGCAGGCTCTGTGTGATCGACTCTTCATAATTAAGAGTGGACGGGAAGTTGTTAGCGGCACTGTGGAAGAGGTAATAAAAAAGTCCGGGAAAAGAAACCTGGAAGAAGCATATCTGTACTATATGGGTGAGGAGGAATTACTATAATGAAGAGATTTTTAAAGATGTACGGCGTAGAACAAAAACTTTTTTTTAGAACTCCAGACGTAATTATTTTTAATCTGGCAATGCCACTGGTGGCACTAATTCTGATTTCAATGATTGCCGGGGAAAAGGAGGCAGCAGTATCGGGGCTGACCTATCTGCAGAGCTCATACGTGGCACTGTCTACAGTGGGAATCTGCTGCAGCGCTTTTATGAGTATTCCTATATCAATAGTTGAATACAGATCACAGGGAGTACTCAGGAGAATGTACTGCAGTCCCTGTTCACCAGCCAGACTTCTGGCCTGCGACACAATCGCCAGCGGAGTAATGGCCGTGGTGTCAACAATCATACTTACAGTGGCAGCAGTTGTATTTTTTGGATACAGGATGGAGGGAAACTTCCTGTTATATATGGGAGGATGGATGCTTACCATGCTTTCCATGTTCTCAATTGGCCTGATGGTTGCCAGTGTGTGCAGGACAACCAAGTCCATGAATGTTGCAACCAGCGTGCTGTATTTTCCAATGCTACTTTTTTCAGGGGCAACTATCCCGGCAGAAATATTTCCAAAGGGATTACGATTCCTTGCAGATATCATGCCTCTGGGAGTTGGAATTAACTTGTTAAAATCCTTATCAAGGGGATATTATGAAGATATATTCTCAAAAGTATGTGTGTTGGCAGTAATATGTGTAATTTGTTCGGGGATTTCAATTAAAACATTTAGATGGGAGTAATTTTTATGGAGATGAGAGAGCACCGCGAGGCGTGTGAAATCAAGACTGAGGGGACTTTATACAAGATAGGTATGTTCGCGGCCATGAACCATGTGACGGTGAAGGCACTGCGATTCTATGAAGATAGAGGACTTTTGCAGCCGGCATATATCAATGAAGAAAACGGATACAGATATTACAGACTGTCTCAGATGGCGGATCTTCACAAGATTACCGCCCTGAAGTCTGCTGGATTTACCCTGGAAGAAATCTATAATTTCAACTCAGGAATTGATGAAAAGCTGGTACTGCAGAAGAAAAAATCAGCACTCTTAAATCAGATAGCAGAACTGACAAGGCAGGTAGCCATTCTGGATGGATATCTGCTGAATCAGGGAGGCAGACTGAATGCTCCGGTACTGATTAAGACAGTGTCGGAAACTATTGTTGCTTTTATGGAGGCCAGAATCGACAGCTATGACAGAATCTTTGATCTGATGCCACAGATGGGAGAGCTCATGGAGCAGGCCGGTTGCGAGTGCGCATTGCCTGAATATTGCTTTACTCACTATCTGGAGCCTGGATACAAAGAGGAGAATGTGCTGATCGAAATATGTGAGGCAGTAACCAGCTTTAAAAAGGGCGCAGAGGGCCTCAAATTCAAAACCCTGCCTGCTGTGCAGGTGGCCAGTGCGTACCATAAGGGGTCATATTCGAACTTTCATGAGACCTACGAAGAAATAATCAGGTATATCGAAGAAAACGGACATGAAATAACTGGGCCAATTCGAGAGAGCTATATCGATGGCATCTGGAATAAAGACTCTGAGGATGACTGGCTCACCGAAATACAGATACCTATAAAATGAACCTAGGGGACGGGGTTAGTGGTTCATTTTTTTCTTGGTAACAAGTTATTTACTTTGTATAAAGAGGGAAAGAATATGAAAAAAATCACAGCATTATTACTTGTAGCATTATTATCTATTACACTTTGCGCATGCGAAAGCAAAAATACGTCCGTTAATTCAGAGACTTATAATGGTATTACAAAGACTGTAACTGAAACTACCATTAATGGTAAAACTGAAGTAACAGTTGAATATACTGATGAAAACGGCAAGGTTCTTGATGAAGCAGAAGGTAAAGCTTTATTCGAGGGCACAAAAGCTGAAGTTGAAGACTCTAGTGCAGATGTTGAAGAGGTAGAGGTTGTTGAAACAGAGGAAGCTGTTGAGGAAGAAACTGCTGAAGAAGAAGTAATTGAGGCAGCTCTTACCTTTAAGAATAACACAGATGTTGATATTACAGGACTTTACTTCGTTCTTGCAGAAGAGAGTGACTGGGGCGAAAACATACTTGAAGATGATTATGTCCTTGAAGCAGGTGGCACAGGTTCATTAAATGAAGGCTCTTTGACATATGTTCCTGATACTGCATGGAGTATGGCAATCGCTGTTAGTGATGGTAATGAAATTGCATTTGAGAATTTCACTATTGGAAATCTTAATGATCCCCAGAATGTAACAATTACTATTACAAAAGAAGATGATCAGTACTCAATCGAGATTGAATAATTTTTTCTGAAAAAATAATAGGTATTTTACGATTAGATTTTTGCCTGACTGCGAGTGTGCGGTCAGGCATTTTTTATTGAACCAGGGGTGAGCCAGGTGAGCTAGGGGGACGGGGTTAGTGGTTCATTTTTGCAAAAAATGAACCACTAACCCCGTCCCCCTAGCTCAAAAAAGTGACCCCCCAACCCCGTCCCCCTAGCTCATTTTGGCAGGAGAATATTTACCAGGAACAGATCACCACACTGGAAATCGATGGTGCCAGCATGCCTGTGAATTATGTCCTTGCAGGATTCAATTCCCACGCCCCGACTGTCATGCTTGGTAGATTTGAAGTCGCCGAAGACATTTCTCTTGATTGCACCGTTATAGGTGTTTTCAATTGAAAAGACATAATTGCCGTTTAGCAAAGCACCCCGAAAAGAAATATACCTTGTCTCCGATTCGCTACAGGCATCAAATGCATTTTCCAGGAGATTGCCAAACAAAATGGCTGTTTCGATGTCACTAATCGGTAATGATTCGGGAATTTGAAGGGAAATTCGCATATCAATGTTGTTGGAGTAACAGCGATTGGCATAGTAAGAGGTCATGATATTCAATACATTATTCGAACAGTACTGTATCTGTGACCGCCACGAGGCAGAGGAAACATAGTTCTTCAGATAGGCATTCAGCTTGTCGTATTCCTGATTCTCGGCAAATGCCTTTAATGTGGTGAAATGATGCCGCATATCATGCCTAAGCTTCCTGTCTTCTGCAATTTGCGCACGTATATATTCATATTGAACATTCTGAAGCTGTATGACATGGTTTTCTGCCTGCAGCTTCGCTTCATTTTGCAGACTTTCTACCAGAGTTGCCAGGCACATGTATATCAGATACTGACATAATATGGACAAGAATAGATATAAGGAATTAATTGGCAGACATGCCTGCTCCAAATCAGTCTTATCACTGGAATAGTAAAAAATATATATCCAGCTTAGGTAAAAGAAAAAAGGAACAAGCCACAAAAAACGCCATCTGCGTGAAATAGTATCCCGTATCTCCTTCGTGTAATACTTTCTTATAAATAAATATACTAAAGGCAGGAGTATTATCTCACATATTGCCAATGATACCGAGTAGGTCCAGTGATATCCTACATCAGCCCATTTGGGAGTAACCAGATGCTCAGCAAATTTTGCGAATATTACGATTGTGTCTGCTGTGTTTTTTAATATGAGACCGGTAAAAAGAATACGCCCCAAGGTGACTTTTACAGCCACAAGGC
Organism: Lachnospiraceae bacterium UBA1729; assembly: GCA_002315945.1. Classification (GTDB taxonomy): domain Bacteria; phylum Bacillota; class Clostridia; order Lachnospirales; family Lachnospiraceae; genus UBA1729. The sequence continues at coordinate 6,624 of DCIJ01000021.1, read as the reverse complement.
CAAAGATAAGAAATAAGATGTTCTCAGTATAGTTGCAAATCATGACGGCACGAGGAGACATCTGTTTTGCGAACAGGGCGCTGCCAACCCTAAAGACTACTGATATGACCAGAAGACAGTAGGTTGTTTTGGCACTAAAACGAAAAGCTCTGCGGAACGTATATAAAAATAACAGTGCGAAGGGGAAATATGTTAAGAACAAGGCAACTGCATTTTCCCAATAAGAACACATACCTATACCTCCCTCAGTCTGCTGAATAAAAAGTCTTTATATTTATCTTCAAATTCTTTCTTTTTTCGTTTGCTGAATGGAACGGTGCTGCCATCTGACATATAGAAGCTGTCGCCCTTTAGATCGCTTACTTCCCTTAAATTTATCAGGGTTCCAGGAGTCACGGACAGCAGATAACTGTATTTGTCAGTGCCAGTGAGAAAATCTGACTGGGATGACCAGATTTTTTCAGTCCTTCCTGATTTTAAAAATAAGGAAATCTGATGGTTGTGATATTCAGAATATAAAAACTGGGATAATGGCAGCATTCTGTGATCTGGTAATTCCAGAAGATCCTCATCCTTGTGAAATAGTCGCAAATGAGCAATCATATTATCTACACTATGGGGGGTGATCGGTTTTGTGAGATAGTAATTTGCCTGTACCTCATAGCTTTCGGCGGCAAATTCGTTGCTGGTAGAACAAAATACAATAGGAACCTTACTATCTATTCTTCTAATAAGCTTTGCAATCTCTATTCCACTTTCCTTTTCTAAAAAAATATCCAAAATGATTAATCCGAAACGGCCCGGCTTCCAGGCTTTAAAAAAATCATCAGCGGATGGGAAGTATGAAAACTGGCAAACCTTTTCGCCAAGCTTATCTATCTGATTTTTTATTAAGGAAAGGGCTTCCTGACCATCTTTTGGCTGGTCATCAATACATGCGATTATCATAGCAGCCTCCCTGAATTATTCTAAATATTTCAACACAATAATAGCACTTTGAAATAAAAATGGATTACTAATTTGAGTAAAAAAAATGCAAAACAAGTAATCAAAATGGAAAAAATGAGTAGACAGCTGCCAAAGGAAGTAAAAACTATTTCATTTTAAATTTATTGGGGGTAAATGGATAATCAAGGTTTTTGGTCAGACCCTGAAAGGAGAAAAAAATGAGACATAGTAGTATAAAAGCTCAGCTGGGAGCAGTATTAATAATTGTTGATGTAATGATGATATTACTAATTGGAGTTGCAGCACTAGGCATGATAAAAATCCGGGACAATGCCATTGATTCATTGGAATGTGCAATTGAAACAGTTGAGGGAGATGGGGATACGGCCGTCAATATGAATGACTACATCAATTCAGAGATAGAGTCCATTAATCATATTGCCGAAAAATACTTAAGTATTGGATTTGCACTTGCAGTAGTGGGTACAATTCTTTTATCTGTCTATATTTTTCTGGTGAAAAAGTCAATAACAAACAGTCTGGAGAAGCTGGAGCTTTTTTCAGGAGAATTGTCCCGGGGTAATCTGACGGCCAGAGTTGAAGGAGAAATAGATGCCAGAAATGAATTCCTAAAACTAAATAATGCATTTCTTGTAATGATTAAATGGTATGACAGAACAATCGGGTTAGTTAAGACAGAAAGTCATCAGATTAATGAAAATGTGATTGACATGAATGAAAACATTTCTTCACTAAATGGCGATATTGAAAGTGTAGCGGCCACAGCGGAAGAACTGTCTGCCACAATGGCAGGAATGGCTGATTCTGTATCCTCAATCATGAAAACAATGAAGACCATAGACGAGGCATCAAAAGGAGTTGCAAACAGGTCACAGGAGGGAGCCCAGACTGCATTTGAAATAAAAGAAAGGGCAGAAATTACAAGAGAAAAAATGGTTGAAACCCAGAATAAGCTGCAGCGTGTCCACGATGAAATAAGCAAAGAACTCAGTGATGCACTAGAACAAATAAAAATAGTAAATGAGATAGGAACACTGTCAGATTCCATAATGGGAATTACCTCTCAGACGACGCTTCTTGCCCTGAATGCTTCAATTGAGGCTGCAAGAGCAGGGGAAACAGGAAAGGGTTTTGCTGTAGTTGCGCATGAAATACAAAAACTTGCAGAACAGTCCAGACAGTCAGTTGCTGATATTCAGGCCATTATTGCATCTGTTTCCGATGCTGTAAGTAAACTAACGGATAACTCCCAAAAATTACTGGACTTTGTCGCCCAGGATGTGCGAAGCAGCTTTGGGGATTTTATGGATATGGCAATTGAATATAACAATGATGCAGAAAAAGTTAATGAGATGGTTATGGACTACAGCGCCATATCTCAGGAACTGGCTGCCTCAATAGAAAATGTGAGTGCAGAACTGTCCATAATTGATTCATCTACCAGTGATTGCGCCAAGGGGGCCGAAGAGATTGCAATTATGAATACCAACATTGGACAGAGGTCTTCCAATACGCATCTGGCAATTGAAAGTACAAGCTGCATTACAAATGAACTGCAGAAGGCAGTGGATGAATTTACCATATCTTAGACAGGATGTGATGCGTATGAGAAAACTGGAGGAAATTAAAAACAAATACCTGGATAAAATACATAACCAGGATACACAGCGGTACATCCGTAGCAGAAGACTGATAGATTTTTCTGCTGGAATAGTAGTACTGATGATAGGAAATCTTGCGGCAGTACACATTTTTGTTGCAGCCTCAAATGACGAATTTTTGGTAATTTCTGTTGCAACTATGATGTTTCTCTTTGGTGAAGTATTGTGGACTCACAAGAAGAAAAAGGTGTGCGAATATCACTATCTGCTGGCGATGGCTGTTACCTATATGTATGGCCTGGCAATGTTTCGGTACTGTGAATCAGGGATAATTACCTTTGGTCTGATATATCCGGTATTGTCCATTTTTATTTTAAAACAGCTATGGGGGAATATACTGATTTTTCTGATACTGATTACGGGCTTTGCAGCTGAAAAGTATTACAAGCCTGATGATATCTGGAGCAATTTCAATATTGTGTATCTTGCGGTATATTTGATGTTCTGGGCATTTTCTATAACGATGGAAAGTGTTCGAATATTCATGGAAAAGAGAATTATTCAGCAAAAAGAGCAGTTGGAATTTTTCGCACATTTTGATAGCCTCACTAAACTGTATAACAGGAGAAGGTTTTATGAGGTAATAAAAGAAAAGTTTCCCCAGGAACGGGAAAATGCCAGTGTTTCATTGGTTGTTCTGGATATAGATAATTTTAAGAGAATAAATGATACTTACGGACATAATGCAGGTGATGAAATACTGGTTGAACTTGCAAAACGGTTGAGAAAGGGAAGCCGAGAAGAAGATCTGGTTTGCAGATGGGGCGGCGAAGAATTCCTGATTTTGGCAGAAACTGATAGTATGCAAAAGGGTCAGGAGTACGCCCAGCGTCTGTGCGATCAGATTGCTCAGAGCGAATTTGCAATAGGAGGGGGAGAAAAACTGGCAGTCACAGCCTCCTTTGGAGGAATATATATTGATTCCTTCCGCCCTGATTCAATTGTTGATTTTGTTCATGCTGCGGATGAAAATCTGTACCTGGCTAAGAAGAATGGAAAAAACAGAGTATGCTTTTGAGCTAGGTGAGCTAGGGGGACGGGGTTGGGGGTTCATTTTTTGCAAAAATGAACCCCCAACCCCGTCCCCCTAGCTCAAAAAAGTGAACCCCTAACCCCGTCCCCTAGGTTCATTTACATCTGTGAATATGTTAATATGATTTAGGTTAAACCTGACATCAACAAGACAAATGGAAAGGAAGTATCTATGGGACGAATAAATATTGGAGCAAGACCCTTCACGGCACCTCAGCCTGTGTGGATAATAGCAACGTATGATGAGAACGGAGTGCCCAACGCAATGAATGCAGCCTGGGGTGGAATTTCAGAATTCAAGGAAATCTCAGTCTGCCTCACCCCGACTCACAAAACCTGCAAGAATTTCATGAAAACAGGCGCCCTAACAATTAACATAGCTGATGCGGATCATGTTGTAGCCTGCGATTATGTTGGAATGGCATCAGGAAATGTGGAGCCTGACAAATTGGAAAAATGCGGATTTACTGTTACAAAGAGTGAATTTGTCAATGCTCCCGTAATCAATGAGCTGAAAATCTGTGTCGAATGCAAAGTCAAGGAATTTGATGAAAAAACTGGTATCCTCAAGGCAGAGATCGTCAATGTTGCAGTGGATGAATCTGCTTTTACCGATGGCAAGGTGGATATCTCCAAGGTAAAACCCATATCCTTTGATCCCTTTACCAACTCATACAATGTAATTGGTGAAAAAGTGGGAACCGCATGGGGCACAGGCAAAATTTTGATGGAATAATTCCTGCAAATTATACAAATACGCAAAAAACAAACGCAATCGTGTAAAAAATGATTGACAAATCCTCTGCCAAAAATTAGAATGATTCTAAAAAGGAGAGCCATATGACAAAATACGAAGCAAAAATTCTGGATATTATCAATACTTCGCAAAAACATATGACAATCGATGAAATCTATAATACTTTGAAGCAGGATGAACCAAAGGTTGTTTTGGCAACGGTTTATAACAATGTTAACAAACTTGTTTCCAACAGGCAGGTGATAAAACTGAGCATCGAGGGTCAAATTGACCGATATGACAAGGTAACCAAGCATGACCACCTGATATGTAGCGTCTGCGGAAAAATAAGTGATTTTTATTTTTCTGATTTGACTTCAAAGCTGGAAAAAGAACTGGGCGGCGTAATTGACGGCTATGACCTTAGAATTCGTTATGTCTGTCCTGACTGCAAAAAGTAAAGATTTCAGATAACTATTTGAACAAAAATTTTAACTAAAAACCATGGAGGAAAAAATAATGGCTAACAAGTACACAGGCACTCAGACAGAAAAGAACTTACAGGAAGCTTTTGCAGGCGAGTCACAGGCAAGAAATAAATACACATATTTTGCATCTGTAGCTAAGAAGGAAGGCTATGAGCAGATGTCAGCTCTATTCCTTAAAACAGCAGATAATGAAAAAGAACATGCAAAAATGTGGTTCAAGGAGTTGGCAGGTATCGGCGATACCAAGGCAAATCTTGCAGCAGCTGCTGAGGGTGAAAACTTCGAGTGGACTGATATGTATGAAGGCTTTGCAAAGACTGCAGAGGAAGAAGGTTTCCCTGAGCTGGCAGCAAAATTCAGAGCTGTAGGTGCAATTGAAAAGCATCATGAGGAAAGATATCGCGCACTCCTTAAAAATATCGAGACGGCAGCTGTATTTGAAAAGAGTGAGGTTAAGGTTTGGGAGTGCCGCAACTGTGGACATATCGTAGTTGGAACCAAGGCACCAGAGGTTTGCCCAGTATGTAATCATCCCCAGGCTTATTTTGAAGTAAGCGAAGCTAACTATTAGAAGTAAGCGAAGCAAACTATTAATTGAATAATTAGTGTCAGAATACTTTTTTGCAAAATAACAGGACGTAATGCAGTATGTTCTTGAAAAGTGACCTCAAATTCACTATGATGTATGTGAATGTGAGGTCATTTTTATGAAGTATAAAATAGCTATAATTATAGTAGTGATAGGGTTGGCTGTTTTTTCACTATCATTATTTTTTAATAAAACAACATCAGGCGAAGTCCTGGATATGATCGTTGCGGATAATGAGAACGCAGTGATTTCAGTGGGTCTGTGGGAGGATGGCGCAGAAAAAAAGTACATCTACACAAAAGATGGCATGCAGGATTTTGCGACACATAAGTATCAGGTGGGCTCAGTCACAAAGACCTTCACTGGTGCCATGCTTGCAAAAGAGGTTTATGACGGCAGGATTTCCATAGATGATTTTGTCAGCAAATGTCTGGATTTCGAACCAGGTTCCTACGATCCGACCTTCAGACAACTGGTCACCCACCGAAGTGGTTTGTCTACGCTGTGGGATGACATGCTGGCAAAAAGTGACAATATTTTTGAGGAGAATTTTTCCAGACAGGACATGATTCGCCTGCTGGCAAATGCCAGGGTGGAAGAAGGTGAGCACAGCTTTGACTATTCTAATTTTGGAACAGGACTGGTTGGAACTGCTGTGGCAAACCATATTGATCCGTACAGTTCTTATCAGGAGATTATGAACGGATTTTTAGTGAATCAGCTGGGATTAAATGATACCTGTGTGGGTGGAAATGGCGACTTTGCCGATAATTATCAGTGGAGTCCCCAGGATGAAATGATGGCAGCAGGCGCCATTGTTTCATCCGTGCCTGACTTGCTGGAATATGGGAAAAAATATTTATCAGATTCCAGTGCCTATGACTTCTTGGATCTGTGCACCACATCACTGGGCAATGTGGACAAGAATTATGACATCGGCTATTTTTGGCTGATTGATAAAAAAAGTGGCATGATTTGGCATAATGGTGAGATTGCCTATGAAAGGGCGGATGGAACCGAGGTGGGCTACCAGGCTTTTTTAGGGATAGACCCCAAAAAGAACAAGGTTGTGGTAGTGCTTTACAACGGAATATCCTATTACGAGGATGATGCCCTGACGGATTTGCTGGGAATGCTTCTGATGGAAGA
>DCIJ01000106.1:11399-11552 GCA_002315945.1 Lachnospiraceae bacterium UBA1729 | reverse complement strand
CATATCAACCTCATTCCTTATTTCAAAACAAAAACAAAAACCACAACGCCACACGCCTCGCGAGTGTCCTTGCGGTAAATCCTGAAAAATTATAGCAAAAAGACTCTTCTTCTTCAACAACTATCTGTTTTTATCAATCTTTTCTCTGATTTT
>DCIJ01000106.1:0-11297 GCA_002315945.1 Lachnospiraceae bacterium UBA1729 | reverse complement strand
GCCAGCTTATCATCCTTGTGCACAGGCACATCATTTTCCTTGGCCTTTTCGATTATTCTGTCAGCTATTGCTCCAGTTCCACTGGCTACAACCTTTGGCGCATCGTCAGTCGGATCATAGGCAAGGGCAATAGCCTGCTTTGGTTTTGAATTAGTATCCTTATCAGCCATATCATGCCCTCACATCAAAGGTCAAATGAGATAAAGACACAGGTTTATTTTCCTTTTCATTCAGCATGTCCATCACATCATTCTTCCTGTCTTCCATCTGTGCTGTTGCCATCATTTGAAAACCTCTGTCCTGAAGACGTTTTGTAAGCAGAGGCAGATTTTTTTCAATCAGATCCAGGCTTTTTTCATCCTCCAAATAGAAATTGGTAGTAATTTTATTGCCCGAATTCAATTTTACATAGCAATTGACCACTCCCAGATATTCCATGTCCAAATGCAGGTAGGCACTGGTCTTACCTTCTTTGTTTGCCAGGCTTTTTTTACTGGTATATACATACAGTTCACCCGCATTCCTGTTGTTAGACATCTTAATTGGAATCTGGACAAAATTATACATTTGGTGCAGATTGTCAATAAAGTTCAAATTGCTCTTAATTTCGTTTACCGCTCTGGCTATTTCTGTACCTTTGCCAACGTTTTCAAGGCCCTCCGAAAGATGTTTTGCCGCATTTATCATTCTTTCATACAGCTTTACCATGTTTTCCTTAGAAAGTTCATCTGGTTTCAGTGCAATCTGCTTTAATATGTTTTCTTTAAAAAGTTCTTTAAATCTGTCATTGGTAAATATAGATTTTAATACCTGGGCCGAATTAACTGGATTAGCCTTGGAATCAGATACCTGCCCTACTAATTTTGCAAATGCTGCCAGTATCTGGCCATCACTGATATCATTGGACAGTAAACCATTTTCAGTAAGGGTGTCTCCCATACTTCCAAATAAATTAGCCAACTCCATGGTTCCCTTTGGGAATATGGACAGGGGCACTCCATTATCATCGTACTGAACTTCCGTTCCAATGGAAGTCTGTACATTAACTGACTCTTCATTTTCTTCAATGCCAGCAAAAGCGGTAACAGCATCAGACAGATTCTTAAGAAAAACATTCCCTTCTTCCTTCTGGACACTGTTTTCATTAGCAGTAATATATGAATTCTGAACCGCTACAGATTCATCTGCATTGACTATTCTGCTATCGCTTAAATAACCTCCCCCCTGCTCAGAAATATTCGAATCTGTCGCCAGCACAAGGTGCTCCAACAGGTTCATCATCTCCTTTGGGGTTCCAGATTCAGCCAGATTATCAATAGCCTGGGGAAGCATATCCAGAACTTCTCCAAAGGACGAGTTCAAAAGTCCTTCAAAATTCTTGTACTGAACAAACTGCTCAGCATTTGCTTCATTTAGTGGTATATCAAGTGCCGACATCTGAACTACTCGAGTCACTTCAATATCTGCATGTGCAACAGCCCTGGTATACATTCCAATCAGGTTCTGCTTGTTAATTCCCATTCCCTCTTCCATCATTGTCAAGGTCATGGCCATAGTGCGGTCATTAACCGGGAGTCCTGCTGCATGAAGAGCCTTGGTAGCGGTCCCATGGCCTGCAAGATTTTCCATAAGTGGTGTAAGGGCAATAGTACCCCCATCATTGGATTTTACCAGGAAGGAAACATTCTCCCCTATACCTGCAGCAACAGACTGCTCCATTCTGGCATTAAGAATCATATTCCCGGGAAGTTTCAATGTAAGCTTTGTTCCATCATTGCTAAGAATTTCGCCGGTAATCTTCTGCCCTGCCTCAAGAATTTTCACAGCCTCATTATTTCCAAGTACTGCTTTAATAATGCTTGCCTGTCTATTTACTTTATTCTGATTATTTCCCCTTATTCCAGGAAAAATACTTTCAATATTCATGCTTTACCACTAATGATTTATCATTTCAAAAATTTAAATATAGTTGTGAATGAAGCTTCTTCTATGAATAGGACAGGGACCCAATTTTTTTAGTCCTTCAATATGGGCAGCTGTACCATAGCCTTTATTTCCAGCAAAATCATACCCGGGAAATACCTCATCATACTCAACCATGAGTCTGTCTCTTGTTACCTTGGCAACAATACTGGCAGCTGCAATTGAGACACTTTTTGCATCTCCCTTAATGATCGGAACCTGTTTTATGTCAACCTCAGGAATAGTAACTGCATCATTTAACAACAGATCGGGGCGAGGGTTAAGCTGCCCTATGGCCTCTCTCATAGCTTCATAGGTTGCCTGCAAAATATTTATTTCATCAATACGTGCTGAAGTTGCATACCCTAAACCTACAGCCACCGCCTTCTCCATTATTTCATCATATAATAGTTCTCGGCGCTTTGGGGTAACTTTTTTAGAGTCATTAACATATAAAATATCTAAATCCTTGGGAAGAATTACCGCACAGGCCACAACCGGACCTGCAAAGGGTCCCCTTCCAACCTCATCTATACCACATATATATTGGCAGTCTGAATATTGTCTCTCAAACTGCCACATTTTTTCCATTCTCTCTCTTTCCTGTTCCAAAGTAAGTCTAGGCATTTTTTCTCCTCTCTAAAATACATATCCTGATGCGAACAGGAATCTGCGCTTGGCTCATTCGGGATAATAAAAAACTGTAGATATACGTACCTACAGTTTAAATGATTTACTGATGTTTTAACAAGCCTACTTTTGAAAAAGGATAAATTCTGACAAAGGCCTTACCTATAATCCTCTTTCTGTTAATTATTCCAACACTGGGATCTCTGGAATCCGAAGAATTGTTTCGATTGTCTCCCAGCACGAAATACTGTCCATCTGCCAAAAGAATTTCTTCCTCTGCAATACCAGGATACTCCATAACCTCTTTTCCATAAGATTCTTCCAGGATTTCACCATTAATATAAATATTACCATCCCAGTCTATTCTGACTGTTTCTCCCGGAAGTCCAATAATTCTCTTGATATAATATGTATCCTTTGCATACTCATAGGGGAAAACAATAATATCAAATCGCTTTGGATCCGAAAAACGATAGGATAATTTGTCACAAATCAAATTATCTTTGTCACTTAAAGTCGTCTCCATACTGCTTCCAGAGACTTCTGTACGCTGTCCCACATAAGTAATTACCAGATATGTAATAAACAGAACAAACAGAAAATATAATCCTGTACTAAGGATTTCTTTTAACATTCCCTTCATGGTCTCTCCAAACTAAGTCTTCCAAGCTTTCCAGAACGGAAATCATCCATCAAAAGTTTGGCAGCTTTTCTATAATCAACATCTCCACCCTTAACAAGGCAGTTTCTGCTTCTGCCAACAGACTCTAATATTATAGCATTTTTATTTATCAGAAGCATATCGTTTTCTTCTGGCTCTTCGTCTATGCCATAGCGTTCTCTTAAGACTCCAGGATAAAGCAATTTTACCTTTTCAATCAGATTAAGGGATAATTCTTCTATTTCAATAATCTCATCATTCACAGAACCTATCAGCGCCAGATTCAGTCCAACATTTTTGTCCTCAAACTTGGGCCATAGAATACCAGGTGTATCAAGGAGCTGCAGATCCTTATTTAGTGTAATCCACTGTTTACCCTTGGTTACGCCAGGCTTATTACCAGTTTTGGTGCTTGCCTTTCCAGTATATGAATTAATAAATGTTGACTTTCCTACATTAGGAATACCTGAAACCATAGCTCGTACTGGTCTTCCAACAATGCCTCTCTTTTTATCTCGCTCAACCTTTTCCCTGGTAACTTCCTTAATTGCAGCATTAATTGCTTTTATTCCATTACCATTCTTTGAATTGATTTCCAGTGCATACAGGCCCTTGTCCTTGAAATAATTTAACCACATAGCAGTGATCTTGGGATCTGCCAAATCAGTCTTATTTACCAGAACAAGTCTTGCCTTATTATTACTCAGTTTATCTATATCCGGATTTCTACTACTCATAGGAACCCTTGCATCAACTATTTCGATCATCAGATCTATTAGTTTTAGATTCTCTTCCATCATCCTGCGGGCTTTTGTCATATGCCCGGGATACCATTGAATGTCCATAGTCTTCCTTCCCGATTGTCTATTTTACAAAATTCATTCCGTTGACACCATTTGCCAGGGCAAACCATGCTCTTCCGGTTATCATATCTTCAGTTATAAGACCAATATCAGCATTTCTACTGTCTTCTGAATTATTTCTATTATCACCCAGCACAAAGAACTCATTATCTTTCAGGGTTATCGGCTCTTCTGCTGTTCCAGGATCTGCAATTTTATCAAAGGCACTGCTTTCATGATACATTTCGCCGTTAATAAACACACGTCCATCAATAATCTGAACCGTATCTCCTGGTACTCCTATTACACGCTTTATGTAATAATTACTTTCCTGAACTGCGTGGAGTTTGAATACAATTACGTCTCCTCTTTTAGGTGAAGCCATATTGTAAATAACTCTGTTAACCAGAACCTCCTGGCCATTTAGCAGAGTAGGCGCCATTGAGATTCCCAACATTCTGATACTCATACCAGCTGCAAAAGTAAAAATCAATGCTGTAATCACTGAAACAAACATTAGAAATACCCATGAAAAGATTTCATGCAGCAACGATTTGCTGAGGGTTTTTTTCTTTGTATAGAAGCTTAATCCCTTTACTTTTTTAGCCATAATCTGCCACCTAGTAAAAAAGGGAGTTGATTATCAACCCCCTTAATTTTGAACTATTATCTTACAACCTCTTTAACTTTGGCTGCTTTACCGATTCTGTCTCTTAAGTAGAACAGTTTAGCACGTCTTACTTTACCACGTCTAACTACTTCAATCTTCTCTACGTTAGGAGAGTGAAGAGGCCATGTCTTCTCAACACCAACACCGTTTGATGCTTTTCTTACAGTAAATGTAGCACGGTTGCTTCCACCCTGTTTCTTAATAACAGTGCCTTCGAAAACCTGAATTCTTTCTCTGTTACCTTCCTTGATTTTACCGTAAACCTTTACAGTATCACCAACGTTGAATTCTGTGATTTCAGCTTTAAGCTGTGCATCTTCGATTGCTTTAATAATTGCGTTCATTTCTTTCCTCCTGTTAACATGGACGTTCTTAATGCCCCTATGGCAACAGCGGACCATCTCACTTTTACAACTCATATAAATTATCATAAAGATAAATAAAATGCAACTATTATTTTTTCAATGATAGTATTTAATTAATTGTCATCTTTTTAAATGAGACATTATCCTTATACTGTTTTGCAATATCATTCACTGCCAGCTCAAAGGACTTCATAAAAAGACCGGTTTCATAATTGGCCTCCCAGGGAAAGGTCACACATAAAATTCCCTCGTCCTGGTCCATATCAGTTTCTGGAACCTGTCCAGAAATCATTTCAATTGAATTGGCTGTACTAATTGCCAGGGCAGACAGGGCAGCACATACTATATCGCTTCCATTGGGCGCAAACATTGCATGTCCCTGTAACGAATATCCTAAATATTCATCATTGGCATTTACAAATATTGATACTCTAGTCATCTATTTTACCTAATATCATCTGTGCGTGTCTGTTAAAACGTTCAATAGGAGGAATCTCCCCAATAATATTATCCTCGAGATAATCAATTTCCATTATCTCCTTCAGATTCATTAGTCCTCCATGATTAGTAACAATCTCACCTGCCTGGTTAATAATTGTTCCTGAAAAAGGAGTAAGGGAACCATCTATTATTCCTTTTGTAAGATAGTTATTCATTCTTCTTACAGACTCTGGCAGTCTTCTGGATTTAACAATTTGAACTACACCTTCTTCAAATCCCCACCAGTAATTAACGGCCTTCTTGCCCTTAGGATTAAACAGGCCTTCAAGAACACTGTCCAGAATCTTTTCATAGAATCTGCCCCAGTTAATACTAATTGCGGCCAAACCAAGATGTTCAATAGACAGCTCTTCTTTGTGGTTGATATACAGACCATAGGGTCTGGTCATATCATTATAATCCATGAGTTCAGAACCCATAATTACTTTTATTTTTTCCGTATCAAAGGTATCCCTCTCATAACCGTCCAGCTGAGCCCACTTTAATTCTATCTTTGCCCGGGGATTAATCATTCTCGCCCCTCTGGCAAAAGCATTTATTGACGCACAGGTTCCATTTATCGGAAAATCTGCCTCGTAGCCAATCAGATCAGTATCTGAAATCTGCGCAGCAATAGCGCCTAATAAAAACTTTATCTCATACATTCTAACCTGATAGCACCGGACAGCACTCATCATATGATTAATAGAACAGTTAAAGAAATAACACTCCGGATGTTCCAATGCTATCTTAAGAGTTGGCTGGGCCATATACCCTTCTGTGGTAAATATGAGTTTGCAGCCCCCACTTATAGCTTCCTTAATTGTATCCTCAATTTCCCTAACAGCTTCATTTCCTGTCCTGTCACCAACAACATTTGCATACGGATATGTTTCAATTCTGTCACCGTAGATATTTTGTAGTTCCAGTCTTCCCTTTTCATGGTTCATTGCATACCTGGAGGTATCTATATCTGAACCATACAGGAATGCTATTTTGGGCTTTGTAAGTTTCGGTGAGAAGGCCTTTGACAGTAAATTCTTCTTTTCAAGATCAGACTGGTCCGTCACAAGGCTCACGCCCTCTTTATTATCTAATATACTTATTTCGCTCCAGGCTTTGAGTATCTGCTCTCTTGTCTGATACTCATCAGCCTCCAGACAGTTTTCATATCCGAATATACTAAATAATGTTACGCACGCATCTCCAATAGTATAATTTTCCGGCTTCTTTCTCAGGGAATCAAAAATTCTTTCTACTCTGTACACATAGGATCTGATATTTTCTTTAGTAATATCAGACCAGGTCTCTTCGTTAACTGCAGCAAGAAACTTGTCCGCATTACCCAACATTTTGAAGAAAATGTTATTTAGCCCAGAAATTTCTTCAAAATGCATATATTCATAATATAGTTTTATTTCTTCGTTATTCTCATCATAGGGAGGAACCTTTCGGTATATATCAGCCAGAGCCACCGCCTGTTCACTGTATTTGAGCACAGAAACTCTCTTGTTCCCTTCAAGAACATAATACAGCCCCATATACTCATACACTTTTATGGCATCTCTAATTCCAATATCTAGAAATGACTCATATAAGCTTATCCATTTTCCGGCAAATTCACTGCCTTCTTCCATAGTCGGCATGAATCCCTTGGTAAAACTGTTAGTTCTGCCTGGATAGACTGTTCCCACAATTTTATCTACATCTATTTCTCTGAGTCCAACCTTTTGTTCCCTATACTGATCAATATCCGGAACAAGCTTACTTAATGCGACAAGCTCCTTACCATCATCTGATAATAGGTTCTCCAGACTCCATCTTCCCTTATTTCTGGCATTTGCGTAAGCATTACTTGCTTCTCCATAACCATTCATACTTGTAATCTCCACTTAAATAAAATAACCATTTAAAGTTATAATCCTGTCAAACCATACCTTTATTCTATCCCAGATACAGCCATTATAATTGAACTGACTGGAATCAATGTCGAGAATATAATATCTGTAACCATTTACAATAGTTGTTTCATTATAGTTAATAATTCTTGGAACCTTGGGACCGTAGTTCATATGAACATGCCCATGAAACATATATTTCGGTTTATGCTTATCAACTAGCTGTCTAACGCACTCAAATCCTCTGTGGGGCAAATCCTCACTATCCCCCAGTCCCTTGGCCGGAGCATGTGTGACCAGAATATCTATCCCTTTTCTATATTTTATACTCTTATTTATCTGACTAATTTTGGCTTTCATTTCCTTTTCAGTATACTGATTTTTTCCATCTTTATACCGTTGGGAGCCACCAATCCCTAAAAATCTAATGCCCTTGTATACAACAACCTTATCCTCAATACAGTCACAGCCAGTAGGTGGTGTATATTCATAACTATCGTCATGATTTCCATGCACATAAAACAGTGGACATGGGGCAAATGTAACTATGAAATCCAAATATTTTGGTGGTAAATCTCCACAGGAAATTATTAAATCCAACCCCTCAAGTATGCTTTTGTCCAAATGTTCCCATAATACTCCTGTAGGTTCATCTGCAATAAGCATTATTCTCATATTCCAACTCCAAACCTTTTAATACAATATGTACAGTAAAATATAAGTCCTGTCGCTAAATTAGCCAACAGGACTTAATAATCATTTTGGTGCAAAATTAAGCATTTTTATTTTTAAACATATTCTTAACCACCACAAGAGTTCCAATCATCAGAACGATTCCAATTGCAAGACATACTGGCGCATTCTTCACAAAGCCTGCAATCAAATATGTTACAAAAGAAACGCCTGCACAGAGAACTGCGTATGGAAGCTGGGTAGATACATGTTTTACATGATCACACTGAGCTCCTGCAGATGCCATAATAGTAGTATCTGAAATAGGTGAGCAATGATCTCCACATACAGCTCCAGCCATACAAGCTGAGATAGAAATAATCATCATTTTCTCATCAACACCGCTGAATGCAGTTACAACTATAGGAATAAGAATACCAAAGGTACCCCAGCTGGTTCCTGTTGCAAATGCTAACAGACAGGCAATAACAAAAATAATAGCTGGAAGGAGATTCAAAAGACTTCCTGCAGACTGTTCAACCAGAGCTGCCACATACTGCTTAGCACCAAGAGAATCAGTCATATTTTTAAGAGTCCATGCAAATGAAAGAATCATAATAGCAGGAACCATTGCCTTAAAACCTTCTGGAACACAATCCATACACTCGCGGAACTTAAGGATTCTTCTAATCATGTAATAAATTATTGTAATCACCAAGGCGAAAAAGCTTCCCAATGCAAGACCAACTGATGCATCAGAGTTAGAGAATGCAGAAATAAAGCTCTCACCAGTAAAGAATCCACCTGAGTAAATCATTCCAATTACACAGCATACAATAAGTGAAACTATCGGAATGATAAGATCCTTCACCTGACCATTCTCTTTTCCCTCAGACACCTGCTGAAAATGGCCATCATTCTTGTTTTCTTCTCCTATCTCAGCCCAATATTCTTCCTTTGCCATGGTACCAAATTCAAATTTTAAAATTACCATAGTAACCATCATAATGATAGTAAGCAGAGCATAGTAATTATATGGGATTGCTTTGAGGAAAATAGTCAGTCCATCTTCACCTTCAACAAAACCACTGACAGCAGCCGCCCAGGATGATACTGGTGCAATAATACATACAGGTGCAGCAGTAGCATCAATCAAATATGCCAGCTTAGAGCGAGAAATCTTGTGCTTATCAGTTACAGGTCTCATAACCGAGCCTACTGTAAGGCAGTTAAAATAGTCATCAATAAATATTAGAACACCTAATAATATGGTTGCAAGCTGAGCTCCAACCTTTGATTTGATTCTTCCAGAAGCCCAACGACCAAATGCAGCAGATCCACCAGCCTTATTCATCAGGCAAACCATAGCTCCCAAAATTATCAGGAACAAAAGAATACCCATATTATAGGTATCACACACTGCAGCCAGAATACCATCATTAAAAATGTGAAGCATTGAAGCCTCAAATGCAAAGTTTGCATATAACAGTCCACCACAAAGGATTCCTAAAAACAGTGAACTATACACTTCTTTGGTAATCAGTGCCAGTACAATAGCAACAACAGGGGGGATAAGTGCCCAGAAGGTAGCATAGACACTAGGTACATAGGATGCATCCATTATTTTTCTCTCCTTAAAAAATTATTTTTTCCACAGATTACAATACCTGAAAACTACTTTTATTTATTCTTATTTACAATTCTTGTTGTATAAGTGCCATCTTCAATATTTATATATCTTACAAATAGTGACACCTTGTTTTCTTCATTAAGATTGTTCCACAGCATATCTGTAAAACCATCAATATAATTGCTAATAGAAACCTTCTTTGGTTCTCCTTCAAAGCTGGGAAGTGGATCCAGATTCTCCTTATAGGTATGAATGAATCTGCCCTCTCCTGCTTTTGGATTATCATAGCTGAAGGTATATCTGTTACAGCAGTTAGGATCACCATCATTGCTCTTCAGAATTGACATCTGATAATCAAAGGAGCCATTTTCAATATGCATTACGCCTGAAATTCTGGGAGTATAATTTGGTCCATCTGGCTCAAATTTTCTACTGGTTAATGACTTTTCAAATGTAAGCTGATCATCCATTCCATCATAAATAGTATCTGTCTGATCACCATTTGTTACAATAGTCTTGTTTCCAAGAACTCTGACAGGAGCATATATTATAAGGCTTGGATCCTTAAGCTTAGCCGGATCAAAGGCCTGAGTCCTGATACCAGCTCCTTCCTCAACAAAAACTCTGTTTCTGCTGTTCTCACTTCTTCCCATAATAAAATATGCAGTTACAGCATATTTTCCATCAGGAGACATGCCAATAATAATTCCACGCCCAGGGTATGGATTACTACTTAACTCTTTTGCCAAATCCAATGTTTCCATAATTCACTCCTACTTAGATATTTTTATTTTTTGCCTCACATAACTCAACATACTGAATAATGAGGTCAACAGTACCATCAACACCAAGAACAGAACTATTTATACATAAATCATAACTATCTGCTCTGCCCCACTTTTTGGATGAATAGTAGTTATAATAGCTCTGTCTCTGCTTGTCAGTCTTCATCATAGTCTCTCTGGCCTTTTCAGGAGAAAGATTATACTTTTCAGCTATTCTTTTAATTTTGGTCTCTTCATCACCATAAATAAAGAGATGAACACAGTTCTTCATATCAGCCAGAGCGTAGTCAGCACATCTGCCAACTATTACACTGGGACCTTCACCTGCTAATTTTTTTATCGCATCAAACTGAGCCAGAAATACCTTATGACTAATTGGCATATCAACAAATGATGATGCATTATATCCAAAAGAGTATGTGTCCATTACCAGATTGTACAGAAAAGAATTTGTTGGTCTCTCGTCATGATGCTCAAGCATCTCTGTGCAGAATCCACTTTCCTTAGCCGCTCTGGCTAACAGTTCTTTGTCATAGCACTTAATTCCATAATGTGCTGCAACTTTTTCACCAATCTCGCGTCCTGCGGATCCATACTGTCTACCAATAGTAATTATAGTGTTCATGGTACACCTCCCAATAAACATATTTTGGAATAGTATAACATTATTTAAATATGATTTAAACCACTTTATCGCTCTAA
>DCIJ01000062.1:24471-31035 GCA_002315945.1 Lachnospiraceae bacterium UBA1729 | reverse complement strand
TAAAACAATTATGCTCCATCGCATACTGAACGCCTTCAACAGTTGATATATCACACCCCAAAAGGTCATTGCATATATAAGAGCCATTTTTCTTCTCAAACTGTTCTAAAAATTCAACCGTTTTCTGATTTGCTCTTGTTCTGCTATCTAAGTCATCTTTTTGGCACTGTCCATATTTCAATCCAAGCACAAGTAATGCACCTGAACAGGCTCCACATACTTCCCCTTTTCTCATTCCACTATTAAGGCAATATGCTATTTTCAACGCTTGCTCTTCTGTAAGACCAAGCTCTTCGGCATATGCTGCAAGCACAGATTGAGAACAATGGAATTTATCTTGAAAATACGATAATGCTTTTTCTTCATGTGTCATTTATATATCACCTCTTAGCTCTAGAAATAAGAATTTTCAATTATGCTGGCCTTGCCAAATAATAGCCTTGGAACAAATCAGCTCCTAGTCCAACTAGATAGTCAAACTCTTCCTTTGTTTCTACTCCTTCAGCAACTACAAGTTTTCCCATGGAATGCATAGTATCTATGATTTCCTTGCAATTTTTCTGCTTCTCAGGATTAGTATCTATGCCAGAAAGAAGCGCTCTATCAATCTTTATAACATGGGGATCCATTATCTTCACCTTACCCATATCATTAAAGCCAGATCCATAGTCATCCAAAGCTAATACAGAGTCTCCAATAGCCGCTACTTCTTTTTTCTGAAGAGCTGCTTTCATAGAAAACTTAGGATATTCCAACACTTCTATCATTAATATATTCTTGTCTTTTCCAAAGTAATCTCTAAACGTTTTTACTTCTTCTTCAGAGAAAACCTCACATGGAAACGAATTCAAGGACAACTTTTCCTTATATCCACGTTGAAAGTACGCTTGTGTTGCTCCCCAAAAAGTTGCCACTTCCAGTACATGCAGCTGCTCTTTTTTCGTAAATTCATCTATCAGATCAGTTACTGTTATTCCTACTGGACGCATTAAGGCCTCATGGGCAAATATTGTTTTCTTATCTGGATAAAATATTGGTTGAAAAACATAGTTTATTTCCAGTTCAGCAAGTGCTTTCAATATGTCTTTATCAAGAGGTAACTCTTCGTAATATATCAATATACTCGCCTCCTTTTCATAAACTCTATCCTAGATATGTGTATATATTTTAACTTGAAAATTGTAAATTGTCAGTCATTAATTCATTTTTTGTGCTCCGCATACGAATCCCATAAGCTGCTCCTGGATGTCTTTCATGATTTCGGATGACAAGCCAACAATTACAAAGAACACGTTCTCCCCCAATAAGAGGAAGAACCCATTCTTAAGCATCGCATGGTCCTTGGCTACAAAAAACGCATATGCAATGGCTAGTGCTGCTAAGATATTAAATATCCCAATCACAAATCCGCTTATTTTCTCTACAATGCCACACAATGTAACACCTACTCCTAATAAAACAATAACTGGCAAAGCTAATACTTTTCCTAAAATTTTGATTATAAACATACACTTCCTCCTAACCCCTCACTGCAAACTGAGGCATATCATGATTTACTTCTGCCTGATAGTAACTGCTGATTGTAACTGGTGCATTGAACAGTGCTGCCAGCATATATTTCTTGATATTCGTAACTTTTGTTGTATTTCCCTTTAAGCAGGAAACCACGTATTGAACATGTCCAGAATCAAGTTTCAAAAATCTACTCCTCACAAGTTCTGTTGGGAAACGATTGCTAGAAATAACTGTGAATTCAGCTTGGCTTAACACTGTTTCTAGGACCAAATCATATATTTCCTCATAAAGCTCCTTCTCCAGCGGATCATTCATACTTAACAAATCGATTTCCAAATTCTTTCTAATGAGTCCGGCATATCTCATCGCATCTTTTCCCATCCCATCTTGAGATAAGATTAGATTAGATTGGTTATCACTAATATTGTTATTATTTAATTTATTATTATTAGGGTTTGAAATATAAACCTCTAGAGGTTTGATTTCTAAACTTCTAGAAGTTTGATTTTCGGGATTCTTGAAGTTTGAAATGTAAACTTCTGAAACACCCGTTTTTTCCCTTGAAGTTTGATTTTCAAACTCCTGAACCGCATCTCTCATGAAGCTTTTTACATATATAATGGCTGCCTTACCCTGCCCCTGCTTACGTTTTTCTATTAATCCGATACCTTTTTTTGTATCAAGCTCTGCCATAACATTGACTGCTTTATTCTTTCCAACATTCAAATATTCAATGACATCCTCTATTGAAAAGTAGATATATACGCGGTTTTCCTCGTCAAGCCAGCCATTTCTAGCCGACAAAGACATTCTATCAAGCATAAGCCCATACAAAATCTTGGCATCATTAGAGATTCCTTTGAAATATTCATCTGTTACGAGCAGCTTAGGAATCCTATAGAATGTGAACATATCAGCTTCGTTTCCATAGAAATAATTGAACTGAATATTATCGCTCACCTTATTTTCCTCCTTTCCAGAAGTCCAAATTTTGAACTTCTAGACCCCCAAAGCTGTCTTTTCAACAACAAAGCTCTTAACATATATATACCCCGGCTTACCCTGACCTCTCTGTTTTCTATCAATCAAACCAATATCTTCAAGCTCCTGCAGACACTCCAATGCTTTCCCCTTTGATACACAAAGGTCTTCTTGAATATGACTTACCGGATAAATAACAAAGACTCTGTTCTTTTCATCGAGCCATCGATTTTTCACCGAATAGCTCATTAAATCAAGAAGCATTCCATATAACACCTTTGCCTCAACCGACAGAGGAGAGAATATCTCCTCTGTCATCATGGCTCTTGGGATTCTGATAAATGCATATTGCTCTGCTTGATTCTTATAGAAATATTCCAATGCCATTATTTCTCCCCCTTCTTCTTAGCCCACTCATCCAAAAGCTCAAGGATAACTCGCTCCCGTTCACTGGCAGGTACATGGGTTCCAAAATACTTATTGAGCTTGCGTTCTGATAATGCAACCTTGCCGCTCTGCTTAGGCTTAACTGCTTCATTCATTGTGATAATGACTGTCTGCTGTGTCATGTTTTCAAGGTTCGGAACATTCTTAAGAGCCTCAATCTGTTCTGGCTTTAAGAAACCATTATCTTTTACATATTCATAAATCCATCTTTGAACGTGCTTATCAAAATATGAGATATCAACTGCCATCACCAAACCAATCTTCTTAAAATCTACATATGATAAAAGCTCAGGCAATAATTCAGTCAATCTGATATATCTCTGAACTGACCTAGCTGCTAATCCACTTGCTTCACCTACAAGAGCTGCTGTTTTCTTTTCGGCCACACTTAACTTGTCGCCATCGTGGCGACAAGTCAAATCTTCCCTTGACCCTTGTCTTCTCATTGCATCCATTTTCATCTTTAATGAAAATGCTCTTTCACTAGGAAGAATCTCTTCTCGCTGACAGTTCGCATCAACCATTGCAATAATGGCATCATCATTTGTCATAAGCTTTACGATTGCAGGAATCACTGTAAGTCCAGCTCTCTTGGCTGCATGAAGTCTTCTATGTCCTGAAATCATTTCATAGTTCCCTTCATCATCCGGTCTGACTAATACAGGTGTGAGCACACCATTATTCTTAATGCTTTCAACCAGTTCCTCCATCTTGTCATCATCCCTAACCTTAAAAGGATGGTTTTCAAATGGATATATCTGGTCAACTCTTATTTCTACAGTTCCTTCTTCTGAAGTAGTTGGGGCTCCTAAAAGCTCCTCCACTGAAGCAAAATGTATCTTTTCTCTCTTAGCACCCATGAGCAAGTACCTCCTTTGTTAATGACAAATATGCAAATGCGGCTTTTCCCTTCGGATCGTAATCATAAATGCTCTTAGCAACTGAGCTTATCTCTGCCGCTCTGACTGATAATGGAATTTCAATAGGAAATACCGGAATGCTCTTTCCATATACATCATTTACTTCAAGAACGATATCCTTGGCATAATTGGTACGGTTATCGACCATCGTAAGAAGAATCCCTTCTATATCAAGCTTCGGATTAAGTCTGCGCTTAACAGTAAAGATTGTTTTTATCAACTGCTGGAGACCTTTGACCGGAAGATATGCAGCCTGAACTGGAATCAAAACTGTGTCAGAACAAGCCAATGCATTTACAGTCATTACTCCAAGCGATGGCATGCAGTCGATGATGATGTAATCATATTTGTATTTAACGGATTCTATATAAGATGAAAGTACAAGCTCTCTGCTCATTGTATTTACAAGCGATATTTCTACCGCAGAAAGCTCTATATTAGATGGAATCAGGTCCACATTCTCCTTATAATTGAGAATTGCATAGTTCTCAGGGATTTCCTCTTCATTTACAACCATTGAAAGAATGTCCACCAATGAGGTTTTTAACTTATCCGGCTCAGAATAGCCAAGACTGATAGTTAAACTGCCCTGTGGATCTCCATCAATGAGAAGAACCCTTTTTCCTTCACTTGCGAGACCTATTCCTAAATTGACAGCGGTAGTTGTCTTTCCAACTCCACCCTTCTGATTTGCTATAGATATTACTTTACACATTTTTATTATCTCCTTCTCTGTACAACGTGAAATGTTTCCAAATACTTATCAAAGATTTCTAAGTTCACAAGGCACATCGTGTTAATCTTGTAAACGGCATTTGCATCCCAGGCCAGTCTTTCGAACTTTTTCTGGCACATGCAGTAAAGTTTTGCACCCTCTTTATAACGGATGAACTTCTGTGGATGCTCGATTACCTCATGCCTCATCTCTTTGATGGTCATTGACTTCTTTTCTTGCATTTCTTCTACCTCCTGAATTAGTTTTGCTACCCAGGAATCTGAAGGAAATAATAAAAAAACACCCTCTGGATTTCTCCAAAGGGTGCCTAATTTTGCCCTATTCTATGTGCACTCCAACGTATTATCACCTATTATCACCATTTATTACTGTCGTGACTGTAGTCAAATTTTAGTCTTGAGCTAAAATTGTTACCGATAATACCTTGTTATACCTTACTATACTTGAATTAATCCTGTACGTAAGGCATTAAAGCGATATGTCTAGCGCGCTTAACTGCAAGAGTAAGTGCTCTCTGGTGCTTTGCACAGTTTCCTGTAATACGACGAGGAAGGATTTTTCCTCTCTCAGATACGTATCTTTTAAGTTTATTTACATCTTTGAAATCGATCTCGTTATCTTTTCCACAGAATACGCAAACTTTTTTTCTTCTGCGAAGTCCGGGTCTGCGTCTTGCAGGTCCGTCAGGTCTCTCTGCTTTATTGAAAGCCATGGTATTTACCTCCTATTAGTCTACAATCAGATAAAAGGTAATTCCTCATCAATTCCATCAGGGATATTCATAAAACCGTCTACGCCTGCGTCTGGCTGTCCGCCTGCTGCAGGAGCTGAATAACCGGAATTAGCTGCTGAAGCACTCTTGCTCTCTGCAAATTCCTGCTCTTCTACTACGACCTCGGTCACATATACTTTTGCGCCTTCTTTGTTGGTGTAGTTTCTAGTCTGAATTCTACCAGTGACTGCAATCTTGATTCCCTTGTGGAAATACTTCTCTGCAAATTCACCTGAACGGCCAAATGCTACACAGTTGATAAAATCAGCTGTCTGATCATCGCCGCCACTTCTTCTATTACGGTCTACTGCTAATGTATAATTAGCGATTGCCAGAGGGCTATCCCCCTGTGAATATCTAACTTCAGGATCACGGGTAAGTCTACCCATCAGAATTACTTTGTTCATATAATACTCACTTTCTATTATGCTTCGTCATTGCGAACGCACAGATATCTGAGTACGTTGTCCATAATTCTCATACGGGACTCAATCTCTGCCGGAGCAGCTGCGTCAGCTTCGAACTGGATGAAGTAGTAGAAACCTTCTCTCATCTTCTGAATTTCGTAAGCAAGTCTCTTCTTGCCCCAATCATCGATGTTAGTGATGGTTCCGCCAAAACGCTCAATAAGTGCTTTGCACTTATCAACAACAGCTGTTCTGTCGTCATCCTCGATCTTTGCATTCACAACAACGGCTAATTCGTACTTGTTCATGCTAGTTACCTCCTTTTGGTCTCTGGCTTCTGCTCATTTGGCAGAAACAAGGAAATTAATATAGGCATAATTTGCCTATAAAAGAATATCACAGACACGCATAATATCATATACGGTCTGTGATTTCAAGCATTTTTCTTATTTAATTTAAATTTTTATTCGATAGTATTATTCGATTTATAATCTTAAGCTCTTACTGTGCGTTTTCGCTTTCTTTTGCCCAATTATCAAAGCCAGCCATTACAGCGTCGTAGGTCTTGCTGCTTATCTCTGGAAGCTCCTTGCCCCAGGTACCAGTTGCCTGCTTGTAACCCTTCTCAAAGGCTGCACGCATATCCTCAATCTTGGAGGGATCTCCACCAGTGAGTGCCTTGGCAAAATCTATTATTCTCTCAGAGGTCTGCTTTACTCCCCAGTAGCCATTCTCGCTAATATCTTCCTGAGCCTGCTTCTTAGCTGCCTCTGTTACGGTCAGATT
>DCIJ01000062.1:24037-24398 GCA_002315945.1 Lachnospiraceae bacterium UBA1729 | reverse complement strand
GTGAGCAGCTGCTCCACCAGACTCTTCATCTGGGCAATTCTGGCTTCACTGTCTGCTTTGAGTTTGTTTACCAGCTCTGTATTGGGAGTATAGGTCTTCTTTGTTACCTGTTCTCCCTCAGACTTTTCATATACAACTCCTGTATTAGCTGCATCTGTCTGAGTCTCTCTTTTGGCAGTGCTGTCTGCAGTAGCAGATGCCTTTGCTGACTCAGTCTTTGTTTCTTCTGTTTTCTTAGCTGTTACGTAGTTTGCAGCATAGTCAGCTGCTGCACTTGAAATACTATTTACGCTCATACCCATCCTCCATGATAATTGTGGAATCCATTCCTGTTTTGTGATAAATTATTGTGATAAATCAC
>DCIJ01000062.1:0-23995 GCA_002315945.1 Lachnospiraceae bacterium UBA1729 | reverse complement strand
AAATCACCTGTATTACATTTATCGGCTGATTTCAATTTATTATTAGCTTTTTTTGAATTTCAATTTTATTTCTATAATTATTTTAATTTGTAATGTTACCTAATTTTACCATAGATAAGGAATTTTTATGATTAAATCCGGTTCAAAAGAATTAATATTTGTGGTTGGAGCAATCCACGGGGGAGGCGCCGAGAGAGTTGTAGTCACCCTGGCCAATGCCATGTGCCACCAGCTTCCAGTTTCCATACTTATGGTTGCAGGGGATGAAGTGGCCTACCAGGTGGATCCACAGGTCAATATCCTGTCCTTAGCCAGTGCCTCTGGGAAAAATCCCCTTAACCAGCTATTGCGACTAATAAAGATGAGGCGCTATTTCAAGGAGCATTCGTCTGCTTCTGTCTGTTCCTTTTCAACCACTATCAATATGTACACAATCCTTTCCTGCCTGGGACTTGGCTTTGGAGACCGCCTGTCTGTTTCAGAGCGAAATGATCCTGCCAGATGTTCCTTCAAGCCCCTGCGCAACCTCATTTACAGGTTAGGTGGCAGCTGTAAATTTGTCTTTCAGACCAGTGATGCCAGGAGTAGCTTTAGCGGGCCCATATATAAGCAGGGGGTTGTCATTCCCAATCCTATCAAGGCAGAGCTTCCCGCTCCCTACACAGGTCAGCGTCAGCGTGTAATCTGCGCTGCCGGCAGACTTGAGCCCCAGAAAAATCACAGTCTGTTATTGAAGGCCTTTTCAAGATTTGCAGCCACCCATCCGGATTATTCTCTTGTAATATACGGAAAGGGCTCCCTGTTAGAAAGCCTACAGTCACTGGCCCGGGAATTAAACATTCAGGACAGGGTATCATTCCCAGGTTTTGAAAGTGATATTCATAATGCCCTATTAAAAAATGCCTGCTATGTCCTGTGCTCAGATTATGAGGGCATGCCCAACGGCCTCATGGAAGCCATAGCCACTGGAGTTCCTTCCATAGCTACCGACTGTCCTATTGGTGGGAGCAGAGAAATACTGGAATGCGGCGGTGGCCTCCTGATTCCAATGCAGGATGAAAAGGCTTTGTCTGACGCATTATGCAGACTATGCGACGCCCCTGCTTCTATCATTGATGCCCCTGCTTCTATCAATATGGAAGCTGCTGCCAGCACCATCAGAGAAAAATATTCTGTAGATAATATCCTTTCCCTATGGAGAGAGGTGTGGTCTATATAACTTTTAGCACGCTTCCGGCCATGTGAATCGTGTCTTTACAAACATTAGGAGATATTATGATTAAACTTATCGCATCCGATTTGGACGGAACTGTCCTTCCAGAAGGTACCGCTGACATCAACCCAGAATTCTATGAAGTAGTTAAAAAGCTCAAGGATCAGGGCATTATCTTTTGTGCAGCCACTGGCCGCGAGGTACAGACCATGAAAAATGTCATGGCTCCCCTTCTTAATGACATTTACGTAATATGTAACAATGGTGGCACCATAATGAAATATGGTCAGACTCTCCAGTCCCTTACCTTTGAATGGTCCATCGCTTCCCAGATAGTAGCCGACATTCGTAAAAATCCCAATGTGAGCTTCTATTCAGCTAACACTCCTGATGGAACCATCCACGATTCCACCAATGAAAAAATAATAGAATGGTTAAGAACCGGTTACGGTCTGACCTGCAAACCAGTAGAAGACGTACTGGCAAAGCCCTTTGAGGCTCTGAAAATATCTGCATACGTCGATACAGATGCAGCCACCGAAGCCCTTCCCTACATTGAAAAATATGGGGATCTGGTGCATGTCACTGCTGCCGGGGCTCACTGGATTGATTTTATTCATTTAGAAGCTGACAAGGGAATTTCCCTTACCAAGCTTAGAAACACTCTGGGGATAAAAAAAGAAGAGACCTGGGCCTTTGGAGATAATGCCAATGACATAACAATGCTCCAGGCCGCAGGCGTAGGATTCGCCGCTCCCGGAGCACGTGATATTACAAAAGAGGCTGCTGACATCTGCCTCGAAGGTTCCCTGTGGGATGCAGTAGTCAATCAGCTTAAGACTCTTATCGTTCCCGTGTAATCTTGCCATCAGCTACTCTGTAGACCATATCACACTTTTCAATGGTCTGCAGACGATGGGCTATGATTATCAGGGTCTTCTTTCCCTGGAAATGATTAATTGATTCCATAATTGCTGCTTCAGTATCTCCATCCAGAGCTGAGGTAGCTTCATCCAGGATAAGTACCTCAGGGTCATTGTACAGGGCTCTCGCAATACCGATTCTTTGTCTCTGACCTCCGGAAATTCTGATTCCTCTCTCACCAATTCCTGAATTGATTCCCTCAGGCATATTCTTAACAAACTCATCTAACTGAGCTTCTTTCAGAGCATACCAGAGTTTTTCCTCATCTATTTCTTCCTCAGGAATACCAAATGCAACATTTTTTCTGATAGTGTCATCTAACAGATATATTGCCTGTGGAATATAACCCACATTCTTAAGCCAGCCTCTGTAGTCGGTCTGGATATCCAGTCCATCGGCTGTAATCTCCCCGGATTTAACCTTGAGCAGGCCCAGCAGAATGTCTACTATAGTACTCTTGCCGGCACCAGAACCACCCACAATACCAACGCTGGCTCCCACCGGAATATCCATATTGGCTCCGTCAAATATCAGCTTGTCGCTGTTGGGATAGCTGTAGGTAATATCCTGAAGTCTGATTTCTTTTTCCACTGGAAGCTTCTTAGCTTCGATAGCATAGGACATGTCCACATGCTTCTCATCAGTTTCCTCCAGCAGGCTGTCACTTACATTGAAAAAGAAGGGCTCATAATAGGCCACCTGGGTAAGCTGATTATTGATTCTGTTGGCTGAAGGCATAAGTCTGACTGCTGCCATGGCAAATGCAGACAGGGCAGGCATCATGTCAGTAAGGGCCTGGCCTGACAGAATAATAATGAGCATATACACAACCATACCGGCTATACATACTGTCTCAATGAGCAGCTTGGGCGCATTTGAAAACAGACACAGTCTTTCCATGGCTGCCACATATCTTCCACCTCTGGAAGCATATTCCTTAATGAAATAGTTCTCCCTGCCCATAACCTTGATTTCTTTCATTCCACCAACAGTCTGGGACAGCCAGGTATAAATCATGGCTGCAAAATCCTGGTTCTCCTTACCGGTTCTGTTCATGATAGGCTTGATTACATTCTTGATTACAATCAGTGTAACCACCAGGAGTCCTGCAATTACCAGGGTCATCTTCAGGTCAACGATTAACAGTGCCACTGCTAACATCATGAATACAATGCACTCTGACAGAATCTGCAGCACAGACAGGATAAGTCCATATGCATTTACTACATCAGCTGCAATAATTCTCTGAATGGTTGAGGTTTCAATATTCAGATAAAACTCATACTCTTTTTTAACATAATGTCGTAAGAGCTTTTCCTGAGTCTCGAACTGGTTCTTATAGACAAATCTGTACATAAGCTTCTGCAGGCAGAACAGGAACAGATTCTTTAATACAAATGCCATAATCATGGACAGCATTACAAATACAGTGAACTGTTTGAGACTGGTCATGCCCATAAAGTGGTACAGTCCGCTCATATATTTATTTGTTTCAACTGCATTGGGGCTGATTACCAGAGTCATAACAGGGATTACCAGTGAAATACTGGCCGTCTCCAGAAATGCTCCTATTACCATCATAAAAAGTAAGAGTACAAAGGTTCTCTTTTGCCTTTTATTCAGTATTACCATCAGTTTTTTATAAATCTTCATGTCTGTCGCCTTTGCTATTTTTTATTTTCAGACTGGGCTCGCTCCAGGGTCTGATTATATTTGTGAAGCTCTGGATCCTCATAGGCATCCCAGAAATCTTCTCCTAACCTGATTTTTTCATCACAGAAATTAATACCATCCAAAGAGGTGCTGACTATGGTAATGGCACGTCTGAAATGAACCCCCACCAGATAATTTAATATCTCAATAGGGAAGCGCCCCTTCAGTACAGTACAGTCTGGCCTGTAGGCTGCATAATCCAGTGTCTCTCTGGGATGGGGCTTGATTACCACATGACAGGACTGGCAGTAATCTCTGATTATGTCATCACAGATCTGTTTTCGTATCTCCTCTGGCTTTGGATGGGGCATGGTCAAAAAGAGCACACAGTCTCCACCCGCCTTATTTATACTTTCCCTTATGGCACCGGCATCAGGAATCATTGCATCCACCAGGATATTTTTTTCCTGGGATGTAAGTCTTTCTTCCAGTGGCTTTCTTGGCACCACCACATACTTGGGGCACTGAAATTTGAGCTTACTGTCATCATTTATTTCCATATCCAGACAGTACTTGGAGTACCCGTTCTGAATGTGTATCAGATTATGACTGGACATCCATTTTTTTATTCCAAAATGTCCCCGATTATCATAATGAGCCGCATCAAATATTTCAAGACAGTTCAGGCCATCCTCCAGAGCATGATAATATATGTGTTTTCTGCTCAGGTAAAATCCTATGGGGTCAGAATCACAGAATACATATATATCCCCGTAGGATTTCAGATTCAGATTCTTTGGCAGATTAGGCTCCAGCACCTTGGCCCTTTTGTATGTATAGACTATCCGCTGCAGCAGGTTGAGGACAATATTGCCCCTGTCCTTTTTTAGTCTGACAAGCCTTTGGTCATTATCAATGCGCTCATCCATAGTAAAGACCTGATCAAATACATCACAGTCTTCCAATCTGTTTTCCAGCCCGTCATAGTCGGTAGCAGTACAGCTTAATATAATATCTGCCTCTTTTTTATCTGTATTTCCCAGGGCAAATTCTTTTAAAAAAGTCACATATACCTGATAAAAGGTATGACAAATATATAATCTCTTTCCCATTACTTTGTTCTACAGTATCTATAGCCCGCTGATGGCGATATATTTTCAGCCACTGATACCGGGCCCTCACTTTGTACCACAGCTTCCCCTTTAATTATTCCTTCTGACAGCTTAAGCAGTGCTTCTGCCGCCACATCAGGATTCCAGGTTTTGCTAATTGTTTCATAGGCATTCATGCCAAGTCTCTTTCTAAGGCTGGCATCTCTAACAAGTCTCTCTCCATAGACCATGAATTCGGTAATATTGCCGTCCTTATATACCATTCCGTTTTCTTCATGATGAATCAGGTAGGGTACTGCGCCAATCTTAGCATCTGCAATTACGGCGCAGCCACTGTTCATGGCTTCGTTGATTACTGCGCCCCAGCCTTCCAGGAAATTGCTGGTCATTAGGAAGATGTCGGCTCGCTCCATCTCTTTTCTGACCTCATCAGGGGTTTTGTAACCGGTAAAAGTGACGTAAGCCTCCAGCTTCTTTTCTCTAACCCAGTCCCTGAGGCTTCCGTCCAGTTCGCCGCCACCCACCATGGTCAGATGGAATTTGTAGCCCCTTTCTCTAAGAAAGCTTGCTAGCATAAGACCATATTCAGGGTGCTTTAAGGGTAAAAATCTGCCTGCAAAAAGTATTTCCACTACTCCTGCGGTCTGTCCCCTCTTGCCTGCCATTAGTTTTTCTATGTCATATTTCTTGGTTTCAGTAAAGTATCCCCATTTGAACTTTTTATGGGGATAGGCTTTTACAATATTAAAATCTGAAGCCACATAGGCTCCGGCGCACAGCAGATATACCTCTTTTTTTCTGTAGCTGGTATGATCTCTGTATTTTTTCATCAGACCTCTTGGAGAGATGGCCTTCCACTGGCCCTCCCTGTACAGTCTCTCACTGGCTCTTATGACAGGCAGTCCCGCCTTTAGTCTGGGTTCAATATAGCTTTCATCCTCCACACCGCCAAAGACAACCATGTCGCTTTCCATAATCAGTCTGGCGCAATACTCCGGCTCCTTATAGTACAGTCTTAAATATTCAAGACTCTCTGTGTTGGAATTCCACCCCATTTCCTTTCTTTCCTCAGCCATAGGCTCAATCTGGACAAAGGTGTAATCCGCGCCCAGCCTCTGCCATAGTCTGGTAGACAGAGGAATCTGATGGTGATTTATATAATTTGATACAAATGTTAATTTCATACTATTTCTTTATATATTCCAAGCAGCAACTCAAGATTTTTCTTTCTGTCATGGGTTCCCAGTGCATGCTTCTTGGCCTTGGCTGCTCTGCTGATAGCTTCATCAGGATCCTCGAATACACCAAGCAGTGCTTCCTTCATGGCCTGAACATCTCCTGATTTATAGTAGAAGCCCTCGTCCTCTTCCATAATGCTGGGCAGTCCTCCCACCATGGAGCACACACATGGCACCCCTAGCAGCATAGCCTCACCCAGTGAGTTGGAAGAATTTTCCACCGAAGATGCCATTAAAAATACGTTGCTTTCAAGCATCTTTTCCTTCATCGTTTCACCAGGAATATTCCCTGTAAATTCAATATGCTTTTCAAGCCTGTACTTTTCAATCAGCTCTCTTAAGTACTTGCCATAATTGCCGATTTTCAGTCTGTCCTTAAAGCTTTCATAGGCAGTTATCTTATCCCCGGCAATTACAATCTTCATGTCCGGATATTTCGCAGGGAGTTCTGCCACAGCCTCCAGAATCAGATGCAGTCCCTTCAGCGGGTAATTTCCCTGACTGACAAATATCTGATGTCTGTTGCATTTTCTATAATCCCACGCCCCCTGGTAGAACACCTCTCTCAGGGTTTCATCCAGTCTGTGATAATAGATATCGGAATTTATCTCTTCACATTTTTTTCTGTCCCAGTAGGTTCTGCCCGCAATATGACCGCACTTCCTGATAGCCTCGATTTCATATTTGCCTCGCTCAACAAATTTATTTTGCTGTGACAGAGTACTGTCCTTTTTTACTATATCTCTGAAGGTCTTTCTTTTTCTGATTTTTTCCGGTAAAAAAGCCATATACTTACGACCGCACTCACTGATTATTCCCTGAATACCAATAAGTGTCTTGTCATAATTGTTGTAGGCCTTTACCAGTGCCAGAGTATGTGGATATTCCGTTCCAAAGATATGAACCATATCCGGCTGATACTCACGGCATATTACCTGAAATACCTTCTCAAGTCCCTCATCATATACATGGGCATTGACTGTATCCTCTGGAAATCCATAATACATAATCCCCTCTGTGACGCTTCCCTTAATGGGCTTTTCCTTGGGCCCCACCGGAAAACATATTCCCAGCTCAATCTTCTCAATATCAGGACTTGTTCTGTTAGCATTATTATATTCAATTACCTGTCTGGATAATCCATCCAGCCAGCCTTCTTTATTACTAAATTCTCTTCCCAGCTTTTCTGCTATGCAGGGAAGCATTGTATTTACCAACCAAAGTACTTTCATGTCTTATCCCATCCATTATTTTCTGTATATGGCCGTTTTAATACTCTGATAAAGTTTCGCAGTCATAGGATTTTCTGCAACCATCTTTCTGACTGGCGCCAGTGTCAGTAGGAGCTTGAGCCTGTAGCTTTGAAGCTCTCTTTTTGACATATATTTTTCAGTTATTTCCTTGTGCTCAGCTGCCGACAGCTCCATTCCTTTTTTTGTTTCGGAAAAACCGCCGCCCTCATAGGAACACACCACCAGATCCATATAAACCGGTACTATTTTTTTCACATAATAGCACCATAAAAAGTGCTCATAGTCCGCTCTTACAGCATAGGAAGCATTGTATCCCCTCTCTGAAAAAAGCGTTCTGCTGTATACACAGGCCTGATGACAGGGCAGATGCCTGTAGCAGGCAAATCCGTCAATGCTAGGATTGGCAGAAACAAAAGCCCCGGCTTTTCTATTGTACTGATTGCCGTAGTAGATTGTCTCCTGCTTATCCTTTGAAATGACGCTGGCCATTTTTTCCAGTGTGTCCCTTTCATACAGATAATCACCGCAGTTTAAAAACAGTACATACTCTCCAGTTATATGCTGTAGTGCCTGATTCATGCCATCATATATGCCTGAATCCTTTTGAGAAATCACCCGGATTCTTGTGTCTTTTGGCAGGCTTTCCAGGCTGTTATCCTGACTTATGGCATCCTTTATTATTATTTCGTAATCTGTCAGACTCTGTTCCAGTATACTGTCCACTGTTTTTTTAAGTTCAACTCCTGGATTAAAGCTGGCTATTATAATTGAAAACAACATATTTACTGCTCTCTGTTACTCTTGGCTGTAGGAATATGGAAATCAGGATGTTCTCCCAGCCAGGTATTCTGTGGCATGCACTCTAACATCCAGATATCTTCCTGTTCCAGTTCAAAATCAAATACATCTGCATTGGCCTTCATACGGTCTGCATGCATACTCTTGATAATAGGGATGACACCGCAGTCTATCTGGAATCTGATGAGTATCTGCTGGATACTCTTGCCGTATTTCTTTGCAAGACTTTCAAAGAAGGTTCTGTTGGCACTATCCTGCCCATCCGCTGCTCCTCTGGCTAAGGGGCTCCATGCCTGGGCTATTATTCCCTGTTCCTTCAGATATGCTCTGGCAAAAGCCTGGGAACAGCCAGGATGTAATTCCAGCTGGTCAACCACCGGCTTAATCTTGCAATCCTTAAGAATATTATCTGCATGATGGGGCAGGAAGTTTGAAAAACCGATATTTTTTATCATTCCTTTTTCAACACCTGTTTCCATATCGCTCCAGGCTTTTCTTCCACGCTCTTTCCAATTATCATCATCATTTCTTCTGGGCCAGTGGCACAGATACAGATCTACATAGTCCATCTGCATACGCTCTAAACTTCTGTTTAGCGCATCCCCCACCTCGTCCAGTTCATCATGCCATACCTTGGTGGCAATGAAAAACTCTTTTCTGTCTATTCCACTTTCGATAATTGCTTCCCCCAGGGCTCTTTCTGAACCGTATAATGAAGCAGTATCAAAATATCTGTAGCCCACCTCTATGGCAGTCTTAATCATTTCCTTGTGTACCTGTTCCCTGGCGGATGGAATATAGGTTCCAAATCCCATGCAGGGAATTTTGTTGCCATTATTCATGGTGTAGGTGTCGTGCATTGATGTAAATTTCATTTTTTGTACCCCCTTGAAGTCTCTAATCCACAATATTGCCTGGCATTATCCATGTGTGATATGGAACGATTCTGATAAGATGCTCCTGCCCCTTTATCAGCATACAGATAAAGTAACCAATCGCTGCAACTATCACTATTATATTAATAATTTTTCTTATTTTCTCATTTTCAATTCCTGCAATAATCTGAGGAATAAAAAATATCTGACACCCTGTAAAATAATACCCTATTCTGGATATCTCCGGAATAAATGAGCCTCCTGCATATAATAGCAGTGCCAGGAAATTTAATTTGAAGTAAAGCATCCACCTGTCATCAGGTTGTTCCTTGGACATTTTCATTGCCA
The DNA here is from genome assembly GCA_002315945.1 of Lachnospiraceae bacterium UBA1729. Taxonomy (GTDB): domain Bacteria; phylum Bacillota; class Clostridia; order Lachnospirales; family Lachnospiraceae; genus UBA1729. The sequence goes on along the minus strand of DCIJ01000062.1, from coordinate 14,581 downwards.
TCAGGGCCAGTACTATTACCGCCACAACCTTCATGATATTTATCACAGAGGTTCCAGCCTCCAGATAGGAGGTGCCTTCATAGCTGGGATACAGCTTCATAATGATCTTCATGTACAGTGAATCAAATACAAATCCTGTTCCTGCCAGCACAATCATGGCCGGGTAATACCACTTTTTCCAGGCAATACTTGCCAGGATATACACAGGAATAACCACCAGTACAGACTTGTGAATGCTGGCTGTGACTAATATCACCAGAACAAAGCTTACATATTTATGCTCATATACCAGTCTCAGTGCCCACAGGGCCACCGCCCAGGCCACATAGTATCTGACTGTGTTAAGGCTCTGATAATAATATCCCATCATCATAAACAGGAAGAAGGAATACAAAAAGCTGTCACTGCCCTCCTTGATTGCTCTAAGCATAAAAAATATAGTAACAGCCCCAAAGAATGCAAATATTATTAGCTTATTGTCCCTTCCAAACAACCACTGCATCAGAAGAACCAGATAGTTGAAGCCAGCCTCTGTGGGAACCACCTCCCCCAGGGGTATTAAGTGAAAGAATTCCTCATAACGGGTATAGTCATTTCCCACATGATATCTGCCTGCACTTACCAGAAAAAGTGCAACAAAAATGAACACCAATGCTACTTCAGAGCGCAGGTGTTCCTTTGAATTCAAGGGAATCCTATCCCTTATCAGCTCATATTGACTTCTGACAAAAGCTGCTGCCACAACTGTAATGACTGCAAGCGCAATATATACTGTCAATTTATGTCCTCATGTATAACTAAATAACCATTTGCCATTACTAAAGCTTACTTTGACCTTGCTTCAGCAATTCCTGCCTTCATTATCCCCAAAGCTTTTGTCCAGGGAATGGTCTGGCACATAATTTTTCTCTTTCTGTAAGCAAACTGGAGAGCCATCAACATGGCCATCCTCCCATACAGATGATGATACAACACGCCTCTGTCAAAGAAAAACTTTTCATTATATCCATTGAACCAGGTTGATGGTCTGGGAATCTCTTCTCCAATTACCACATCTGTCCTGTAGCACTTTATTCCAGCCTTTATCAGCTGCCTGATAAAGAGCGAATCCTCGCCATTGGAGTACTTGGCTCCACCGCCAAATAATAGGGAAAAGGTAACCCCTGTATCATGAAGCTTCTTTTTTCTGATGGCCATACTGTATGCAGGGTACCTTCCACAGTTCATAAGCCCTACCCTGCCAAATGACTTGTTCCAGTAGGTAAACCTTTCCTCGCATACCTTCACATTGAACAGGAGCATATCCGCTTCCGGATGTCTGTCAAATTCTTCGCAGACTTTCTTCTCGTAATCATCTGCATAGACAATATCTTCGTCCGAAAAAAGTACCAGTTCGTTACTGGCACGAAGCAGGGCATTGTTTCTCGACAGTCCCACGCCCTTCTCGTCGAAGGAAAATATCCTGATATTATGTCCGTCTGCCCTCTCTTCTGAATAGCCAACCTGACCACACTGATTTATTATTATGGCATCTGAGCCAATATTCATTTTTTTAATCAGTTCTTCCGTATCTGCATTTAATGCTGACACCAGAAGTTCAAGTCTGTGAGCCATAGCTATTTCTTTCCAAAATACAGTCTGTATAATGCAGGGTCTGCCCCCACAATCTCAAATGCTCTGTAGGCTTTTCCAGCCTGATTCATCTCTTCTTCTATATTCTTTCTGCCTGTGCCATAGGGGATTTTTATTATTTCCTCATCCTTCAGTGACAGAGCAGCTCTACTTTCTTCCCAGGTCTTACATGCGCCGCAATCAATCCTGTTACCCTGCGTATCAGATACGCCTGTGCAGTACAGTTTTGAATCAATCCTTCTCACATCCCCGGGTAGCAGAATCTCATCCTTGGATACAATCCATATTAACAGCCCAAAGACCGCTATAATCAGTCCCACAACAGCGCCTATTATAACAGCTCTGACTGTCTCATCCTCCAGAACAACCAGCTTAGCCTGTCCATGCTCAATTATCTGGGCACTGACAAACTCCTCTCTGTCACTGGTAAAGTTCATGAGGGAATTCTGCAGAGCTTCCATAATACGATTGCTTCTGTCCATATCATGGGTTCTGACAGTGATAGTTAACAGCCTGATATCAGAAATAATATCCGCTGAAATCAAGGTAGCTACTTCCTCCCTGTTCTCCCCAGGCAGTTCTTCCATGATTTTGTCCAGTATGGGTTCACAGGTTATCAGATCATTCCAGGTGTATCCATTAAAATACTGATAGGTATCCCCATCTTCATCCTTGCCAAAGGTAAGATATATCTTTGATACAGCTTCATATTCTCTGGCAGGCGCAAATATTACATGGCACAGAAAATATAATGCACCACCCAGAATCGCTCCAGCCAGGATACCAGCCAGGATAATATACAATTTTTTCATGTAGATTATCAGAAGCAGTTTTACATCCGCCTCCTGATACATGTGGTTTTCTCTTTCCATAATTATTTTTTCAGCGCTGTTGTCTGCCCTGCATCTACGCCTTCTGTACTTTCAGGCTTTAGTAAAATCTTTGCAGTAAGCATCATCAATTTAACATCTAACCATACCGAATAATTTTCTATATAAAACAGATCTAGCTTAAGCTTGTCATAGGGAGTGGTGTTGTACTTACCATACACCTGTGCATATCCCGCCAGTCCTGCCTTAACCTTGGTTCTGAAGATAAATTCAGGCATATCCTCAAGGTATTCCTTAATAATCTCCGGTCTCTCAGGACGAGGTCCGATAAATGTCATTTCACCCTTCAGAATATTAATAAGCTGTGGCAGCTCATCAATTCTTACCATTCTGATAAATCTTCCAATGGGAGTTATTCTGTCATCATCCTTTTTTGCTAGCACAGCCTGTCCATTTTTTTCAGCATTTTCCTTCATGGAACGAAATTTCAGAATCTGAAATTCCTTCATGTCTCTGGTGCATCTGGTCTGCTTATAAAAGACACTGCCACCATCATAGGCCTTAATCGCAATGGCTGTAATCAGCATAATTGGTGAAGCCAGAACACATAAAATCAGGCTGCAGATAATATCTATAGTTCTCTTGGCAATTCTTTGTTCAAAGCTAAGCACATACTCCCTGGTCAGAAGGATTGGTGTATCAAACAGATGTAAGGGCTCACTACCCATTACCAGAACATCTGGAATCTTGGGCATGAGGTACACTCTTATTCCCTCACCAAAGCACAGCTTGTACAGCTTATTTCTAATCTCTACAGGAATATCCCAGAGCACAATTGCGTCATACCCGTTTTTACATTCCTCCCACAGCTTATCCAGTCCATTATCAGCATGCATGCACTTAACCACATGATACTTATCTGACCTGGAGGCAAATTTGTGAAGAATATCATCGGTAGGTCTGTCTCCATGTATTACCAGCATATCTCTGGCTGCAAAAATTCTCCTGTATATTCCGGAGCTTACATAGGTCCAGCCAAGTATTGCCAGGCCCTCAGCCACTGTCATCACTGCCATTGGCTTCAGGTCCAGAAATGCTCGTCTCATAAGACACATCTGGAGATATGTAATAATGTTGACGCACACTGTCGCAAAGCACTGTGAAAACAGCACCTCACCACTTCGTAAATATCCTATTCTCATTCCTCCATACATCTGGGAGAAGAACAGTAACAGGACTCCGTATACGAAGAACATCAGGAGATGCCCCTTGAAATAGAACTTAAGCCACATCTGTGGGCTGTAATAGTTCATCCATACATAGGCATAAAACAGCACCTGTACGCCTATACATATCAATGACATTGCCATCAATATCATTCTTTTAAATGCTTCTATTTTTTTCATAATCCCCTAGCTCTACACTCTTCTTTTCACTGCGCGAAAAGCGTAAAAAATAAAATTATATATACTGTAAGCCACACTCAGCTTCTCTGCTTTTCTATACAGAATCCAGATACGTCTGATTGCTTCCAGCTTGTTGGCAGACAGGCTGCCACTTATTCTCCTGTACAGGGTCAGACTCTCATCCAGGCCATAGCCCGTAACCCCTGTCCTCAATATCTGCCACCAGGTGGCAGTATCTTCGCTCTTGATATGAGGCATATGAATCAGTGCCTTATCAATAAGCAAAGTATCAAACATTACAGTAGATGTAAATATTGTAGTGTTCTTCAGTGCTTCTTTGTATGTAATAGTAGCTGGCACTCTGACCACTTTACCTGTGGGCATTGCCTTCTCATCCGCGAATTCATATCCTGTGAAGGTAAAACCGGCCTTCTTCTCCTGCAAAAAAGCAAGCTGACTTTCAAGCTTACCTGCATTCCACACATCATCGCCATCTAAGAATGCAATGTATTGGCCCTGGGCCTTATCAATGCCTGCATTTCTCGCATTCCAGGCCCCTTTATTTTCATCCAGATATATAGGGCGGATTCTTGCATCCTTTTTTTCATACTCCATAAGTATGCTTCGGCTTCCATCTGTAGATGCATCATCCACCGGAATCAGCTCCCAGTCGGTATAGGACTGATTTATTACACTATCCAGAGTTTCTGGAAGATATTTTTCCACATTATATACTGGAATTACAACACTAATCATCCGTTAAATCTCTTCCTTAATCAGATATATGGGGCGGTTCTTAACCTCAAGATACATCTTTGACATATACTGCCCAACTATTCCGATACACAACAGCTGAACTCCGCTGATCAGCGATACAATACATATCATTGAAGGCCATCCCGAAGTAGGATCTCCAAATATCAGGGTCTTGGCAATAATAAATAATATCAGCACAAATGAAAAGATACACATCAAAAGACCCAGCACCGATACCAGTGTAAGAGGTGCTGTTGAAAAGGCCATAATTCCCTCCAGGGAATACTTAACCAGTCCCCAGAAGTTCCACTTGGTTTCACCCTTGGCTCTTTCGATATTTTCATATTCAAGCCATTTGGTTTTGTATCCGACCCAGCCAAACATTCCTTTTGTAAATCTATTATACTCTGTCAGCGCCAGTATGGCGTCTGCCACCTGTCTTGTCATGAGACGGTAATCCCTGGCCCCATCCACAAACTCTGTGTTAGAGATTTTTTTCATAAGTCGGTAAAACATTCTGGCAAAAAAGCTTCTGATTGGAGGCTCACCCTTTCTGGTTACTCTCCTGGTAGCCACGGAATCGAATCCTTCCTCCTTAATTGCCCTTAGCATGCTTGGAAGCAGTGCAGGTGGATCCTGAAGATCTGCATCCATAAGCACTACATAATCGCCCTTTGACTTTTTCAGGCCTGCATAGATGGCTGATTCCTTGCCAAAGTTTCTTGAAAAAGAAACCAGATGCACTGAACTATCCTTTTCGATAAGCTTCTTTACTTCACCTACCGTATTATCTCTTGAACCGTCGTCAACATAGATCAGCTCATATTCAGCCCCAAGATTTCTTAGTTCTTCTCTATACTTAGCCATTTCTTCATAAAAATAGGGCACATTTTCTTCTTCGTTGTAGCTTGGCACAATGATACTAATTAGCTCCATTTGCACTCCTTTTTACAAAAATTGTATATCCTTCCTGTCTTGTAAATAGTTCCCATCCCTGCTCGTCTAAGGCGTTCAGTCCCCTTTGTCGCTTTTCGTCAGCGTCGCCTTCATCCCAGGCTTCCTGTGCAGTCAGCGCAAAGGCTCGATCCCCCAGACACAGCACATTACACTTTGCAGATTTGGCCAGTAGTCCAATGAGTCTGGCATCAGCCTCTCCTGCATTTATCGCCTGAAACAGGATTCTTGCTTCTTCTTCATATACATCAGCCACTTCAGTATTGGCCTCTTCATCCCACATGTCCTGACCATAAGGGAGTCTGCATCCGGTCATTCGTCTGGCCTTAAGCATAACCTCATTGTCACCGGCAAAGCAGGGATTATCCACCTGATCAATTGCCTGTTGTACCCAATTCATGCATTCATCAGTACTTCTGACAGGCTGCAGTGAGCGCCAGGGTAATATGGAACCTGCAAAAAGCAGCATGATAATTCCACCCAGAACCAATACTGTTTTATCTCTGTATTTGCCAACCTCATCAAGAATTGAACAGGCTGTATATGCAATTGCCGGATACATAAGTCCATCATAGGCAAACAGCATGCATACAATAAACACAATATGAATGACCCAGTCACTCTGCCTCTCCGGCTTTACATATTTGAATCTGAGTGTTGCCAAAAGTAACAGCAGGCCAAAATACAGTCCTATCTGGTTTCCATATTGTCCTCTGTTAAAGATTAATAATATAGGCGGTTTTAACTGCCTGATAAATATAGCTGCACTGACAGCAGTAATAATTGCAACTATCGCAATTGTTCTCTGTTTAAAATAAATGCCTCTGTACAGAGCAATGCAGACAAATGGAATTATCAGAGCTCCTACTATCACATGGCCTTTCCAGCCTTCGTGGAATACTCCATAAGCCGCTGTGTACTTCCAGATGTCTCCTGTTGCCATTAGTATCATGACAATAATCAGGAAAAATACACTTCTGGCCTTGCGTCCATTGAAGAACAGTTTTCCCAATCTGTAGCACATCAGGAGATACAGCACCAGTATTACTGATGGAACGACATATTGTATCAGTATCTCCGGATTAATCCTGGTAAGCCTTGCTACTACTGCATAAAAATATGGCAGCGCCGCAAATTTATATTTTGGAAAAATCCCATGCTCCATAAACTGACCAGTAGCAGGGTTAATTGCAAAAAGCTCCAACCGGTCCTTAGCAGAATACATATATTCCAAAGTCTGATCATTTCCCCAAAAACTGTCAAAAATAAAAATATAGGAAGCACATATAGCAAATAGTCCTGCAGCGATGCCCCACATAAGCGGGCTGTTCCTTGCCAGGACTGCATCTTCATATTGGCTTTCTTCCTCGTCATCTTCATTCTTGGAATCCAGATAACGTTTTAGAGTGATTGCCAAAAAAGCTATTACTGTAATGGCTGTCAACACAGCCACAACCCCAGACGCACGATAAAAGAACTCAAAGGTAGCGTGAATCTTTACTGCTACACATGTCAGTACTTCTTCCATACCAAACAGAGCCAGCAGAATAAATACCAGCCATTCTATTGGAGCTATATCTTTTTTTATCTGATTATTCATTCGTCTTCCTGCCAGACATAGTTTTGGATATTATATCACGAAGCTCTTTTCCTTGCCACTTTTCTTCTTTCGTAGTAAACTATCATCTATGACAACATTTAACGAATTAATCAATAATCAATATTTTATTTCTGGGACCATGGGCTGGTTTGTTGCCCAGCTGATAAAAACAATTCTGGACATCTGGCTTACCAAGAGTTTTCATCCCGAGAGGCTCACTGGCAGTGGCGGTATGCCAAGTTCCCATTCTGCAACAGTATGCGCTCTGGCCACCAGTGTCTTCCTGATAAACGGAGTTGGCTCCTTTGAATTTGCCATGGCTGTATTCTTTGCTATCGTAGTTATGCATGATGCTTCCGGCGTTCGAATGGAGACTGGCAAGCAGGCTGCCATATTAAACGAGATGATGGAAACCTTCTCCAAGATGTATGAGAATGCTAAGTTCGAGCAGTCTCTCAAGGAATTGGTTGGACACACTCCTGTTCAGGTTTTTGTTGGTGCCATTTTAGGCATAGCAATCGGCTTTGCCGTTAATTCATTCTATTAAGATTTTTATTCTTTTTAGATTCTTTATTATCAACTCAAAAGGCATATCCCAAACGGATATGCCTTTATTAATTCTATTTCTTCTTAATTCTATTTTTTATGTCCCCAATCAGCTTATCTGCTTTAGGTAGCTTGATGCCTACGCGACCATATATCTCTTTTCTTCTGATAGCATCATAGTAGACCTGTTCGATACTTTTAGCAAAGTTCTCTACTGAAAACTTATCTGAAGATTCTTTTGCTGCCAGCTTCATGTCCTGCTGCTTTTGTGGATCAGCCAGATACTCTCTCAGATAATTTCTATATTGACTGATTCCATCAAACTGCCATCCATTCACACCCTGTACAACCACATCGTCCAGACATGAATCCTTTCTGCACAGGATAGGTACACCTGTTGCCAGTGCCTCTATATAGGTCAGTCCCTGAGTTTCAGAAGTGGATGCGCTTACAAAGATTTCTCCAAGTCTGTAATAATCCTGAATATCCTCTGGAGGTGCCATTCCTGCAAATACTACTCGCTCCTGCAGTCCCTCATCCTCAACCAGCTTTTCAAGATGCTTTCTATGGGGTCCGTCACCTACTAAAATCAGCACAGCAGCCGGATTATCTATAAGCTTCTGAGCCAGAATTAATTCTTCTGCATTCTTCTCTTTTGCCAGACGCCCTACGCTGACAATGGTAACTGCGTCCTTTGGAATTCCAAGCCTAGTCTTGAGTTCATCAAGTCTTTCTGCAGAGGTATCCTTGCCAAGATGGCCTAACTCAACTCCTGTCGGTATTACCTCAATGGGGCAGTTAATATTGTAGCCCATCAGCATTCTTCTGACTTTTTTTGTAGGCGCCACAAAAGTAAGTGTCTGTGTGGCTACAAGCTTAGTAAATTCCTTTACCAGAATCCGTCCAAATTTTCTACTTGGTGAGAAATAATGAACATAATCCTCATACACTGTATGATAGGTATGCACTACAGGTATCTTCAGCATTCTGGCAATTTTTAAAGCCATGAAAAAAGTGGAAAACTCACATTGAGAGTGGATTATGTCTGGTCCCCACTCAATAATGTCTCTTACCCATTTTTTCCTCAGACTCGCCCTAAGTCTCGCCTCAGGATATATCAGTCCGGCACTTACCGAACCAATATATATTGTATCGCCCACAACTCTCGATCTGTGATTGGGAGAGAGGGTCAGTACCTTGACTTCGTGACCCCTGGCTCTTAATTCATTTTCCAGATTAATTACAGAAGTAACAACTCCATTAACAACTGGTGCATACCAGTCTGAGGTAATAAGAATTTTCATACCTACTCCTGAGCTAACAGCTCCTTATAAAATTCAGCGTAATCAGTTCTCTTTTCATTAGTGAACGCTATAGCTGAGCGAGGATGCTGGTTGGAGAGTCCTGTGGCAAGGTACTGTAAATCGTATCCCCATACCACGCCGTCTGCCTTAAGCTTTGTCATGTACTCTTCAACAAACTTGAATGCAAAGTATTCTCTGTATTTAGGATTCTTAAGGAAACCAAGTAACAGTTCCATTCCGCAGTTACCAGCTCCACGTCCCATACAGCTATAGGTTGCATCAACCCAGTTAACTCCATCTCCAATTGCTTCAATTGTATTTGCAAAAGCAAGTCTCTGGTTATCATGGGCATGAATACCAATTTCCTTGCCATACTTTGAAGCGATTTCACTGTAAAAATCTACTATTCTTGCCAGCTGTTCAGGATAGAGTGCGCCATAGCTATCTACTATATAGATACATTTTACATTAGATTGGCATATTATCTCAAGTGCTGCTTTAACATCTTTTTCCTGAGCATTTGAAATTGCCATAATATTGCAGGTTGTCTCATAACCCTTATTTACACAGTCCTCAATAATTTCCACCGCTGCAGGGATTGTATTGAGGTAGGTTGCTACCCGTATCAGATCAAAGGGACTCTCATCCTTGGGTCTGATATCCTCCTTGTAATTGCATCTTCCTACATCAGCCATTGCGGCCAGTTTCAGATCACCCTTTTTCTCTCCGATAACCTTAAATACAGCCTCGTCATCACAGAATTTCCATTTTCCAAATTTATTTACATCAAAAAGCTCTTTATCAGCCTTATATCCCAGCTCCATATAGTCAACACCAGCCTTGAGGTTAGTGTTATAGAGTGCTCTGACAAACTCATCATCAAATCGAAATTCGTTCACGAGTCCACCATCTCTAAGTGTTGCATCTACTACTCTGATGCCCTGTCTGTAATCCATGAGCTTTGATATTTCTTTCATTGTATCATCCTTCCTTTTCTTGATTATCACACTTTAATGTGCTAAACTATTTTAAGTTAACACAATTGTTGCTTACTGTAAACCCCTTTAAAGCATAAAAGAGCTAAACTATGAAAAACCTTAGACCATCGCAACTGGTTCCCGGAATGGTAGTTGCTGAGGATTTATTCGATTTTAATAACCAGCTGATTCTTTCCAAGGGACAGATTTTGACAGACTCGCTTATTACCAGGCTTGCCTTTTATTCTATATATCAGGTCAAAATTGAGGATGAGATAACCGCTGACGTTGCCAATATGGATCATCCATATTCTGAAAAGGTAAAGAGCAGTCCAGAGTATGCAAAATTCAAAAAGCAGTTTGAGCAGGATGTTCGAAATTTCAAGAATGTCATGAATACACTCCTGGTGGATGGTTCCCCAATTGACATTAGTATGCTGTTAGAAAATACCATTGGTATTTTTAATTTTGATGAGTCCCGCTTTAGTGTTTTTGACATGCTACACAATATGCGTGACTATGATGATGCAACCTATGCACACTGCATGAATGTTGCGCTGATCTGTAATATGTTCGCCAGATGGCTTAGGTTAAGCCCCATACAGATAAAAGAGGCTACTATTTCAGGTATGCTCCACGATATTGGCAAGGTAAAGATTCCTGATAGTATTATTAAAAAACCTGCCAAGCTTACAGAGAGTGAATTCGAAGTAATCAAGACCCATCCAAGGCAGGGATATGATCTCCTTGCTTCGTCCAAAATGAGTGATACCATTAGAAATGCTGTTCTATTACATCATGAACGTTTCGATGGTTCAGGTTATCCCTTTGGACTGTTTGGAAATAAACTCGGACTATATACCAAGATGGTTTCTATAGCAGATGTATATGATGCGATGACTTCTGCCAGAGTGTACAGAGGACCCCTGTGTCCCTTCGCTGCTGTAAAGCTCTTTGAGGATGAAGGTTTTCAGAAGTATGATCCCGAGTTAATTCTCACCTTCCTGAATAATGTTGTAAACACCTATCTGCTTACAGATGTCAGACTTTCAAATGGTGCAATTGGCAAGGTAGTATTAATAAATAAGGCAAAGCTGTCAAGGCCTACTATCAAAACCTACGAAGGATTTATAGATCTGACTGCTCACCCAGAGCTGGAAATTGAAGCCCTGATTTAAATTTTATAAAGTAATTTGAAACCCCTCTAAAATATATGTTCAAAAATTAACATATACTTTAGAGGGGTTTTTTCTAGATATTATCTCTTGTAATATTTCTTACCCACTTGTAGCTTTTATAATACTTATAAACCACCGGAATCTTCCAGAACTCATCCAGACACAGTACAAAATATACAACCATAGGTGGCCACTTAAATACAAAGGCCGTCAAAAATCCCAGTGGCACACTTATCACCCACATTGTAACGATGTCTACTACCATCCCAAACTTGGTCTCGCCTCCAGATCTGAATACACCTGCAATCAGCAAGGTATTCATCAGCTGTCCGATTACATAGTAGCTGCTAATCCACATCATTATCTCAAGATATCCCTTTGCCACAGGAGTAAGAGTGAACAGGATATATACCAAGGGTCTTATCAGAATAATAATAAGAGCTGTTACAACAGCACAGGCAAAGGTTGCAAGGCAGGCTCTGCTTGCATCTTTTTTTACCAGCTCCATCTCGCCCTTTCCTATTTCTATTCCCAGTAGTACTGATGCACCGCCAGATATTGCGTATCCCATTATTGCGCACAGATCTCGAACTGTAGTCACTACTGAATTTGCAGCAACAATATCCGCATTCAGGTGACCCATTATTACTGAATACAGGGAAAATGCCAGTGTCCAGGACAAATCATTTATCAGAGCTGGCATTGAATATTTCAGAAAGTCCCCCATAAGAACTGCACTATGTCCAAACAAATCCTTCATATCCGGTGTGCAGACCGTTCCCTTCAGGTAGAAATAGAGACACAGCACAAATTCAACAATTCTGGATATCAGTGTGGCATATGCAACTCCAATTACCCCCAGCTTTGGTGCTCCCAATAGTCCAAAGATAAACACAGCATTTAATGAAACATTTAAAAACAGAGCAACTGTACTGATAATCGTTGACAGTCCTGCTCTCTCCACGCTTCGAAGGGTAGCCTGGAAGGACTGGGAAAAGCTCATCAAAAAGTAAGAAACCGCGATTATCTGAAGATATTTTGCTCCAATATTAACCAGTTCAGTATTATTGGTATATATTCCCATGAGCTGAGTCGGAAACAGTATTCCTCCAAGCGCCATCATCCCGGTAATTGCCATGGATATCTTGATTGCAATACCCATAATCTTCTGGATTGCTTTGGTATCCTTTTTTCCCCAGTACTGGGCTGCCATTATTGTGATTCCCGAATTGATTCCAAAAAAGAATCCAAAGAGAATAAACTGAAACTGATTAGCCAGACTTACTGCAGACAGTTCACTTTGTCCCACCAGTCCCAGCATGAAGACATCCATTGAATTTACTGCATTGGAAATAAAATTCTGTATGGCAATGGGAAGTACCAGTGTCCATAGGTTTTTATAAAAATTTTTTGCATCTTTGCTCATGCTTTTCATAACTGCGTTCCTTTTGATAAAACAAGTATCGTCAATATATTTTCACTTTTTCCGGTAAAAAAAACCGTGCACGAAACTTCGAACAGAACAATAATACAATCCCCGGGCAGTTAGCTCCATTCAGGCACCCTCACGTCACCCGAGAGGTCCTGCTTAGTGCTGCTTTGTTCCCAACCTGACACGGTTCGCAAGTTCTCGCCGCGTAAGACCCGAATGTCAACACCACTTACCCGAGGACAAATAAAACTGTCAAGCCCTCCATTCCGCATGACCCCTACTATAGCCATAGGTTACAAGGCACGGCTACTGCCCCGGCTGCACGGCAAAAGGTATCATACCTAATATAATAAATAGTGTCAAGAAATGAAGTGTAATTATATTGACTTTCTTTTGTTCATTTGTCATATTTTATATAAGCTTAATTTCAAAAAAGGGGGTTGTCATGTCATTTCCAAAATTGTATCGCAAACGACTAATTCCAAATGAATGTATTCTGTTGAAGGATGATAAGATACTTCTCTGGACAGATGAATTGATAATCACCCAGTGGAATGTACTTAAGCCTCGTCATGATTTTACCCATGGCACCAGCATCTATTTTTTAAAGCAGGGCTATAAAATAAGCCGGTTTATGACTGCCAAGGATGAGCTTTATTATATCTATTGTGACATTATAGATGCTGAATTTGTATCTGAGGACGAATTTGTAGTTACAGATTTGTTAGCTGATGTAATTGTTTATCCTGATAACCGAATCAGGGTTGTAGATATCGGAGAATTGGGCGAAGCTCTCGAATCAGGGCTATTATCTGTTGACCAGCTCAAGCTTGCTCTTCATCGTTTGGATGCACTACTCGAAAAGATTTATCGTGGCAAGCTGGACGTACTGCTTGCTCCGCTTAATGAAATAGAAAAAAAACAAGGGCACATTTAGTGCCCTTTTTAAATGTAAGTATTAATAGAAGATGTGACCGCCTATAGCTATTCCTGTAAGCCCCGGAATTGGAGTTCTGAAAAATACGCAGTTGCCTACATTAGTCATTCCACGCATTGCTTCGTCAGCTGCACTGTAACAGTCTTTTGTTGCTCTTTGATTTGCCAAAGCCAATGCAAGATGTCCATCTGAAACCGGAGCGAACTGTTTTCTCTGATATACTACACCTACAACAGTATCCGGAAATACGCTGGACAGGACTCGATTTATAACAACCGCACCAACTGCCAGCTTTCCTGCATATGGTTCTGCACCTGCTTCGCAATATATCAGTTCAGCCAAAAGTTCCCTGTCACTATCATCAAAAGTCACCTGAGAAATGTCTCTCCATGCTGATTTTGCAGCCAGTTTGGATTTAGCCATTTCTTCTGCCAGCTGTTTCTGAAGTGCAGCAATATTTTCTTCCTGCTGTTTCATCTGAGCTTTATAGGCATCTGCCGCATCCTCTGCAGCTGCAATCTGATCTGAATACTGTGCAATGTTTCCAGCAGTATTGGCAACCAGACCCGCCACCTTGGCCTTCTCTTGCTCAGTTTCTTCCTGCAGTTCCAAGAGTTCAGCCTTCTCTTCTTCCAGCTCCTTCTTGGTAACAGCTATTTCATCTCTTGTTTCCTGATATTCTTTTAGTTTTCTTTGATCATAATCAGACAGTTTTTCAATATACATACTCTTGTTCAGAAATTCACTAATACCACCTGATTTGTTCAAAATCTCCAGATAAGTATAGTCTCTGCGTTCGTACATATATTTAATTCTGGCTTTCATGGAAGCATACTGCTCCCGTTCTGTCTTTTCGGCTTCATTAAGTTCTTCTGTAGTGTTGTCAATTTCCTGAAGCTTAATATCTATTTTTTCTTCAAGCTCTTCAAGATTATCACTTACTTCTTCTAACGAAGCATTCAGATTAGACAGCTGTACCTGCAGATTACTCTTGGTTCCCTCCAGGCCTTTGATGTTCTCATTGGTCTG
>DCIJ01000077.1:11168-33216 GCA_002315945.1 Lachnospiraceae bacterium UBA1729 | reverse complement strand
ACTTCCCTGACTCTGTAACGGAATATACTCAGGCTGACTACCGTAACCAAAATAAGTATGGCCATGGTAGACACGCCACCCAACAGCCATACTCTGTCATTTACCATATTATGTTTGATTTTATCTGATATTTTCATTCAGTCCATCTATAAGCTTCTCAATCAGAAGCTTTTTTACATATACATCAAAGCTAAGCATACAGATGAAGGAGAAGGTCTTTAAAAATTCTGAATCCTTATCGTCAGCATCCTTAAAGGTTTCATGGGAAATTCTGTACTGTTCCTTCACATCCTGCTTAATTCGGTCTATCTCCAGGGGCTCCAATGAGAAGACCTCCCGATACACATACTCCAGGCCATCCTTCCCCTCCTTACCACCATTACCAAAGTATTTTTCGGTGATTGGATTTAAAAGCGACTGAATATCCCCAATAGAGAGCACATTTTTAAAATAATAGATAAAAATAAGCATAAGCATGTGCTCTTTTGAATATTTTTTCTTTACCGGAGGCGGCAGCAGTTTATCCTTGGCATAGTTATTAATCATGGTCTTGGTCAATATCTTGTCCTGTCCCGGATGTCTGGTAGTCTGTCGCAGCTCCTCATCCATATAGGTTGTGACCTGATCCATGTATAGATCTATGTCAGGAATATTTTCCGGACTCAGGTATTTAATCCTGTCCAGACTTTGCAATATGCTATCCAGTAAATGTTCTGAATTCAGTGTCATCGGTTTATCCTAATTTCCATGTTTTCCAAGGAGAATCTCTTCTGCATATCTTACAGTCTCCATGGCATTTCCTGCATATTTGTCTGCCCCAATCATATCTGCATATTCCTGGGTCAGCACAGCGCCACCTACTACTACCTTGCAGTCTGGCTTCTCAACTCTCAACAGCTTGATTGTCTCTTCCATGGCGGGAACCGTTGTAGTCATCAGGGCTGACAGCCCCACCAGTTTAATATCTTTTTCAATTGCGGTCTTGGCAATTATCTCCGGATCCACATCCTTGCCCAGGTCAATTACATTAAAGCTGTAATTTTCCAAAAGAACCTTCACAATATTTTTTCCAATATCGTGGATATCTCCCTTGACTGTAGCAACAATTACTCCGGGGCCGTTTCCATTTCCCTCTCCCATGGATTTCTTGACTTCTACAAATGCCGCTTTTGCAGCCTCTGCACTCATCAAAAGTTGAGGCAGATACATGGTCTTGGCTTCAAAACCTTTACCAACCACATCCAGGGCCGGGATAATATGATCATTAATTATTTCTAATCCATCAACACCACCAGCAACCAAAAGCGCGGTTTCTCTGCCGGCTTCTTCCTTAAGGCCTTTTACAATGGCTGTGTTGAGACGCGATGAACCCTTGTCAGATGAACCGCCTGCTGCAGTGCCTGATGCTCCATTTGCAGTTCCACCTGCTCCAGTGCCTGACGCTCCATTTGCAGTTCCGCCTGCTGCAGTGCCTGACGCTCCATTTGCAGTTCCGCCTGCTGCCCCACTCATCAGCCTGCTTGCGGCAAGCTCTGCCTGTTTTGCTGCTTCTTCGGCCGCCTTGGAGGCAAATTCAATATACTCCATGCAGCTTTCATCCATGGCATTAAGCGCCAAATATGTATGGTAGGCCTTCTGCATCTCAAAGGCAAAAGGATTCATGATGGCTGCATTCAGTCCCTGATTAAGTGCCATAATAAAGAAGGACGCAGTTACATACTCTCGACTGGGCAGACCAAATGAAATATTGGATATACCCAGAGAGGTCTTACCACCCAGGCCTTCCTTAATCATTCTTATGGCATCCAGGGTAGCCAATGCGGCCCTGTTATCAGAAGAAATAGTCATGGCCAGGGGATCAAATATCAGATCACAGGGCTTTATCCCATACTCACTGGCCTTGTTAGTAATCTTTTCAGCAATTTCATATCTTTTTTCAGCAGTCTCGGGGATACCATCCTCATCCAGAGTAAGGCATACCACGTAACCACCATATTTTTTCACCAGTGGAAATACAGCTTCCATGCTTTCAAGCTTGCCATTCACAGAATTAATCATGGGCTTGCCATTATAAATTCTCATGGCCTGTTCCATGGCATCCACATCGGTGGTATCAATCTGAAGAGGAAGTGCAGTAACCGCCTGCAGCTCCTGTATACACTCTTTTAGCAGTGCCGGCTCATCTATCTCAGGTAGTCCCACATTTACATCCAGTACATGGGCACCTGCATCAGCCTGATTGATTCCCTCATTTAATATATATCCAATATCGTGATTTCTAAGTGCTTCCTTGAACTTCTTTTTACCGGTAGGATTGATTCTTTCGCCAATCAGTACAGGTCTGCCATCAAAGCTTACGCACTGGGCATAGGAAGAAACTACCGAAAGTTTTTTTTCAGTCACAGGCTTTGGCTGCATATCCCTGGTAGCATCTACCACCGCCCTGATAAAATCAGGAGTAGTACCACAGCATCCCCCAAGGATTCTTGCTCCATGCTCAACTATTTCTTTCATATAGGACGCAAACTGCTCAGGGGTTACATCATATACAGTTTTTCCATTTTCACTTCTGGGAAGACCAGCATTAGGCTTAATCATTACAGGAAGAGAGCTGGCTCCTACCAGTCTGGGAACCAGAGGCATGAGCTGTTCGGGTCCCAGTGAACAGTTGGCACCCAGCGCATCAACCCTCAAGCCTTCAAGAGTAGCCACCATGGCTTCAGGACTTGCTCCTGTCATTAGCTTGCCGCTTTCATCATAGGCATTGCTGGCGAATACAGGCAGATTAGAATTCTCTTTGGCTGCCAGTACTGCTGCCTTGGTCTCATAGGCATCATTCATGGTCTCAATGTAGATATAGTCAACTCCGGCCTTGACACCAGCTCTGACCTGCTCTGCAAAGAGTTCCACCGCCTGCTCGAACTTCAGATCTCCAATGGGTTCAAGGATTTTTCCAATGGGACCAATATCCAGAGCTACATATCTGTCTTCCTGTACATAAGGACCCTGTGCCACTTCAGATGCCTTTCTTGCGCATTTTGTTGCAGCAAGAATAACTTCCTCTACTGTAGGGCGTCCTTCTTTTCCATCATATTTAAGTCCATTAGCCCCAAAGGTATTGGTGCAGATGGCATTGGAACCAGCCTCATAATATCTCCTGCCCAGCTCCACTATGTCGTCAGGTCTGTTAATATTCCATAATTCAGGCAGTTCTCCCGGCTTAAGTCCCAGCTCCTGAAGTACCGAACCGGTTCCTCCATCCAGGTAAAACAATCCTTTGTTAATTCTATCTAATACATTCATGTTAATCTCGATTTTTATCTCTGCGGTTTTTTGCAGTTATCGCTCTGTTATTTCTGTTTTTTCTGCTTTTTCTGTTTTCTTCTGCTTTCTTCTGCTTCTTTCTATTTCAACAGTTTGGAAATATTGTTCATTATTCCCTCAGCTATGGTGGCATCATTCATTGTATAGATATGAATTGCCGGAACTCCATTGGCCAGCAGATCAACAATCTGTTCACTGGCATAGATAATTCCTGCCTGTCTCATAGCCTCGTCATCGCTTCCAAAATGGTCAACCATGTATTTGAAGCGGCTGGGCACCTGAGTACCCGAAAGCTTAACAGCTCTTTCTACCTGCTTTGCTTTTGTAATAGGCATAATACCTGCCACTATAGGTACATCAACTCCTGCCTCGCGAATCTTATATAAAAAGTTCCAGAATATTGCATTATCAAAAAACATCTGGGTAGTCAGGAATTCGCACCCTGCATCCACCTTGGCCTTAAGTGCTTTGATATCTTCCTTCTGATTGGCAGACTCAGGATGAGATTCAGGGTAGCATGCACCACCTATACAGAATCCACCATATTCCTTGATTTCAGCTACCAGTTCGCTGGCATAGTGATAATCCCAGGTATCCCTTGGTGCAGCGTCCTCCGGAATATCTCCGCGAAGAGCCAGAATATTTTCGATTCCTGCTGCTTTCATTTTATCAAGCTGGGCCCTTACTCCGGCTCTGTCTGAACTGATGCAGCTAAGATGAGCCAGCACTGGCATATTATATTTTTTCTGAAGCGAAGATGCGATATCAATGGTAAACTCACTGGTTCCGCCACCTGCTCCATAAGTTACTGACATAAAGTCAGGCTTAAGAGCGCCTACCTTGTCGCAGGCTTCCTTGATAGATTCAAATTTTGCACCTGTCTTTGGTGGAAATACCTCCAGTGACAGACTTGGTTTTTCTGCTTTTATTAAATCAATTGCTTTCATAATATCCCTCTGTTATCTACCATTGTTTCATAATTATTCAGAGTGAAGTATACCACAAGACGGGATTGTTTGCGACAATCTATTTTTGAAGTGGACAACCATCTACTTTTGTAGTGGATAACCAGTGGCCCCTCTGTTACAATTAGTAGCCAGAGATGACATTTTCTTATGATATTCGTTTGAATTTGATGGGAGCATCATTCACGTAATTTTTTTAATAGGACATTAAACCAATGGTATATACATATTCAGCAAAAATAGACGCACTGTCAGATATTCAAATTAACAGATATCTTGGGCTCAATGGAAATAAGCCTGACGAAGCTTTACAGGATTTAATCGGGCAGCTCATGCCCACTTTTTTAAACAGCCTTAGCTGCGCAGCCTGCTATACAATATGCGATATCGAACGCCCTTCCACGCTCGCCGGTTCTTCTGATTCTGCCGGTTCTTCTGATTCTGCCGGTTCTTCTGATTCAGCCGGTCATTCTAATTCTATCGGTCATTCTGATTCCACAATCAGCATTTCTGGCACAGAGATTAACAGTACCCACCTGGCCAAGAACCTGAATGGATGTGATAGTGTAGTCATTATGTGCGCCACTATAGGCGTTGCACAGGAGCAGCTAAAGAGGGGATATCTTGCCAAGTCACCTGCATCTGCCCTGATCCTGGATGCGATGGGGACCGTTGCAATTGAAACCTTTGCAGACAGGTTCTGCAAGTTTCTCAGTATGGAAATAAATAAAGGCAAATTTACAAAAAAAAATCTCCGCCCCAGGTTTAGTCCCGGATACGGAGATTTAGATATTTCTTTGCAGCCCTGGCTTTTGTCCATGGTGGACGCCCATCGAAAAATCGGAGTGGGGCTTACCGAGGGCGGACTTATGATTCCCCAAAAAAGTATTTCAGCCTTTATCGGCATCAGTGAAACAGGCTGCGAAAACACCGTTCACAACTGCGAGCTTTGTGACAAAACCAATTGTGCCTTCCGCCTGTAGGGAAGGCGCAATTATTATGCATTTTTGTTCTAGTTCTCCTCATACTCCAGGCGTACATCGCTCAGCTTTCTTCCCATCTCGTGTCGTTTCTTTCTTGCCTCCACAGAATCGAAGATTATAGAGAAATCATAATCTTCCGGATACAGTTCAGTAGCTTTTACATGGAGCTTTACACGTTTGTAATTCATATAGAATTTTTCTTTTTTAATCTGAACTCTGAGAATTCCCTTCTCATTAATCGGCTCACACACTATTCCAATGGTCTTGTCCGGCATTACCATTACAGAATCTCCTATTGAAAAAAGTGTGGACAATTCAGGATTTGCAGATACTGTCTTCTTCTTTTTTAATCTGCCTGCTTTTGGCCCTGCAGTTTTTTTCCTCTGGCCGGATGTTCCACTTTGGTCGGCTTTTTCCAAAAAGCCAAAGGAGTCAACTGCCTTTTCTCCATAAGCAGCCTTGATGGCTGTTTCAAGCATAGAGGATGGCATTCCCAGTTTATTCGCAATATAGAAGGCGCAGCTTTCTCCTGCTTCTCCTATTATCATTCTATAGGTAGGTGCCAGTGTCTCCGGATCAAATTCCATTCGGGCATTGATCACACCCTCTTTTTTCTCAGCGTAGTCCTTTACCTCCGGGTAATGGGTTGTAACCAGGTAGAGACATTCACTTTTATACAGTTCCTCCAGAATGGCAATGGCTATTCCCATACCCTCTGTGGGATCAGTTCCGCTTCCCAACTCATCCATAATTACCAGGCTATCCTTATCAATCTGCTCAATTATTGACAAAACATTTTTGATATGAGCAGAAAAAGTGGACAGGTTCTCAGTGATATTTTGTCCATCACCAATGTCACACAGATAGTAACTATTCATGCACACCTCAGCTTTTCTGCTGGTTACGTGCAGACCGCTCTGGGCCATCAGACAATTCAGGGCCACAGTTTTGATTGATACAGTCTTGCCACCGGTATTGGGGCCGGTAATGATTATTCCCCTTACTCCCTTTCCTATTTCAAACTGCAGGGGCACACATTCCTTTTCATCCATCAAAGGGTGTCTGGCATCGGTCAGCTTAATGTATCTGTCCATATTGATTATGGGCTCACAGGCATTCATCTCCAGACTTAGCTTGCCCTTTGAAAAAATGAAATCCAGCTTCTCAATTACACGGATATTTTCATTCATTACTTCAACATTATCAGCCACCATGGCTGTCAATGTGTAGAGGATTCTGTGTACTTCATTTTCTTCTTCAATCCTTGCAAGCTGGAGTTCCTCGAAAATATTGGCTACGCTGACAGGTTCGACAAACACTGTATTTCCGGTCTGGGATTTATCAATTACACTGCCAGGTATTTTCCATTTGTAGTCCTTTTTTACAGGTATGCACACTCTGCCATTTCTCATGGTGGAAAAGGTATCTGCCATGCATTCCTTGTTAGAACGCATTATCTGATCAGCCTTGTTTCTCATTTTTTCTTCCAGGTCAGCAATCAGACGCCTTACATCCTGCAGTCCTTTTGAGGCCAGATCATCCACCTGTTCATTTCGAATCTGCCTGGTTATTTCTTCCCTGATATCTTCCAGGGGATTCAGATTTTCTTCGTAATAGGCCAGGGGATTGTTGGTTTCCTTGCCTTTGGCCAGATAGTTTTTCAGTCTCAGGACCGCCACCAGCACATTACCGATTCTTTCCAGCTGATAGGGCGTCAGACAGCTTTCCTTTACAGCCATTTCAATCATTTCCTTGGCTTCATCACTGGAAGAAAGTGGGGGCAGGCCATATTTCTCTATAAGCTTTCTGGCGTCAGTTGTGTCCTTTACCGCCTTTTTACAGCCTATTTCATCAAGGAAATAGGTATACTCTTTTATTTTTTCTTTTGCAGCAAGGGTTACTGTATGCTGCATCCATTTTTCTTTTATAGTTTCAAATTCAAATATATTATTCATGGTTATTTCCTCCAAAATACCGAATAGGGACACTCCTCGTTGCAAAAGAACCGTCCCCACGCAAAAAAAGAGCATGACCTATCATGCTCTAAGAAATTTCATTTATACGCATCCTGTAATGATAGTCATTAATCTTGAAGGAACAAATGACACACAACAAGCAGGCATTAGACAACTGTTCTAATGCACCACAGCATCGGCATACCAACAAATCGCTCTGTTGAATCCGTTCCTTCAAATATTTAATTATTCATTACAATCAGCAATCAGCAAAAAATAACCTCTGAAAATATTTAACTTTTGTTTAAAACTATTGAGTTCAAAGCCTCAATTCATGGGTAGATTAAATCAATGCTTGAAAAATGTCAATGGGTAGGTGAATAATTTTTTTCAACTCCTGTAACAGTCAGGGTATCACCGTTTACTACAAACTTGATATTATCACCGGCAAATGCCACCCCGAATTCTCTGTTTTCATCTACTCCATAGCGGGGTCTGGGGTCCTGCTCAAGTATCCCCATAAGGGGTATTCTTTTTTCTTCGGGAATCTGCTCTAGCAGCTTCTCCGGAAACTCAACCTCCAGTCTGTGCTTGCATGTCTCTTCCGTATATCCACCTCTGGCATCCTCAATGCAGTCCGACACTGGAATATAGGGCTTGATATCATATATGGGTGTACCATCCAGCAGATCGGCCCCTTCAACCACCAGAATCAGACCATCCTTTTCAGTGTCCTTCACTTCCACAAGCTTTACCACTGACAATCCCATTCCATTGGGTCTGAAGGAAGCTCTGGACGCAAACACTCCCACATGAGTGTTTCCACCGAGTCTGGGCGGTTTTACTGTGGCATGAAAAACAGAATTATCATTCTTGCTAAAATCCCATATCAGCCACAAATGAGAAAACTGCTCTATCCCCTTGAGGGCATCGGGATGTCTGAATTCCGGCTCAAAAATAATAGTGCCCATCAGGCCCTTAACCTGGAGACTCTGCCTGGGAATCCCAAATTTTTCTACAAAATCAGTATGAATAACAGCAATCGGCTTTATTGTTTTTGTACTACTTTTCAAAACTTTTCTCCAATATAGAAATATGATTATCTTTCCATATAATACTTCATTCTTTTCAAACCTGTACAGATATGACATAATCATTTGGGTACAATTTTTGCTAGCGAATTAATATATAGGAAATATGACATTAAACACATCTTTACTGCTTAATTCAATATTCGATAAAATCACTAGCCCGGCAAAAGGGGTGTTTCTTTTGGACGTATCCATTCTGGAAGATACAAATCTCTTTCAGGCAGCCCTGGACAACGTTTCAATGTACAGACAGGCAAAGGTCACACGCATAAAAATGAATCCTGACAAGAGGCTTAGCCTTGGGGCAGGATTATTAATTGATTATGGGCTTAAGCATTTGGTAGATTTAGGACTGGCAGATATTAATCTGGCAGAAAAAGATATGAGCTATGAAAAAGGAGAAAACGAAAAACCTTATTTTAAGGGCTTTCCCAGGATTCATTTCAACGCTTCCCATTCAGGAAGCTATGCTGTCGTTATTTTTTCAGATTGTGAGGTTGGCATAGATATACAGGAGCACAGACACTATAACCTGTCCATTGCCAAAAGATATTTTACGCAAAGGGAATATGCTTATTTGGAAGGTCTTGAGCCTGCCAGTCAGGCTAATGAATTTTTCAGACTATGGTCCCTTAAGGAAAGCTATATCAAGTTCACCGGCCAGGGTGTATCCCAGGGTCTGGATGCCTGTGAATTTGTAGGGGACTATTCTGCAAAAAACTGCTGTTTCGAAGAATTCACTCCTGTCCAAGGCTACAGCATAGCCGTCTGCAGACAGTCCCCAGAATATTAGTATTGTATTATTATAATAGTGCCTTCATCCAGACGCACATCTCACCCATGCCTCTGTTGTTCCAATAGGGATACGGCACAGCTGTAAGCGTAATATCCTCCAGCTCTGGTTTCGTAGTGCTGTAAAGACTTCCTTCAGAATATCTGGGCATAATCTTTTTTCCCCTGACCTGAAGCTTGACTATTCCACCAAACAGAGATTCATCAAACACTTCCTTAATTTTAGATTTGGTATCAATATACACTGCTTCCAGATTGTCCTGGTTATCCACCTCTTCAAAGGTATACACAAGAGGACCCCTGGTGATACATACTCTTCCAGAATCAGCTCTGACCTGTGCATTGGCATAACAAAATACCGGTTCAGCCTTAAAGGATACCTGATAGGTGCACCCGGTCTGTGGTGCCTCTATTACTGCATATCCCCTTTCGACCTCATAAGCCATATTAACTCCATCTGCTTTTATTACATAGTCAGAAGCATAGGATGGTATTCTAAGCCAGAGCTTCGCTGGTGCATTTTCTTCAAACACAATCTCAAAGCTGTTTACCCTGGGAAACTCTGTGTTGAGTCTCACAATGCCCTTCCTGTCTCCAAAGGTAATCTCACTCTCGTTTTGGATAAAGAGATTAACACAAAGTCCTTCTTCACTGCTGCTGTAAATGTACTGCCCCATGCTGGCCAGGGTTCTTGCAATATTGGGAGGACAGCAGGCTACTCCAAACCATTTCTGCCGAATAGGTTTTACATGCTGTCTAGAAGTCGCATCTATACAATTCTTAGGCCATACCTCCAGTGGATTTACATAGAAAAAGCTTTTTCCATCCAGTGCTATACCTGCAAGCATGGTATTATAAAGTGCCCTTTCAACTACATCCGCATATGCTGCATCTCTGGTAATCTGAACCATCCTGTTGCCAAACATAGCCAGACCTATAGATGCGCAACTCTCACAGTATCCAATATCATTGGGCAGATCGTAATCTGTGGTAAATCTCTCCAGATGTCCTGAAGAACCTATTCCACCAGTTATATACATTCTCTTTTCAACAATATTATCCCACAATCTCCTGCAGGCAGCCATCAGCTCTTCATCCTGATATTCATAGGCCAAATCCGCCATTGCGGTGTACAAATATACTGCACGAACTGCATGCCCCTCTGCTGTGGTCTGCTGTCTCACGGGCATATGTGACTGAGCATATTCAGGTGTAAAACCAGAAAATTCAGGAAAAATTCTTTTGTAGGATGGGCGAGTCATTTCTTCAGTAAAATAATTCTTCCCCTCTCCTCTTTTGTCTGTAAAATACTTGGATAAATCAAGATACTTTTTTTCTCCAGTAGCGTAGTATAGCTTAACCAAAGCCAGCTCCACCTCAGGGTGACCTGGATACCCTTCAAGCTTACCATAGCCAAACACCTCATCTATGTAGTCTGCAAAACGACACATTATCTCCAGAAATTTCTTCTTACCTGTACCCTGATAATATGCTACAGCAGCTTCAATCAGATGGCCTGCCGTATATAATTCATGCCCCTCTGACAGATTAGTCCATCTTCTTTGGGGCTCTTTGATGGTAAAATAGGTATTGATATAACCGTCTGGCTGTTGTGCTCTTCCAATTATCTCAATGACCTCATCTGCAGTTTTTTCAAGTTCAGGATCTTTTTTTGAAGCCAGGGAAAATCCAACTGCCTCCAGCCACTTGGCTACATCTGTATCCTGAAATACAGCCCCATAGAATTCTCCGAAACTGTCCCCTGCCGCAATCTTAAAATTTTCAATCGCATGACTGGATTCAGCGTCTGGAATTCTGTCATTCATAGCTTCCCACTGATAGGGAATTACTGCTTTGCTTACTAAATCAATGTGTTTGCCCCAAAATGAGTCATTAATTTTTATATCCTTCAATGGTACCGAAACCATTCTATTACTTAACATCATGCCCCTCCAAAATCCTGTTAAATGTCTAGGCTTTGACCGCTCCATTTGTCAGACCACTGACAATATACTTCTGCATAAAGATAAAAATAAGTACAACTGGTGATATAGCAATAATACCAAAGGCCATTGTGGAATTCCACAGGGTCTGATACTGCTGTACATAATTATAAATACTTGAAGTGATAGGCCTCATGGTTGGATTAGTCATAAAGGTAATTCCATATATCAGATCACCCCAGGCATATACAAAGGAGAAGACTGCCGCCACCACAATACCGGGTTTGGCAATAGGGAGCATTATTTTGATAAATGCCTTTATATGTCCACATCCATCAATCTTGGCTGCCTCATCCAATTCCTTTGGAATTGAAATAAAATATGTACGCAGAATTATTACTGAAAATGGAATTCCAAGTGTCGCATCAGCAAGAATCGGAGCCCAGTAGTTATTCAAAAGCTTTACTTTGGCAAACATTACATACAAAGCTGTAAGAACCAAAGTTGATGGAAGCATCTGGGTAATAAGAAATAACAGAATAATCAGTTTTCTTCCCTTAAAGTTAAATCTGGCCAATCCATAGGATGCCGGAATTGATAACACAGTAGAAATTACTGTAGCTCCCACAGCAATAATAATACTGTTCTTAAATCCCTGAAGTGTGTCACTGGATTGAGATAACTGTTTTTCAAAAGCCTCAAAAGTTAAATCTCTCGGCCACAAAGGCGTTGGAATCTGAAATATCTCCAGCTGAGTCTTTAGAGCTGTAACTAACATCCAGTACAGTGGGAAGATAAACACTACAAATATACATGCCCCTATGATAATCAGGCTTAACATATTCTTTTTACTTTTTTTCATGCTACATTACCTCATTATCATCAATTGTCTTAATATAGAAAATTCCTACTACCAAAAGAATCAGGAACAATACATTTGCCGCTGCTGCGCCCTCTGAAAATTTGAATTCCTCAAATGAAAGCCTGTATGCATAGGTGCTGACCAGCTCAGTTGCATTTACCGGTCCTCCCTTGGTCATAACCCATACCAGGTCAAAAACCTTGAATGTATACACAAATCCCAATGTCAGTACTGACATAATTGCAGGCTTGATCATAGGTATTGTAATCATAAATAACGTCTGAAGCTTGTTTGCTCCATCCAGGCCCGCACTTTCGTATATTTCTGGTGAAATGGTTGTCAGACCTGTAAGAATCAGCATCATATTAAATGGAATTCCAATCCATATGTTGGCAACCACAATTGCCACCATGGCAGTCCTGCCTTCCAGGAGCCACTCAATCGGCTCCTCAAGTATATGCAGTGACGTCAAAAACTGATTGATTATTCCACCATTTAACTGAAACATGAATTTAAACAGAAGTCCTGCAACGGTTACCGGCAGGAGCCAGGAAATCATTGTCACTCCCCTGAAGAAGGAGCACCCCGGAAATTTATTATTAAATAAAAGTGCCAATCCAAAGCCAATAATAAACTGAAAAAAAATGCTGGCCACAGTGAATATCACTGTGTTGATAATAGCCTTTGGAAGCACTGAGTTTGCATTGGAGAAAAGTGCTATATAATTATCTATCCCCACAAAGGCTTGATTTTCAGGTCTTGCGAAGGTATATACATCTACATTTTTTAAACTTAATATCAGATTTTGAATCATTGGATAACCAATAAAAATCATCATATATATAAGTGCAGGCAGAGAAAATAGTAATCCCAGATTGGCTGCACTGAGTTTGTGTCCAGTTTTTTTCATATCGCGAGTATCCTCATGGTATGTGCCACAACACCACACGCTTCGCGAGTGGCCTCATGGTATGTGCTCAAATCTCATGGGGCACATGCCCCATGAGACTATGAGTAATAACTATTTTTATTCTTTCGTCTTTCGACGGTTGGGAGCAATCTATTCAGAATAAATTGCTTATTTTACTGCATCTACTGCTGCCTGAGTATCTACTGCTGCCTGTTCAGGTGTCTTGGCAGAGGTCATAACCTCCTGGAAACCTGTCTGGATTGCTGCAGAGTATGAAGGCCATGCTGGTGAAGGTCCTCTTGGAATAGATGTTTCAAGCTGCTGAATGAAGTTCTTCTGCATAGGATCTTCTGTCCAGTAAGAATCCTTGGCTGCTTCTGTCTTAGGAGGAAATGAACCATACTGCTTCATAGCCTCTACCATAACCTCTGTCTGATCATAATACTTGATAAATGCCTTAGCACCTGATGCATCTTCTTTGTTTACAGCACCCATATTCTCGCCACCAAGAATAGAAGTAGCCTGTCCACTGGTAGCATCACGTTTTGGAAGAACTGTTACACCATAGTTAAGTTCAGGTGCATTAGCTGCGATACCTGGCAACTGCCAAGGACCATTCTGCTGCATAGCAATGTTACCTGCCATGAAGTTGTTGTTAACATCTGACTGTGTCCAGTTAACTGCTTCTTTTGTCCATGCACCTTCTTCAATCATTCTCTGCATAAGCTTGTATGCATCGATTCCGTCACCAATATTGGTATAGCTTCCACCTGCTGTATAGAGCCACTGTAAGCACTGGAATGTACCTTCATCTGTATTGACACCAGCATTACCAAAACCTACAACGCCATCCTTGGTAAGGGCGATTGCCATCTTTTCAAAATCATCCCATGTAGTATTCTCATCGGGATAAGCAATTCCTGCTGCATCAAATAAATCCTTGTTGTAGAAAAGTGCTGTACAGTTAGTTGCAAAAGGAATTCCATAATGCTTTCCATCCATCATGGTTGAATCCATAGGACCTGCAATATATTCATCCCATGCAATATCAGCATCTGAAATATCAGCCATCAGTCCCAGCTCAATAAATGAAGCCATTCCACATCCATCCATTATTACCAGGTCGGGCAGCTCTCCCGAAGCAATTCCCAGTGTGAGCTGTTTCTCATAATCTGAAAATGGAACATACACATGGCTTGCTACAAACTCATCCTGAGATTCATTAAAGCCATTGATTAATGTGTCCATCATTGCTTTCTGAGCATCAGTCTCAAAATAATCCCAGATTACTACACTCTTCTTGTCCCCACTTACTGCCGGTGCGCTCTCTGTAGCTGCTGGTGCAGCGCTTTCTGTGCTTTCAACTGCTGGTGCAGCACTGTCTGAGCTTTCTGTTTCCTCAGGTGCACTTTGTCCACAGCCAACAAGCATTGCTGCTGTCATTGCCACTGTCAGTAAAATCGATACTAACTTCTTTTTCATAAAAAAATTACCCTCCTTTTTTTGGTTACTTCATCAGTATCTTTCTGATGAGCCCATTATAAGTGAGGGTAATTATTCAAAATATTCCAATATTTTAAAAAAGGTGGAATATTTTCATATTACTTTTTTAGTATGTCTACTTGGTTAATTCCTTGGCAGATTCCTCTGGAGATCCCTTTCCTACAAAGAGCAGATAGGATGCATTACCAAACTTCTTGCATACGTTGCTCCATCCCGCAATGGAAGTTCGGGATATTGTGTCCTTCATCTGTTCTTCGAACACTGCAAACCTGGGATCCTGGGCAGCCATCTCTCTGGCCGCATTTATTTTAGGGGGAAGTACGTGGCATTGTCTGCAGAATTCAGTCATAACCTCATCCTGATTATAGTAATCCAAGAAAGCTTTTGCCCCCTCCTTGTTTCTTCCTTTTACAATACAAAAGTCTTCTCCGCCAAAGACTCCGATATACTTATTTCTTACAGGCATCTGAACGATTCCATAATTCACACCAGCCTCTTCCAACATAGATAATATCCATGGGCCGTTCTCAACCATTGCCGTTTCCTTGGCTGCAAATTTTCTGGCAACATCTATCTGAGACCAACTCACGGAATTTCGATCCAGATATCCTTTGGTCAGCAGTTCATCTATTTTTTCGAATGCGGCAACCGTCTTTTCTCCTCCCAGGTCATCACTTTTTTCATTCTCCGAAAGAATCCATGGTAACAGCTGAAAGGCTCCCTGCTCTACTTCTATGGCACACATGCCAAAAGGGTATTCTGCTATTTTCTTATCTTTTATTTTTTCACAGGCCAAAAGAAAGCTATCCCATCCCAGAGGCTTGGGAATTCCAGCCTCATCAAACATGTCCTTGTTGTAATACAGCGCAAGATTATTGCAGCATACTGGGAGTCCATAATACTTGCCCTGATATTTACAAGCCTCAATAACCTGCGAATAATACAGCGTATCATCCATATTGTCTGTAAGCTCAATTGGCTCCAGCATATCCAGCTTAACAAAGGTTTCAGTATTGGGATTATCCAAAACTACGATATCTGGAAGGGATCTGGATTCCGTTCCCATGGATATTCCCATGGAAAGATTTCTTGTAAATTCCACCATTGGCACATATTCCCAGGTACACCAGTATTCTTTCTGGCTACGGTTAAAATCTCCTACCAGATTATCCATTGCAGCCTGCTGGGCAGGAGTCTCATAATAACTCCAAATGGTTATCTCCTGTCTGTTACTCTGGGGCGCTTCTTCTATATCAGAGGCTTGGCCATTATCATTACAACCAGCCAATATACAGACCGCTGACACCGTTATTAACCCGGTTGCTATTTTTTTTATTACTCCCTTTATCTCTTTACTACTCATTCCTGTATTCCTTTGGAGATACTCCCTGGACCTCCTTAAAAACCTTTACAAAGTATTTTGAGTCCCTAAATCCTACTGCCTCTGCAACTTCATATATCTTCATATCGGTTCCCTTTAGAAGCCTCTTTGCATGGCTTATCTTAAATTCCTTAACAAAGGTCGAAAAGTTTATTCCCATCTCCTTAACAAATAGTGTACTCAGATACTCCGGTGTAATTCCAATGGTATCAGCTGTCTCCTCAAGTGTTACACCTTCCACATAATTTTCACGTATATAGTTAATAGCCCTCTTGATTGTGTAATTTCGAATATCTTCCTTTTTTTCTCTGCTCTGAGCTAAAAATAAACCTACTCGTTTCAGATTATCCTCTAAATCCTCAAGGGTTCTGGCATTTTCCTGCTGCCTGATAAAAAATTCATTTTGGAAATTCAGATAACTTTTCTCATCTATCTCCTGAAGTATTGTTGCAATGTAATTCAGATATCGCATGTATCCCTGTTTTACATGTTCAGGAGCAAAATTACCTGTACGCATATAATTCATGAAACCAGTAATATCTTTTTCAATATGTTCTCCCGCTCCACTGCATATGTCATTCTTAAGCTCTCCCTCACAGGACTTGGGATAACTGTAGGGAGACTGAAGCAGCTGCATTTTTTCAGACAATTCCCTTGTAAGAATCCCCTCCCTGGGACTGACCAGAGCAAGATTTAACAGATTGCTTGCCTCACTTATTTTACCCGGCATGTCATCTGGGTCATCAAAAAAGACAAGCCCTCCATACTGCATTCTGTTGGTTCGTCTAATATCCTTTAATCTGGCTAACAGTCTTGAAACAAACCGCTCAGTATTATCCCGTTCTCCGAATAACAGACCTACCAGCTCCCGATTTCTGTCAATTATGGATATACATCCCCCCAGGGCAAAGCGTTCTGTCAATTCATTAAATGCCTCTATAGTCTGTTCCTTAATCTGAGCAGAAGTATTATCCATGAATCCCGCCAGCACTGCAAAGGTCTCACTATTTTTTTCAGAATCCGAATCCCCGGCTTTATCCCTGCAAAATCGCTCCAGTGCCCTTATCTGGCTGGACACATCACTGGTGTTTCCACTTAAATATATGGCTGACAGCATGGCAGCTTCATCAGTTTTTTCTTCGTTTTCACGCTTAATCTGGCTATCTATTTTTTCCAATACCCTGATTACATCCTCTGGCCCCAGCGGCTTCAACAGATAGTCCGCCACCCCAAGTCCTATGGCAGTCTGGGCATATTCGAACTGGGCAAATCCTGTCAGAATTACAACCTTGGAATTCATTCCTGCCTCTCGCATAGCCTTAACCATCTGAAGCCCATCCATGTCAGGCATTCTGATATCTGTGATAACCACATCGGGATGAAAGGCCCTAATCTGTTCTAGTCCCTCAACTCCATTTTTGGCTTCACCAATGACCTGATGAGATGTTACCGCCTCTATCAGTTTTCCCAAACCAGTCCTTATTTTTATTTCATCTTCTACTATTAGTATCCTCATCTGTCTTTTCTCTAACCGGGAGCCTGATGGTTATGGCCGTCCCCATACCTGGCATGGACACAATGTTCCAGGATCCTTTAGCCTGATAATACATTAATATTCTTGAAAACACATTGGCTAATCCAATACCCATAGCTTCGCCGTCTGCTGCACGTTTTCTATCATTATACATATCTACCGTTTCCCTGGGCATGCCACAGCCATTGTCTTCAATGATAATGCACAGGTTTTCGTTTTCTATAAAAATATCCACCGACAGACGCCCATCTGCTTTAGTTTTTTCAAACCCGTGAATTATTGCGTTTTCTATAAAAGGCTGAACTATCAGCTTGTGAATATATTTATCCTCAGCTTCTTTGGCAACATTGATTTCGTAATCAAAAGAATTGTTAAATCTTACCCTTTGAAGTCCTATATATTTTTCAGCCCAGTCAGCCACCTCTCGTACCGTTACCTGACTATTACTTTTACTAACGGAATACCTGAGAATAACGCCCAGATTTCTTAACATGCTGCTTATTTCATACTGTCCTGCCTCAATGGCCATCCAGTTGATTGAGTCCAGGGTATTATATAGAAAATGTGGGTTTATCTGTGCCTCAAGTGCCTTTATTTCTGCATCTTTTCGACGATTTACCGCCCATTCAATGGATGTAACCAGAACGATAACCAGTATCGCTACTATAAGCAGAGTTACCACCGACATAATCAGGAAAAATATCTGATTTCTTTTTGCATCTTTAAATATATAATCCCTGTCATATGCCGAGTAAAATAGCCATCCATTGTTGATATCTTCATACTCATTTAGAGCCACCTGTCTGCCTCTAAAATATCCGGACAAGTCAATGAATTCTTTTGGATCCAGATCCTCTTTAAGCTTGACTCCCATAAAAATATTATCCGGGAAAAAAATAACTCTGTGATTCTTATCCATTATGAAAGTAATTTCAGTCGCCGTCAGCTTATCAGCACCAAAATCTGAAACACAGATATTTTCTAAGGCCTTAGAATCTATACTTATAATCACAGTAGCAATACTTCCCTGCTCCAGATTTTCCAGATCATACAGCCTTTTTGACAGATGAAATACATATGTTTCGCCATTCTTTTCTGTGATACTCTGAGTCGGTGTTATTGCTATTCCGGCTGTATCTTTTGCATTAAGATATGCTTCCGTTGCTGTCATATCAGGAAAGCCATTCCACAAAGTATCCAGCGAAGATCCAGTAATATAATCGTATGTGATTGCAGTTTTATCCTCGCAGACAATGCTTACACAGCGAACGTTATTTTTTGCCAGATTATACTGTCTCAGCCGGTTATATATATGATTAAAGGCCGCAGCCTTATTGGGATTATTGGAATCATTTAAGATATTTATATTATCGCTGATGTCCTGATCTGAATATATCTGATATACCTGACCAACGTAATTATCTATGGTCAAATCCACACGCTCTGCCTGCTGCTTCAGATTACCAGTCATCAGCTGATTAATTTTTTCTGTAGTAAAACGAAGATTCTGCCTGAAGGACAGAATCTGAAAGACCAGAATAGGAATAACGGCTCCCAGGATTAGTATCTCCAAGAGCCGTTTTCCAAAAGTTTGATTATTTAATTTACTGACAATAAATTTAGTCACAGGATTTACAGATTTTCCTCAAAGAAAGCTTTCATTGTCTCGATATCAGTATCTTCATTGTCACCTTCTGCTGTAACGGTAACAGTATTGCCATTTTTAACTCCCATACTCATGATTGCCATAAGCTTGGTTGCTTCAGATGTTTTATCGCCCATCTTGATACAAATCTTGCTTGTGCAAGCCTTTGCTGCCTTAACCAACAGACCAGCAGGACGAGCATGAATACCCAACTCATCTTTGATAGTGTAAGTAAACTCTTTCATTAGTTTGCCTCCATTTCTAATAGTTTTTTGCTAAATCTATTTTAACATCTATAGTCCTTCTTTCAAAGGACAAATTAACGCATATCTGAATATACGCTCAATATGAATAGTAAGATATGCCCTTTCATCCTCGCCAACTGTATAGTTTCTTGATTCTGCCAAATACTCGGCAATTCTGTCTGCACATCTGGCAGCCCCTTCGTATTTGAACTTCAGCATTTCATACAGGTCGGAATCTCCATCATGGTAATGCCTATTATTTACTATTCTTTGAGACAGAAATTTTAGATGAGTAATAAATCTCTCATATTCCAAGGCCTTTTCATCTATCTCATTCATGGCAGAGTAACGAACAATATTAATAATATCCTTAATTATTGCGGGGGCTGAAGCCATCTTAATGACCTTACCATCTCCCTCCATCTGAGCATTTACTATATGAAGAGCAATGAATCCAGCCTCGTCTTCAGGGAATCGTAACCCGCCAGTTTCCTTTTCCACCATATCGAGGATAGCAAGACCAACACCATACTCCGCAGGGTAAAACTTCTTAATTTCCCAAAGCAGAGCATTTTGAAGGGTAATACCCTTTTCAAGTCTTTCAATAGCATAACCCAAGTGGTCGGTAAGAGTAATATAGATATTTCTATTTAGATCTTTACCAAGTCGTTTTGAAGCCAGCGATACTGCTTTTTGCGCAATCTTAATACGCTCGTAGGGCATGTCCCGAACAATCTGCTCATATGCCCCCACGTTTTCCTGAGGAAGTGAGAAAACCTTCTCGATGAGACTCGCGTCAATGGGATCCCCTGACTTTTTCTTAAAGCCCAGGCCCTTTCCCATTACGACAATCTCTCTTCCCGACTCATCTATCGCACTTATTACATTGTTATTGATAATCTTTAATATCGTCATTTATTCAACAGTAACTGACTTAGCAAGATTTCTTGGCTTATCCACATCGAGACCTTTGGCTACACTCATATAATAACCCAAAAGCTGCAATGGAATAATTGCAAGATTTGCAACAAAATGTTCATCAGTTTTTGGTACATATACACAGAAATTAGCTACATCCTCTACGCTGTAATTACCATAGGTAGTAATTCCCATGAGAAAAGCGCCACGGCTCTTAACTTCAACCATATTACTTGTAGTTTTTTCAAGGAGACTCTTCTGGGTCAGTGAAGTGATGACAAGTGTACCATCCTCAATTAGAGAGATGGTTCCGTGCTTTAGTTCACCTGCAGCATACGCCTCACTGTGAATATAGGAAATCTCCTTCATCTTAAGGCTTCCCTCAAGAGATATTGCATAATCTATGCCACGGCCCAGGAAGAAAATGTCCTTAGCACCGGCATACTTAGATGCAAACCACTGCATTCTTTCCTTGTCTTCAAGAATCTTTTCAACCTTTTCTGGAAGAGTTCCCAGTTCTGCTATGAGACTGGAATACTTTTCTTCATCAATTGTCTCGCATACGCTGGCAAACTGTACTGCCAGTAGATAAATAGCTATCAGCTGAGCGCTGTAGGCCTTGGTTGTGGCTACAGAAATCTCCGGACCAGCCAGTGTATAGAATATAGCATCTGCCTCTCTTGCGATACTGCTTCCTACAACATTAACAATGGCCAGTGTCTTGATTCCCTGGTTCTTTGCTTCACGAAGTGCAGCCAGTGTATCAGCAGTCTCACCAGACTGACTAATTACAATTACCAGATCATTCTTATTAAGAATTGGCTTTCTATATCTGAATTCCGAAGCCAGATCAACTCTTACACGTTTTCTGGCAAGATCTTCAAATACATACTGTCCAACTACGCCCGCATGATATGCAGATCCGCAGGCAACTATATGGATGGTATCAATTTCTTTAATCTCTTCATCTGTGATACCGATCTCTGAAAAATCAATCTTGCCATTCTTTACAACAGAATTGAGAGTATCAGCAATTGCCTTGGGCTGTTCATGAATCTCTTTCATCATGAAGTGCTCAAAACCGCCCTTTTCAGCCGCTTCTGTATCCCAGGTAATCTCAACCATTTCCTTCTCAATCTGGTCACCATCCAGATTGTAGAATTCAACCTCGCCAGATTTTATGCAGGCCATCTCAAGGTTTCCAATGTAGTACACATTTCTTGTGTACTTAAGAATTGCAGGAACATCAGATGCGATATAGGACTCATCCTGTCCCACACCAATAATCATGGGGCTGTCTTTTCTGGCAACAAATATCTCACCAGGATATTCCTTGAACATAACAGCCAGAGCATAGGTTCCACGAACACGAACCATAACCTTGGCAAGGGCATCGATAGGACCCATATTATATTTCTTATAATAGTAATCTACATATTTGATAAGTACTTCAGTATCAGTCTGTGTCTGGAAAGCATATCCCTTACGAACAAGCTTTTCCTTGATTTCCTGATAAGACTCAATAATACCATTGTGAACACCCACAACATTATGATCATCTGAACAGTGAGGATGTGCATTATTCTCAGAGGGTTCACCATGGGTTGCCCATCTGGTATGTCCAATTCCACAGGTTCCCAGGACATCATTACCATCATTAGTTTTTTCAGCCAGAATTTTCAGTCGACCCTTAGCTTTTACTACTACAGCTTCCTTTTCTCCATCTCTGACAGCCATACCAGCTGAATCATATCCTCTATATTCAAGTTTTGACAATCCATCCAACAAAATTGGAGCTGCCTGTTTGTTACCTACATAGCCAACAATTCCACACATTATATCTTTCTCCTACTGTTATCTACTAGTTAAAAAAATCAAATACTTATCTTATGAATATCTAATTTGAGTAATTTTACTATTCCAGCTATTTTTCTGTCAATTTTTCGGGTTTCCTCAATAAAATATGATATCTAATATATTATATTGAATTTCCTGGT